>SCQQ01000076.1 GCA_004299095.1 Burkholderiaceae bacterium | reverse complement strand
ATCCCCGCGAGCAGGGCGCCCAAAGCAAACACGCCGGTGAACAGGCGGCTCACATTGGTGCCCGACGCCGCCAGCATTTCCGGGTCTTCCACCGCCGCGCGAATGCGCCAGCCCAGTTGCGTGCGCTGCAGCAGCCACCACATGAAGACGCCCACGGCGACGGCGACGCCAAGAATGAACAGGTCATAGGCGGGCACCGAACGGGCTGCGCCCGACAGATGGCCTTGCAGCAACGTGGGAATCGAGACCGACCGGAACTCGCTGCCCCAGATGCTGAGCGCCGCGCCCTCGAAGAAATACAACAGCCCGAAGGTCGCCAGGAGCTGCAGCAAATGCTCCTTGCCATAGAGCCGCCGCAGGATCAGGATTTCGGTCAAGGCACCAATCACGCCGACCACGATCGGGCCCAGGATCACCGCGACCCAAAAGCCCACGCCGGTGCTGGCCGCGCCGGTGCCCGCCAGCGAGGCCACGATGAACGCGCCGAACATGTAGAAGCTGCCATGCGCGATGTTGATGATCTGCATCGCGCCGAAAATCAGCGTGAGGCCGGCGGCCACCAAAAACAGCAGGCTGGCGCTGGTGAGCGCGCCAAACAGTTGGGTGATGATGTTGGTCAGCAAAGGCGGCTTCCTTTTTCAGTCAGACACGACGAAGAACAGGCGACCGCGCAATTTCCGGGACACGCGCGGACGCGCCTTCACGTCGCGCGATCAAGAGCCCGCAGGCTGCAGTTTCTTCTTGGCTTCGCAGCTCATCATGATTTCGCTGGCCGGGAGTTCGGTGATGTCCGTCAGGACGCGGAAACCATAATTCTTGTCCACTTCTTTCGACAGCACGCCCATGTACTCCGGCGCCTCCGCCAGGTGGTCGCACTCGCGAATCTTGAACGCGCCGCGCAGCGCGCTGTGAATGGTGTCGCCAGACAACGCCGCCACCACCTTGTCGGCATCGAACGACCCGGCCTTCTTCACGCCTTGCGCCCAGGTTTCCACGGCCGAATAACCCAGGACCGCCCACGGCGGCGGGTAGTGGCCAAACTTCGCGTGGTAGGTCTTGGTGAACGCCTGCAATTCTTTCGTCGGAGCGTCGTGAAAAGGCTTGACGCGATCGACGCTGATCACGCCGCCGGGCGCGTCCGGACCCAACGCTTCCAGCGAATCCAGCCAGTAGGCTGCATAGGCATGCGAGTTCTTGAACAGGCCCGCGCCGTTCGCCTGCTTGGTGAACGTCACCAAATCACCACCGTACTGGCCAATGAAAATGAAGTCGGGCTTCTTGGTGATGATGGCCGAAATGTATTGACTGAAATCGCTCGTGCCCAAAGCCGGCCATTGCTGGCCCACCAAATCGACGTCCACGCCACGCGTTTTCATGGCCTTGAGGAAGTCGCCCACGATGTTGCGCCCGAAGCTGTAGTCGGGGCTGATCGTGTAGAAGGTTTTCCAGCCGTTCTTCTTGCTTTCCTTCGCGACGTAATCGGCGATGGCCTGGGATTCCATGTAGTTGCTCGGCACCACCTGGAACACGTATTTGGAAAACGAGTGCCCGGTCATGTCGATGTCGTTCGACGCGTGGAAGAAGATCGGCACCTTGTATTGCGTGGCAACGCCCGCTTCGGCCGACGCGACGGCGCTGCTGACCGGCCCGAAGATGGCTTTCACCTTGTCGTTCAGGATGAAATTGCGCACATTGGTTGCGCCTTGCGGCGGCTTGGCCTGATCCTCGGCGGTCAGCAGCTTGATCTGATCACCCAGCAAGCCGCCTTCGGCATTGATCTTGTCGATGGCCATTTGCACGCCGTTCTTTCCCGGCACGCCGAGCGATCCGATGGCGCCGCTCATGGTGGTCGACATGCCGACGTTGACGGTCCCTGCGGCCACCGCACAGGCGCCGAACGCCAGGCTCGCCGCACCGACTGCCGCGAAGCGCGCAGCCCACTTTCCGAAGATTGAAAGCGTCATTCTGTTTGTCTCCCGGTTGATTGGCCGTGATGGGCGGCCGGGCCGCTCCAAGACCGCGTGCATGGTAGCACTGCGTTCCCGCGCATCCGACAAGCCGCAGCCATGCATGAGGGAATACGACGCGTGCGGCCCAGGTTATCCGCCCGCGCCGTTCAGGGGCGCGCCTTGCGGTGTTTTTCCAGCAGCGATTTGGCGAAATCGATGCGCACGTCGTGCGCGGCCGCGAGTTCGTGCGCAAGCCACTGCACTTCGTCGCCCGCAGCCCCCGCGTTGATCGCGATGTTGCGCGCATGCAGCGCCATGTGGCCGCGCTGGATGCCTTCGGTGGCGAGCGCCCGCAGGGCGCCCATGTTCTGTGCCAGGCCGACCGCGACCGCGACTTCAGCGAGTTCCTGCGCGCTCTTCACGCCCAGGATCTTGAGCGACAAGCGCGCCAGCGGATGCGTCTTGGTGGCGCCGCCGACCAGGCCCACCGCCATGGGCATTTCCAGCGTGCCCACCAGATCGCCGTTGGTGGCCACTTCCCACGTGGTGAGCGATGTGTAGCGGCCGCTGCGGCTGGCGTAGGCGTGCGCGCCCGCTTCGATGGCACGCCAGTCGTTGCCGGTCGCTACGATGACCGGGTCGATGCCGTTCAGGATCCCTTTGTTGTGCGTGGCCGCGCGGTACGGATCGATCACCGCGAATTCATAGGCGTCGAGGATGCCGTTGACGACGTCAGCGCCCTGGTATTCGGACGTCGTCAGCACGTCGGCGGGGACTTGAACGCGCGCGCGTGCCAGGCGCAAATCCGCCAGATTGGAGAGGATGCGCAGGCGCACGCGCCCACCCGTGATTTGCTCCAGCCGGCCGGCCACGTATTCCGCCATGGTGTTGACGGTGTTGGCGCCCATGGCATCGCGCACGTCGACGATCAGGTGCACCACGACCATCGCGCCGCGCGTGGTGTCGGCGAACACGTGCACCTCCAGATCCTTGCAGCCGCCGCCGAGCTGCATCAGCATGTGGTCGCGGCTGTTGGCGCGATCGATGATGTCCTGCCGCTCCTTCAGGATGGCCAGGCGCGCGCCGAACGGATCGGTCACGCCCAGGATCTGGATCTGCGCGCGCATGATGGGTCCGGTGCTGGACGTCTGGAAACCGCCCGATGCGCGCGCGAGCTTGGCCATGAACGACGCCGCCGCAATGATCGAAGGCTCTTCGACCGCCATCGGCACCAGCACGTCGCGGCCGTTGATCTGGAAGTAGCCGGCAATGCCGTAAGGCAGCTCGAAGCGCCCCACCACGTTCTCGATCATCCCGTCAGCCACCGCCAGCGGCAGCGCGGAACCCGACCCCAGAAGGGCGCTTTCTTCCTGCGTCAGCCCGCACTTTTCAGCGAGCGTCTTGAGGCGCTCGGGAACGCCGAGCGAGCGAAAACCGGAAAGAATCGAATCGGTTGCCATGGTCAATCCTTGTGAATACGTTCGTGAACATTGTCCGGCCGTGTCGGTCATCGACTGACTCGGGAGCGCGCAAATGGCGCAGTGTGCCGCGGGAAACCGCGTACTCGCTCGCGCGCAACGCCATTCGCGGACGCAAAAAAGCGACGGCCTTGCGTCAACGCAACGACCGCCGCTTGTGGTTTGAAAAACCCGATCAGCCTTGCAGCTTCTTCTTGGCTTCGCAGCTCATCATGGTCTTGCTGGCCGGCTCCTCGACGATGCTGTCCATCGTGCGCACGCCGTAGTCCTTGTTCACGTCCGGCGACAGCACGCCCATGTATTCGGGCACTTCAGCCAAGTGGTCGCATTCGCGAATCTTGAACGGGCCGCGCAGCGCGCTGTCGATGGTCGCGCCCGAGAGCGCGTCGGCTACCTTGTCGGCATCGAACGAGCCTGCTTTCTTCACGCCTTGCGCCCAGGTTTCAACCGCCGAATAGCTCAGGATGGCCCATGCCGCCGGATAGCTGCCGAACTTCTCGTGGTAGGCCTTGGTGAATTCCTTCATGGCCGCGGTCGGGTTGTCGTAGAACGGCTTGGCGCGGTCGGAACTGATCACGCCCGCGGGTGCGTCGGCGCCCAGCGCCTGCAGCGCATCCAGCCAGTAGCCGGCGTACACGTGCGAATTCTTGAACAGCCCGGCGCCGTTGCCCTGCTTGGTTAAGGTCACCAGATCGCCACCATACTGGCCAACGAAAACGAAATCAGGCTTCTTGGTGTTGATGGCCGAGATGTACTGGCTGTAGTCGCTCGCGCCCAGGGCCGGCCATTGCTGCCCGACCACGTCGGGGGTCACGCCGTTGGCTTTCATGCCATTGAGGAATTCCTCCACCGTGGTGCGGCCAAAACTGTAGTCGGGGCTGATGGTGTAGAAGGTTTTCCAGCCCTTTTCCTTGGCTTCCTTGGCAACGTAGGCAGCAATCGCGTGCGGCTCCATGTAGGTGCTGGGCACCACCTGGAACACGTACTTGGAAAACGCGTGGCCGGTCTGGTCGATGTCGTTGGACGTGTGGAAGAAGATCGGCACCTTGTATTGCTTGGCCACACCGGCTTCGGCTGAGCCGACCGCGCTGCTCACCGGCCCGAAGATGGCCTTCACCTTGTCGTTCAGGATGAAGTTGCGTACGTTGGTCACGCCGATCGGCGGCTTGGCCTGGTCTTCCGCCGTCACCAGCTTGATCTGGTCACCGAGCAAACCGCCTTCGGCGTTGATCTTGTCGATGGCGAGTTGCACGCCGTTCCGGCCTGCGGTGCCGAGCGAGCCGATGGCGCCGCTCATCGTGGTCGACATGCCGACGTTGACGGTGCCGGCCGCCATGGCACTGGTGCCGAGCGCAAGACTCGCGCCGATGGCGATGAGGGTCGCGGTCCATTTTCCTGCTGTTGTTACGGACATTGCATGGGTCTCCTGGTCAGCGGGTATGGGCACAACATCGCGCCGGCTTCCCGCGAGTTCACGCATCGTAGCACCGCGTTTTGCACGAATACAGCAGGTCCGAAAGACAAGCCCACCAGCCGAAGGCTTTGCATCTGCGGGCCGAAACAGTGCCCGAAGAGCCGGCTCAATAGCCCCGTAGCCGGTCGATCTGCCCCGGGAGCGGCGCGCCCCGCTCCAGCGCCTCGACCGCGTGGACCACCTGGACAACCGCATCGGCGCACAGGGTTTGTGCGGATATGTGCGGCGTCAGGGTCACGCCCGGATGGCGCCACATCCAGTGATCCGCGGGCAGCGGCTCAGTCGCCACGACATCCAGCACCGCAGCGCCGAGCTGCCCCGTGTCCAGCGCGTCCCGCAGATCGTCTTCCACCACGAGCCCGCCACGCGCGAGGTTGACGAGGCACCCGCCGCCGCGCAGGTGCCGCAGGCGCTCGCCGTCCAGAATGCCGCGCGTCGCAGCCGTGAGCGGCAGCAGCACGACCAGGACGCGCGTGGCCGCGAGGAATTCATCCAGTTCCCCCGGACCCGCATACGTACGCACGCCTTCCAGCACGTGGCGGCTGCGGCTCCATCCGGTCATCGGGAAACCAAACTGGCGCACGGCTGCCGCCACGCGCGCTCCGAGCGCGCCCAGACCCATGATGCCCACTGGAAAATCGCCACGATCACGCGCAGCGTGTGGGCGCCACAAGGCACGCGCCTGCTGGCAGCGATAAACGCCAAATTCGCGAAAGAACCCGATCACGGCGTGGCAGGCATATTCCGCCATTTGCAGCGCCATGCCGGCATCCTCCAGGCGCAGCACCGGGATGCCGGCGGGCAGGCGCAGCGCCAGCAGCTTTTCCACGCCCGCCCCCAGGTTGAAAATCATTTTCAGCGCATGCTGTTCGTCGAACAGCCGCTGCGGCGGATCCCAGACCAGCGCCACGTCGAAATCCGCGGCGAGACCGGGGCGCCAGATCGCCACCACATGTCCCGGCAACGCGGCCCGCAAGCCGTCGAGCCAGTCGCGCTCGGACACAGAGCCGCGACTGCAGAGCAGCAGTTTCACTTCGCGGTCGTCAGGTGCAGCAGCTCGGCGCCTTCGGGCACCTGGTCGCCGGGCGCAAACAGCAACTCGCCCACCACGCCATCCTCCGGCGCGGAAATGGTGTGCTCCATCTTCATGGCTTCCATGACCGCGAGCGGCTGGCCCTTGCTGACCTTGTCGCCTGTCTTGACGGCGAACGACACCACTTTCCCGGGCATAGGCGCGGTAAGGCGCCCGCCTTCCCCGGCACCCTCGCCGGCGCGCGCGAGCGGGTCGATTTCTGTGATCTGCGCCGCGCCGTCGGTGCCGAAGACATGCAGCACGGGGCCCACGCGGTAGACGCGCACCACCTGGCGGCGGCCGCCGTAGCGCACGTCGATGCGATCGCCGGTGGCGCCGCCGCTGTTCCGCAGCAGCGTGAAATCGAGCGGCTGCCCCACCGCATCACCCACGCGCAACTGGAAACCGTCGTGCAAATAGCGCAGCTTGACCGTGACGGGCGCGCCACGGTACTCATAGTCAACGCGGCGCGTGGCAATGCCGTGCGAGCGGAAACCGTCGCGGCGTGAGAACGGGTCGTCGGTTTCCGCGGCACGTTCGCGCAGCACCGAACACGCGATGGCCGATGCGGCCACCATCGCGGCGCCCAGCGGGTCCTGGTTGAACAGGCGCTCTTTCTCGCGCAGGATCAGCGCCGTATCCAGCTTGGCCTGGCTGAACGACGGCGTGGCAATCGCGTGGCGCAGGAACTGCACGTTGGTGTTCAGGCCGACGATGTGCGTCTCGGCCAGCGCCTCATCCAGCAGCCCGAGCGCCTGATCGCGCGTTTCGCCATAGGTCACGAGCTTGGCGATGAGCGAGTCGTAGAACGGACTGATGGCATCGCCTTCGCGCACGCCGTCGTCCATGCGCGTGGCGCTCACGGCGAAGTGACTGTGCGGCGGCGTGCGATAGACGCGCAGCGTACCGGTGGCGGGCAGAAAGTCCTTGTCCGGGTTCTCGGCGCAAATGCGCGCTTCGATGGCATGGCCGCGAATGCGCAATTGCTCCTGCTTAAGCGGCAAGGTTTCACCGGCCGCCACGCGCAACTGCCATTCCACCAGGTCGAGACCCGTGACCGCTTCGGTCACGCCGTGCTCGACCTGCAGGCGCGTGTTCATTTCCATGAAGTAGAACTTCATTTGCTCGGGGTGGTCGTAGCCGCCCAACTGCTCGACGATGAATTCCACCGTGCCGGCGCCCACGTAGTTCACGGCGCGCGCGGCGGCCACGGCCGCTTCGCCCATTTGTTTGCGCAGCGCGGGCGTCATGCCGGGGGCGGGCGCTTCTTCCAGCACCTTCTGGTGGCGCCGCTGGGTGGAGCAGTCGCGCTCGAACAGGTGAACGTAATTGCCGCGCGTATCGCCGAAAATCTGGATTTCAATGTGGCGCGGCTGCTGCACCAGGCGTTCGATCAGCATGGCGTCGTTGCCGAAGGCACCCGCGGCTTCGCGCTTGGCGGACGCCAATACACCGGCAAAGTCTTCCGATTTGTAGACCTCGTGCATGCCCTTGCCGCCGCCGCCGGCGCTGGGCTTCAGCAGGATCGGATAGCCGATGCGGTCCGCTTCTCGCTTGAGCAGCGCCGGATCCTGGTCCTCATCCTGGTAGCCCGGCACCAGCGGCACGCCGGCCTTGCCCGTCAAGCGCTTGGATTCGGCCTTCAGGCCCATGGCCCGCATGGCGCTCGCGGGCGGGCCGATGAAAACCACGCCCGCTTCGGCGCAGGCGTCGGCAAAGTGGGCGTTCTCGCTCAGGAAGCCGTAGCCGGGGTGGATCGCTTCGGCGCCCGTGGCTTTGGCCGCATCGATGATGCGCTGCCATTTCAGGTAGCTATCGGCCGGCGCGCTGCCGCCGATGTGAACCGCCTCGTCGCACACCGATACGTGCTTGGCGTGTGCGTCGGCGTCGGAATACACCGCCACCGTCTTGATGCCCATGCGGCGCGCGGTGGCGGCCACGCGGCAGGCGATCTCGCCGCGGTTCGCGATCAGAATTTTGTTGAACATGTTCGTCTCCATCAAGATGTGCCGGGCACCACCCAGGGGCCCGCCGGCGCCGTTCATTTCAAAACAACCGAGGAACCTGTCATTTCCCGTCGAGCCAGGCAGGCTTGCGCTTTTGCAAGAAGGACTGCACGCCTTCCTTGCCCTCCGCCGAAGCGCGGATGTCGGCAATACCTTCCACGGTGTGCGCGATCAGCGCCCGGTCGATCGTCCGCCCGGCCACGTCGTGCAGCAGTTGCTTGCCTTCGCGCACGGCGTTGGGGCTCGCATGCACCAGCGCGTTCACGATGCTGCCGACCGCGGCATCCAGCAACTCCAGCGTGACCACCTGATGCACCAGGCCGATGCGCAGCGCCTCGTCCGCCGAGAAGCGCTCGCCGGTCAGGAAATAGCGGTGCGCCGCACGCGGCCCGATGGCGCGAATCACGTAGGGGCTGATGGTGGCCGGCATCAGGCCGAGCTTGACTTCGCTCAGGCAGTAGTGCGCGCTCTCCACACTCACGGCCACGTCGCAGACCGACACCAGCCCCATGCCGCCGGCGTACACATCGCCCTGCACGCGCGCCACGATGGGCTTGGGGCAGCGGTCCATGATGCGCAACATCTCGGCCAGTTGCGCGGCATCTTTCAAGTTCTCGTCGCGGGTGTAATCGGCCATGCGGCGCATCCAGTTGAGATCGGCGCCGGCGCAAAACGCCTTGCCTTCGGCCGCCAGCACGATGGCGCGCACACCCGCTTCGGCGCCCAGTCGCGTGAACGTGGCCGACATTTCGGCAATGGTTTCGTCGTTAAAGGCGTTGCGCACGTCCGGCCGGTTGAGCGTGACGGTGGCAACGTGGCCTTGGGTCTCGGTGCGGAGGGTGGATGTCATGGTGATTCGGTTTCAAGTAACGGTTGCATGAATCTATGGGCTTGAATGCTCCCACGCGCTGAGCTTGCCTTCCCATTTGGGGATTTCGCGGTAGCCGGCACGGCGCGCAAGCAGACGCAAACTGGCCCCGACCGTTCCCTTCTTGCTGGTGCAGGGACCGACGCGCATGGCCTCGGCGGGCAACTCATCGTCGATACCGATGTGGATACGCATGCTGCGGGTATTCCATTCAAACGATGAACGTCGCACCCGTCACATGCGGAATACGCCAAACTTGACGTCCGGAACCGGCGCGTTCTGCGCTGCCGACAGCCCCAGTGCCAGCATGCGCCGCGTGTCCGCCGGATCGATGATGCCGTCGTCCCAGAGGCGTGCGGTGGAGTAGTAGGCGGCGCTCTGGCTGTCGTACTGCTCGCGCAGCGGCGCCTTGAAGGCTTCTTCTTCCTCGGCGCTCCAGGTGCCGCCCTTGCGCTCGATGTTGTCGCGCTTGACGGTGGCCAGCACGTTGGCGGCCTGCTCGCCGCCCATCACGCCGATGCGCGCGTTCGGCCACATCCAGAGAAAACGCGGCGAATACGCGCGGCCGCACATGCCGTAATTGCCCGCACCGAAACTGCCACCGACGATGATCGTGAACTTGGGCACGTTGGCCGTCGCCACAGCCGTCACCAGCTTGGCGCCGTGGCGCGCAATGCCTTCGTTTTCCACCTTGCGGCCGACCATGAAGCCGGTGATGTTCTGCAGAAACAAAAGCGGCGTCTTGCGTTGGCAGCAGAGTTCGATGAAGTGCGCGCCCTTCTGCGCCGACTCGCTGAACAGGATGCCGTTGTTGGCGACGATACCAATCGGCATGCCTTCCACGTGGGCAAAGCCGCACACCAGCGTGGTGCCGAAGCGCGCCTTGAACTCCTGGAATTCGCTGCCGTCGACAATGCGAGCGATGATTTCGTGCACGTCGAACTGCTTGCGCTTGTCGGTCGGAATCACGCCGTAGAGTTCGTCCACCGGGTACTTGGGCGGAACCGGCGTGCGCAACGCGCCACCTGGTACTTTGGTGTGATTCAGGTTGGCGACGATTTCACGCGCCAATGCGAGCGCATGCACGTCGTCCTCGGCCAGGTAGTCGGCCACGCCCGAGAGGCGCGTGTGCACGTCGCCGCCGCCCAGGTCTTCGGCGCTCACCACCTCACCGGTGGCGGCTTTCACCAAAGGCGGCCCACCCAAAAAGATCGTGCCCTGGTTCTTCACGATGATGGCCTCGTCGCTCATCGCCGGCACGTACGCGCCGCCCGCGGTGCAACTGCCCATGACCACCGCGATCTGCGCGATGCCCTGCGCGCTCAGTTGCGCCTGGTTGTAGAAGATGCGGCCGAAGTGGTCGCGATCTGGGAACACCTCGTCCTGGTTGGGCAGGTTGGCGCCGCCCGAATCGACCAGATAGATGCACGGCAAGTGGTTTTGCTGAGCGATCTCCTGCGCGCGCAGGTGCTTCTTCACCGTCATCGGGTAGTAGGTACCGCCCTTCACGGTGGCGTCGTTGCAGACGATCATGCAATCGACGCCCGACACGCGGCCGATACCCGCGATCATCCCCGCGGCCGGCGCGGAATCTTCGCCGTTCCGGCCGGGATACATGTGCAGCGCCGCAAGGGGCGCCACCTCGAGGAAAGGCGTGCCCGGATCGAGCAGCATCTGCACGCGCACGCGCGGCAGCAATTTGCCGCGATCCATGTGTTTCTTGCGCGCCGCGTCGCCGCCGCCGCGGCCGACCTTTTCGACCTGCGCACGCAAGTCATCGACCAGCACCCGCATCGCTTCCGCATTCGTCCGGAACTCGGCCGAGCGCGCATTCAGATGGCTTTTCAATACCGACATGTCGTTTTGTCCCTCTTCTCAACCCGCCACGCGCTGCGGTTGACGATGGTCCGAGCTTAAGCCCGTTGCGCCCGTTGGTGTTGCCACCGAGGTTGCGGAAAATGCCAACGACACGCACACTCGTTTTCACATGGCCAGTCCGCGTCCGCACACTGCAGAAAACCCTTACGCCCAGACGCCCATGGCGCTGGTGCATGCGGTGCTGCAAGCGTACACGCAACGTCACATGGCGCCCGACGCCGCGCTTTCCGCGGCACAAATCACGCCACGCGACCTGGCCCGTGCCGGCGGCCATGTCGCGGCGCAACAGTTCGAACGCTTGTGCGCCGCCGCCATGCGCGAGTTGGACGACGAAGCGCTCGGCTGGTTCGCGCGGCGCCTGCCCTGGGGCAGCTACGGCATGCTGGCGCGCGCCAGCATCAGCGCGCCCAACCTCGGCGTGGCGCTTGCGCGCTGGTGCCGCCACCATGGCCTGCTCGCCCGCGACGTGCTGCTTGCACTTAGGCACGACGGCACGCAGGCGCAAGTTACCGTCACGGAGCAGCGCGACCTAGGGATACTGCGCGAATTTGCGCTGTTCTCGCTGCTGCGCAACCTGCACGGCTTTGCCTGCTGGCTGATCGATTCACAGATCACCTTGCGTGCCGCCGAATTCCCGTTTCCTACCCCGGCGCACGCCGATCTGTACGCACGCCTTTTCCCCGGGACCGTCCGTTTCGACGCGCGCCGCGCTGCGCTGCACTTCGACGCCGGCTATCTGCACATGCCGTTGCGGCGCGACGGCGCCGCGCTCGACCAGATGCTGCAGAACGCATTGCCCATCCTGGTCTGGCCGTGGCGCCGCGACCGCCTGCTGGCGCCGCGCGTGCGCAACCTGCTCAGCGCGCGCGACCGCCACCACACCGCCGCAACGCTGGCCGCGCAGTTGCACGTTTCGGTGCGCACGCTGCACCGCGAATTGCGCCGCGAAAACGTGACGCTGCAGCGGTTGAAGGACCAGGTGCGCAGCACGCGCGCCCGCGAATTGTTGTTGCGCTCCGGCATGCCGATCCGGCGCGTTGCGGTCGCGGTGGGATTCGCCAGCGAAAAAAGTTTCAGCCGCGCGTTCCGGCAGTGGACGGGACAGACACCGGTTGGTTATCGATCGCAGGCCGATGGCTCCCGATAGCGTGTCCGCATCACTCGCCACAAGTGGCATCGGACCCACGTGACAATATCAACTCGGTGCATCGGGCGGACACGCGACATGCCCGGCCAATACGCGCACATGCAAAAAGCGGAGACACAATGATCGAAACCGGTACCAACAGACAGCTTGCCACCCAATCAGCCGCCCTCAACGTCGGCAGCCTGTTTGCATTCCAGGCGCGCTACGGCGGCGCGCGCATCGCGCTGGACGACGGCGTGCGGCAGTACACGTATGCGCAGGCGAACGAGCGTGTGAACCGTCTTGCCCATGCCCTCGCGACCATAGGCATCCAGCGTGGCGATCGCGTCGGCATCCTGGCGGAGAACCGCACCGAGTTCATCGAACTGGAACTGGCTGCCGCCAAGCTGGCTGCCATCGTGGCGGCGCTCAACTGGCGCTTCGTTCCGGCCGAACTGGACCACTGCACGCAGTTGGTCGAGCCCAAGGTCATCCTGGTGTCGGCGCGCTTCAAGGCGCAACTCGACGGCATTTCGTACCGCAAGGCGCGCGTAATCGTGATCGAGGACGAATACGAGAAGCTGCTGGCGGGCGCCTCGGCCGCCGAACCGCCCGACGTGGCTGAGCCCGAGGATGGCCTGACGATCCTCTACACCAGCGGCACCACCGGCATGCCCAAGGGCGCGATGATCAGCCACCGCGCGGCGATTGCGCGCGGGCAGGTGTTCGGCATCGACCAGCACTTTGCCGCCGACGACGGCTTCGTCGCCTGGGCGCCCCTGTTCCACATGGCGTCCACCGACATGACGCTGGCCACGCTGATGAACGGCGGCAAGGTCACGGTGGTGGATGGTTACAAGCCCGAGCGTCTGGCCGAAATCGTGACGCGCGAGCGCATCAACTGGTTCGTAATCATGCCGGGCATGGTGCAGACGTTCTCGGCAGCGATGCGCGCGCAGAAGGGCAAGGTGGCCGGCATCAAGGCCATGGGCGCGATGGCCGACCTGATTCCGCGCGAGCAACTGGCGGAAGTCACGCGCCTCACGGGCACGCCGTTCCTGAACAGCTTCGGTTCGACCGAGACCGGCATGCCGCCCGCGAGCAAGGGCGTGGTCGGCATTGGCGAAACGCCAGCGCGCATGCCCAAGGTGCAAAGCTCGGGCTGCCGCATCCGGCTGGTCGATGAACACGACCACGACGTGCCCGATGGCGACCCGGGTGAACTGGCGATCCGTGGCCCCACCCTTTTCAGTGGCTACTGGAACGCGCCCGAGACCAACGCCAAGGATTTCCGCGGCGGCTGGTTCCACATGGGCGACATGTTCGTGCGCAACCCGGATGGCACGCTGGATTTCGTCGACCGGCGCAAGTACCTGATCAAGTCCGGCGGCGAAAACATTTACCCGGCAGAAATCGAGCGCGTGCTGCTGGCCGACCCGCGCATCGGCGACGCCGTGGTGGTGCGCAAGCCCGACGACCGCTGGGGCGAAGTGCCGGTGGCGTTCGTGGTGCGCAAGGACGCAGGCCTGACCGAAGCCGACGTGGTGGCGTGCTGCAACGGCAAGATCGCGCGCTACAAGCTGCCGAAGGAAGTGCGCTTCGTGGCCGACTCGGAATTGCCGCGCAGCGCCACCGGCAAGATCAAGCGCTACGAGCTGGAAGCGGTGCTGAAAAAATAAAACGTCGGCGCAAACCCGCCAGCGCCCGGAATTGACCTGCTACGCCAGCCAGCGCTTGCGCCGGCGGTAGTGTTTGACGTTGTGGTAATCCACACGCTCGCCGCCGCCCAGGTAGAACTCCTGCACGTCGGGGTTTTGCTTGATGGCTTCGGCCGTTCCGCTCATGACGACGTGGCCGTTTTCGATCAGGTAGGCGTGGTCGGCCACGGCCAGCGCAGCGGTGGCGTTCTGCTCGACCAGCAGCACGCTCACGCCGTGCTTCTGGTTGATCTCGCGAATGATGGCAAAAATCTCTTTGACCAGGATCGGCGCCAGACCGAGCGACGGCTCGTCCAGCATGATGAGCCTGGGCTCGGTCATGAGCGCGCGCGCGATCGCGAGCATTTGCTGCTCGCCGCCGGACAAATAGCCGGCCTTGCTTTTCAGGCGCTCGCCCAGGCGCGGGAAGTAGGTGTAGGCCTGCTCGCGCAAATCGGCAAAGGACGTCTTGGCGCCGCGCCCCGGGTAGGCAGCCAGCAGGTTGTCGTCGGGCGTCATGTGCTCGAAGATGTGCCGGCCCTCGAGCACGTGCACCAGTCCCATGCGCACGCGGTGCGGCGGGTTGTAAGCCAGGATGCTCTGGCCGGAAAACCGGATGTCGCCGCGCGTCACGGCACCGCGCTCGGGTGCCAAGAGCCCGCTGATCGCCTTGAGCGTGGTCGACTTGCCTGCGCCGTTGGCGCCGAGGAGCGCCACCATGGAGCCCTCCTCGACGTCCAGCGAAACCCCCTTGATCGCGAGGAAGACCTTGTCGTAGATCACCTCGACGTTTTCGAGGGCAAGCAGGCTCATGGTCGCAAACCCCGCCGGATCAGGCTTTGTTTTCGGCCTGGAACTTGGCGGCCGATTCGCGTGCCAGCTCCCACACCACGTCCTGGTAGGCGTGCGTCCAGTCGGACACCGGCTTCCACTGCGTGCCGTCCCACATGGTCACGCGGCCCCAGCCGCCGCCCTGGTGGTCGTCGGGCGTGAGGGTAATGGAAGGCATCATGTTTTCAGCGTTGAACGCCTTGATCGATTCCAGCCCTCCTTTCAACTCCTGGCCGGTCAGCTTGGCGGCTGCCGCTTTCTTCAGCGCCAGCCGGGCGCCTTCGACCGCGATCGCCATGCCGGCGACGCCGACGTTGTAGTAGGTGCCGCCGACCTTGGACTTGTCGCCGCTGCCCTGGCCCTTGTCGACCACTTTCTCAATGATGCGCTTGACGATCGGCACGTCACCGTCGTCTACACCGGAAAAGCGCTTCAGGCCGATCGATTCTTTGGCACCGATGGCGGCCGTGTCGGTGGCGGTCATCCAGATCACCGAGTGGATTTTCTCGACCGGAATGCCGTTGCTGATGGCGGTGCGCACCGAGACCGCTTGGCCGGGCCCGGCGCCCCAGATCAGCACTTGGTCGGGCTTGAAGCGGCGCACGCTGGTCCAGGTGGACGCCTGTTCCGTTCCGGGCGCCGGGTACGGGAACATCTGCAGGTCGAAGCCTTCCTTCTCGGCCAGCTTCTTCAGCAGCGGAATCGGCTCGCGGCCAAACGGGGTATCGATATGCACGTGCGCGATTTTCTTGCCCTTCAAGCCGCCTTCGTGGTCGCGGATGTGCTGAATGAGCAGCGCCGCCTGCGACCAGTAATTGGCCATGGCTGGGAACACGTACGGGAACACCTTGCCGTCCACCGCGTCGCCGCGGCCGTGCGCCAGCGTGAGCATCGGGATGTGGTCCTTCAGCACGCGCGGCACCATGGCGTTGGAGACCGGCGTGCTCAGGAAATCGACCAGCACGGCGCCCGCGTCGCGCGCTTCGTTGTAAAGCGCGATGCCGCGCTGCGGCTCGCTGCCGTGGTCTTTCACGATCAGCTCGACCGGGTGACCGGCGATGCCGCCCTCGGCGTTCACGAGCTTGATGTAGTCCTGCTCGCCCTGGTTGTATTCCACGCTCACGAAGGTGTAGATCTTCGTGAAATCCATGAGCGTGGCGAACTTGATCGGGTCCTTGCCCTGCGCCCAGGCGCCAGTGCCCGAGAGCGCCAGCGCCGCGGCGCCCATGCCGCCCAGCACGTCGCGGCGCGTCAATGCGTGAAGGTCGTTTGTCATTGCAGAGTCTCCTTTGGGTAGTGAATCAGTTGTGCCGGAATGGCCAGACCAGGAAGTATTTGCGCAGGTTGTCGTAAATCTTGGCCAACCCGAGCGGCTCGAACAACAGGAAAAACATGATGAGCGCGCCATACAGCATGAGTGGAATGTGCGCGAGCAAATCGATGGAAATCGAGAACCAGCCGGCGTCTGCCATGGCCGACACCATGTTGGTGAGCACGATGGGCGCGAGCAGCACCACGCCGGCGCCGAGAAACGCGCCGATGGTGCTGCCCAGGCCGCCCACCAGCACCATCGCCACGAGCTGCACCGAGACGTCGAAGTTGAACTGCTGCGGCGTGATCGCGCGGTAGTAGCAGAACGCCAGGATCGCGCCCGTCACGCCGCCCAGAAAGGAACTGACGAAAAACGCGAGCAGCTTGTACTTGAAGATGTTCACGCCGATCACCGCCGCGGCAAAGTCCTTGTCGCGCACCGCGACCAGCGCGCGCCCCAGGCTGGTGCGCTTGATGTTGAGCAGCAGCAGCGTGATGAGGACGGCCCACGCCAGCACGAAGTAGTAGCGCGCGTTCAGGCTCTCGAGCGGGACGCCCAGAAAGCGCACGTGCGGCGTTTGCAGCGTGGCCACCGCGCCGCCCGAAATCGCCGAGACGTTCATGATCACCCAGTCGACCAGGTACTGCATGGCGAGCGTGGCCATCACCAGGTAAAGCCCTTTCACGCGCAGCGCCGAAGCGCCGAAGATGCAGCCGATCACCGCCGCCAGCACGCCGGCGATGACCAGCGCCAGGCCGAACGGCACGCCGCCCTGCACCAGGTGAATGCTGGCGTAGGCGCCGATCGCCATCACGGCGGCAAAGCCGAAGTGCAACTGCCCGGCAATCCCCATGAGCAGCGTGAGCGAGAGCGCCGCTGCGCTGAATACCAGCCACGGCAAGGCGTAGCTGGAAATCACCAGGTCGGACAAATAAAGCGGTGCGGTCAGCGCCAGCACGGCGAGGATGATGACCTGCCAACGATCAGCCGGCAGCGGCCACAACTGGCGCGTGGCGCTGTAGCGGGTGTGATAGACGCCTGAAAGCCGGTAAAACATGGTCTACACCCTCTCGACGTCTTCACGCCCGAACATGCCGTACGGACGCACCAGGATGGTGAGCAGGATGGCCACCGAAATCACCACGTTCTGCGTGCTGCCGCCGACCACCGAATCGAGGTAGCCCGGAATCACGCTGCCGAGGATACCCAGCATCAGTCCACCCAGAAGAACACCGACGATGCTATCGAAGCCGCCCAGGATGACCACCGCCACCGCCGGCAGCAGCAGCGAAGAAATCGACCAATCCACGCCCTGCACCGCGCCCCAGAGGGTGCCTGCGCCCACCGCGCAGATGCCTGCCAGACCCCAGGAAACACCAACCGCCTGTTCCACCGAAATACCGACCGACCAGCTCGACACGTGGTCGTCGGATACCGCGCGCAGCTTGGTGCCCAGATGGGTGCGGAAAAACAGCAGCGACAGCACGATGAGCACCAGCGCCACCGCGCCGCCCACCACGTAAGCGCGGTTGACGAAAATCGGCCCGAGCATGAGCGGTGCGATGCTGACGCCGAGATCGAGCTTTTTGGGCGTGACGCCGAGCACGCCCGGCCCCAGCCCGCGCAGGAAAATCTCCAGTCCGAGCGTGAGCATGACGATCATGATGATGGGCTGGCCCACCATGCGGCGCAGCAGCACGCGCTCGGCCAGCAGGCCAAAGGCGAACATGGCGACCGCCGCGAGCGCGATGGCGAGGTAAACCGGAAGCCCCAGGCTCGCAAAGAACCACACCAGATAGCCGCCGATCATGGCCATCGCGCCTTGCGCGAAATTGGCCACGCCGGACGACTTGTAGATCAGCACGATGCCGAGCGCCACCGCGCCGTACATCAAGCCCGTGAGTGCGCCGTTAATCACCAGTTCGAGCAGGTCGGAAATGTTCATGCGGCTGCCCCCGCCTTCATGGCATCTTGCGCGCCGGGCACGTCGTGGATTGCGAGCACGCGCTTGAGCACGCCGGTCTCGCCGGTTTCATACGTGATTTGCGCCTCGAATTCGATCTCGGCCCGGCCGTCGTACACGGCATCGATGATGGCGCCGTAATGGTCCTCGATGGTGCCGCGGCGCAGCTTGCGCGTGCGCGTGATCTCGCCATCGTCGGCGTCGAATTCCTTGTGCAGGTTGACGAAGCGGCGCACGCGCGTGTCGGGCGGCAGCACCTCGTTGACGTGCGCGATCACGCTGGCAATCAAGTCGAGCGCCTGCGGCTTTTGTGACAAATCGGCAAACGAGGTGTAGGGCACGCCGTTTTCCTGTGCCCAGTGGCCGACGGCTTCGAGGTCGATGGCCACCAGCGCCGACAGCCAATCGCGCCCGGCGCCGATCACGCACACATCCTTGATGTACTGGCTGAACTTGAGGCGGTTTTCGATGTAGGTCGGGATGAAGCGCACCCGGGCAGCGGTGTGCACCACTTCAGAGACGCGTCCCAGCACCACCAGTTCGCCGGCTTTGTCCAGGTAGCCGGCGTCGCCGCTGTGCATCCAGCCGTCTTTCAGCGTTTCGGCCGTGGCTTCGGGGTTGTCGTAGTAGCCGTCGAAGACGTTGTCGCCGCGCATCAGGATTTCGCCCTCGTCGCTGATGCGGATTTCCATGCCCGGAAACGGCCGACCCACGGTTTGCAGATTGACCGCACCAGAGTCCTGCGCGGCGCACAGCGCGCAATTCTCGGTCTGGCCGTAGAACTGGCGCAGGTCCAGCCCGAGCGCGCGGAAATACACGAAGGTGTCCTCGCCCATGGCCTCGCCCGCGGTGTAGGGGCTCCTGACGCGCGCGAGACCCAACTGATCCTTGATTGGCCCGTACACCAGCAACTCGCCCAGACTGCGCCACAGGCGCTCGCCGAACGTTGGCGCGTGCCCTTTCAGGCGCTTGTGCTCAAGCGCCACGGCAAACGGCATGAAGCGGCGGTAAAGCCAGCGCTTGAGCGCGGTCGATTCGTCGATCCCCACTTGCACGCGCGTGAGCATGGTGGACCAGGCGCGCGGCGAGTTGAAATAGAGCGTGGGCGCCATTTCGCGCAAATCGTGTTGCGCGGTCTCTTGCCCTTCGGGAATGTTGACGGTGAAACGCAACGCCAGCGCGGCGCCAATCGTGAAAATGAAATCGCCCACCCACGCCACCGGCATGTAGGCCACGTGCACTTCGCCTTCGCTGAAATAGCCGGCCGCCGCCGCGTGGCGCACGGCCGCCAGCACGTGCCCGTGCTTGAGCGGAATGCCCTTGGGTACGCCGGTGGTGCCGGACGAATGCAGCAGCACCGCCACGTCAGTGGAACGCGGCCGGGCGACGAGCGCCCGCTGCAGTTGCGCGTCGGCTGCCAGCGCTTCGCGGCCGCGGCGCTGGATTTCGGTGAACGCCAGCACGCCCTTGGGTTCCTTGCCCGTCAGGCCGCGCGGATCGTCGTAAACGATCCATTCCAGCGCCGGATAGTGCGCGCGCACGTCCATCAGCTTGTCGACCTGCTCCTGGTCTTCGGCCACGGCAAAGCGCACGGCTTCGCGCTCGGCCTGGCCCGCAAGTTCGATCGGCGTCACGTCCGGAAACGCCGGCGTCGGTACAGCGCGCAGAGTGATCGCAGCCAACATGGAAAAATAAATCGCCGGCCGGTTGTCGCCGATCACGAGCACGTTGTCGCCCGGCCGCACGCCCAGCAGCTCCAAGCCCGCCGCCGCTTCCAGCACCTGGCGCAGACAATCGGCCCACGAATACTCCTGCCAGATGCCGCGGTCGCGCTCGCGCATCGCCACTTCGCCGCCGTGCTCGTGCGCGTTGGCGGCCAGGAGCGTGATCAGGTGGTCGTCGGGCTTCCAGTTCGGGTGCTCGACTTCCAGCGCACGTTCACTGGTTGGCAGGACGGAGTCAGGATCGCGCAGCATCGTTCCGCCCCTTCACACCCCGATGTACGCCGCCACCACGTCGGGGTGGTTCACGGCCTCTTCCACCGGCCCTTCGGCCAGCGCGCGGCCGTTGTTCAGCACCAGCGCGCGATCGCAAATGGCGGTGACGACGTCCATGTGGTGCTCGATCAGCAGGATGGTGAGATTCAGCGCCTCTTGCGCATCCAGCACGAAGCGCACGATGTATTCCTTCTCTTCTTGGTTCATGCCCGCCATGGGCTCATCCAGGATCAGCATGCGCGGCTCGGCCGCCAGCGCGCGCGCCAGCTCCACGCGCTTTTGCATGCCGAGCGGCACCACGTCCACCGGCTCGTCGCGCACGCTGCCGAGCTGCAGCAGATCGATGATTTCCTCGACCTTGGCGCGGTGCGCCATTTCCTCGCGCTCGGCCCACCACCAGTAAAAGAGCGCCGCCAGCGCGCTCGGGTGCATGAAGATGTGGCGCCCGAGCAGGATGTTGTCGAGCACGCTCATACCGCGAAACAGCGCCACGTTCTGGAACGTGCGCGCAATGCCGCGGCGCGCGATCTCGTGCGGCCGCACCCCCAGGAGCGACTGGCCTTCGAACTGCACCGTGCCTTCCTGCGGCGGATAAAAACCGGTGATGGCGTTCACCAGCGTGGTCTTGCCCGCGCCGTTGGGGCCCACCAGGCCGTAAATCTCGCCCTGGCGCACCGTGAGCGTGACGTTGGCAAGCGCATGCACGCCGCCAAACCAGCGGCTCACGTTGTCGCAGCTCAAAACCACGTCACCCGCGGCGGAAGTCATCAATGTCTTTGTCTCCTGGTGCAGCACGACGTCGCCTGACGCGTGCGGCCTGTTTTTATCGGCGTTTGCGCATTGCACAAACCGAGCACGCCAGCCATTTCGTTGATCGCGCGCATGTTAACCCGCAGCGGCAGAGGGTAGCGAGCGCGGCCGCGCGCGTGGTGCCAGTCAGGTTGCAAAAAGCGTCAATGCACGGACGGGTGGCGAGGCGGTTGCGGCCTCTCGTAAGATGTGGTCGAGACGTTGCCGCAAGCGCAGCGCACGGCGCATAAACGCCACCAGCTTCCTCAGGAGACACCCCGTGACCGATCACTACGACAGTCTGGAAACACGCTCGGACGCAGAGCGCGCACGCGACCTCGCGGCACGACTGCCGCAATTGATTCGCGTGGCACAAACCAAGTCGCCGCACTACGCGGCGGCGTTGAAAGGCGTCGAGGCCAACGCGATTCAGAGCCCCGCCGATCTGGCCGCGCTGCCGGTACTGCGCAAATCCAGTCTGATCGGATTGCAGAAAAACGCGCCGCCGCTCGGCGGCCTGTTGACGCAGCCGCTCGCGGACATGGGTTTCGTGTTCCAGTCGCCCGGCCCGATTTACGAGGCCTATCCGCGCCGCCCCGATCCGGCCCGTTTCGCCCGCGCCATGTTTGCCGCCGGCTTCCGCCGCGGCGAACTGGTCCACAACACCTATTCCTATCACTTCACGCCAGCCGGCTTCATGACCGAAAGCAGCGCCGCGGCGCTCGGCTGCCCGGTGTTCGCGGCGGGCGGCGGGCAAACCGAACTGCAGGTAGAGGCCATTGCGCGCCTCAAGCCCGTGTGCTATGCCGGCACGCCGTCGTTCCTCAACATCATTCTGGAAAAAGCGGCCGAACTGCACGTCGACGTGAGTTCCATCAGGAAAGGGCTGGTGTCGGCCGAGCCGCTGCCGCCTTCACTGCGCGCGAGTTTTGCCGCGCGCGGCATCAGGCTCTACCAGTGCTACGGCACGGCCGAACTCGGGCTGGTGGCGTATGAAACCGTGGCGCTGCAAGGCCTGACGGTCGACGAGGGCGCGATTGTCGAGATCGTGCGCCCCGGCAGCGGCGATCCGGTGCCGGATGGCGAAGTGGGCGAAGTGGTAGTGACGGTGCTGAACACCGAATACCCGCTGATCCGTTTTGCCACCGGTGATCTCTCGGCCGTACTCGAAGGTCCCTGCCCCACCGGGCGCACCAACCGCCGCATCAAGGGCTGGATGGGGCGCGCCGACCAGACCACCAAGGTGCGTGGCATGTTCGTGCATCCCGAACAGGTGACTGACGTAATCAAACGCCACGCGGAAATCCGGCGTGCCCGCCTGGTGGTCACCAGCGACAACCACCACGACGTGATGACGCTGCACTGTGAAGTCGAGCGCGGTGCGGAGCATCTGGCCGACACCATCGCCGCCAGCGTGCGCGACATCTGCAAGCTGCGCGGCGAAGTGCAAATCGTCGGCGTCGGCACCCTGCCGAACGACGGCAAGGTCATCGACGATCAGCGCGATTTCAAGTAAAACCTCAAGGGATGCTCTGCACAACCTCTCGCGTGCCGCACATCGCTGGGCTTCGGCGGTCTGCCGCGTTGCTTTTCTTGGCAATAGCCCCGCTATTGCCTGCGAAAAGCGCCTTGCATCCCATCTGAATCCAGCGCGTGCGCCATCGCTCAGGTCATGCAAAGCATCCCTACCCCCACAGGAGATCACCATGAGCAGCCAGCCGGAAAACCTTATCGCCCTGAACATCCCCATGCCCGACCGCAAGGACCTGGATCCGGACATGCAGAAGTATTTCGCCAAGTGCGACGAAAAGCTGGGCATGGTGCCCAACGTGCTGCAGGCCTACGCGTTCGACCAGAACAAGCTGCGCAACTTCGCCAATTTCTACAACGAGATCATGCTGGGCGATTCGGGTCTCTCGAAGCTCGAGCGCGAAATGATCGGCGTCGTGGTGTCGTCGCACAACCACTGCTACTACTGCCTGGTGGCGCACGGCCAGTCGGTGCGCCAGCTCTCGGGCGACCCGGTGCTGGGCGAGCTGATGGTGATGAATTACCGCGTGGCGAAACTCAGTCCGCGGCAGCGTGCCATGCTCGATTTCGCGGTCAAGCTGACAGAACACCTGGATCGCGTGGACGAGCCCGACCGGCAGAAACTGCGCGACGTCGGCTTCAGCGAGCGCGACATCTGGGACATCGCCACTGTGGTCGGTCTGTTCAACCTGACCAACCGCGTGTCGTCGGCCACCGGCATGATGCCGAACATGGAATACCACGCGAAGAACCGCTGAGAACGCGACACGCGCGGCGGCGGGACACGCGCTGCGGGATTGCCCTGATCCTCAGTGTGCGAACAATTGCCCCATGTCGCGGAACGCCTTGAATTCCAGCGCATTGCCGCACGGATCGAGCAGGAACATCGTGCCCTGCTCGCCCACCTGTCCCTTGAAGCGCACGTAGGGTTCGATCACGAATTCGACGCCCCTGGATTTCAGACGCTCGGCCAGCGCTTCCCAGTCGGGCCAATGCATGACCACGCCGAAGTGCGGCACCGGGACGTCGTGTCCATCGACCGGATTGGTGTGCGCGTGCGCCTGCGACGGCGTTTTCGGATGTTCATGGATCACCAGTTGATGACCGAAGAAATCAAAATCCACCCACTGCGTGCTGGAGCGCCCTTCGGACAGTCCAAAGACCTCGCCATAAAAGCGGCGCGCCGCGGGCAAGTCGTAGACCGGGATTGCCAAGTGGAAGGGGGAAAGAGGCATTTGCAAACTCCTGTTGGGCATCGTTTCAAGAATGCAAAGCGAGAAACGAGACGAACTCGCTTGATCATCGCGCTTGTTTCATTCCGGCGCACGCTGCAACGTCAAGGCGCGCTGATACAACGCATTGCGCGGCGCAGTCGCGATTTCCGCGGCGAGCTTGACCGCAGTCTTGAGCGGCAGCTCCGCCAGCAGCACGCGCAACACGCGATCGGCATCGCCGCCATCTTCTGCAACGGCGCCCGGATGCAGCACCAGCACGAACTCGCCGCGCTGGCGCGCCGGATCAGCGGCCAACCAGGTGGGCAACACGGCACACGCCAGCGTGGTGATGTGCTCGAACTGCTTGGTCAGCTCACGCGCCACGGTGACGCTGCGTTCGCCCAGCATCGCCAATTCGTCTGCCAGCGCGCGCATGCGGTGCGGTGCCTCCAGCAAGACCACGGCGCGCGGCTCCTGCGCCAGCGCCGCCAGCGCCTGCTGGCGTTCACCGGATTTGGGCGGCAGGAAGCCGCGGAAAAGAAAGGTCCCATCGCCACTCAAGCCGCTCGCGCAAAGCGCCGTCACCGGACTGCTGGCGCCCGGCAGCGGCACCACGCGCACGCCCGCCGCCACGCACGCCGCCACCAGCCGCGCACCGGGGTCACTCACCGCAGGCGTGCCGGCGTCGCTGGCATACGCCACGCGTTCTCCCGCCTGCAGACGCGCCAGCACGCCCTGCGCGCCAACCTGTTCGTTATGCTCGTGCACGGATAGCAGCGGCTTGGGCGGCAAGCCATAGGCGCGCAGCAATTGGCCGGTGTGGCGCGTGTCCTCGCAAGCGACGGCGTCGGCCAAAGACAGCACGTGCAGCGCGCGCAAGCTGATGTCGGCCAGGTTGCCGATGGGCGTGGCCACAACGTAGAGCGCGCCGGCCGGATAATCCTGCGCACCGGCGGCGCGCCCGGCCGCCTCCAGCGCAAGGCGGAAATCAGCCGAACCCACGCCAACTGCATCCGATTTCATTGACCCCATCCCCGACGTGACGTTGACGACCCGCGAGCGCGGCTCCGCTGCTGAAGACCGGGCGCTGGCTTACTTGGAACGCCAGGGCCTGCGACTGATCGAGCGCAATTATCGGTCGCCGGGCCGCGGCGGCGGCGAGATCGACCTGATCATGCGCACGCGCGACGGCACGCTGGTGTTCATCGAGGTACGGTCGCGCCACTCCAGCGCAGCCGGCGGCGCTGCCGCGAGCGTGATCCAACGCAAGCAGCGCCACATCCAGTTCGCAGCGCAGCATTACCTGCTGCGATTCGCCGAGCTGCCGCCGTGCCGCTTCGACGTCGGTGTTTGTCAAGAAAGATGTCCGGTAAATCAGGCCGCGAGCCTCTGGTTCGTGGGTAACTCGTCGGCCCGGTTTGCTGGGTTGAGCCACACCGTGCCGGTGGGCGTCCAGTCGCGC
>SCQQ01000075.1 GCA_004299095.1 Burkholderiaceae bacterium | reverse complement strand
GTCACGTTCGCGGCCGGCTTGGCGTGCGAAGGTCTCAAGCCGGTGGTGGCGATTTACTCCACGTTCCTGCAGCGCGGCTACGACCAGCTGATCCACGACGTGGCGCTGCAGAACCTGCCGGTGGTGTTTGCGCTCGATCGCGCCGGCGTCGTGGGCGCCGATGGCGCCACGCACTGCGGCAACTACGACATCGCGTTCGCCCGCTGCGTGCCCAACATGAGCATCGCGTGCCCGGCGGACGAGCGCGAATGCCGCCAGCTGCTCAGCACGGCGTTTGAACAGAATGGGCCGGTCGCGGTGCGCTATCCGCGCGGCGCCGGCGCCGGGGTTGCGCCGCTGGCCGATTTGAGCGCGCTGCCCTATGGCAGGGGCGAGCTGCGCCGCGAGGGCGCGCGCGTGGCGATTCTGGCATTTGGTACGCTCTTATATCCGGCGCTGGAAGCGGCAGAGCGGCTGAATGCCACCGTGGTCAACATGCGCTGGGTCAAGCCGCTGGATACCGAATTGCTGCTGCACGTGGCTGCGGCGCACGATGCGCTCGTCACGCTGGAAGAGGGCGCCATCATGGGTGGCACCGGCAGTGCGGTCACGGAAGCGCTGGCCGCGGCCGGCGTGGTCAAACCCATCCTGCAATTGGGTTTGCCGGACCACTTCGTCCAGCACGGCGACCAGAAACAGTTGCTGGCGCTGGAAGGGTTGGATGCCGCCGGGATTGAGGCGGCGGTGCGCCAGCGGTTTGCAGAGCTCGTGGGTCGTGCTGCGGGCCGGCACCTCAAGGCGGTGGGTCCGATCGCCCGATCTTCCTGAGCGGTCGATGCGTTTGCGTTTGGCCAGGTGCCGCTGCGCGAGCGCCCGGCCTCTGAACTCAGCCGCCCAAGTAAGCGGCCTGCACCTGCGGATCGTTCAGCAGGTCTCGCGCCGCGCCTTGCAGCACGATGCGGCCGGTTTCCAGCACGTAGGCGCGGTGCGCGATCTTCAATGCCTGGCGCACGTTCTGCTCCACCAGGAAAATAGTAAGCCCGCCGCGGTTGATTTCGCGCAGCGTCCGGAAAATGTCCTGCACGATGATCGGTGCCAAGCCCATCGACGGCTCGTCCAGCAGCAACAGGCGTGGCCTGGCCATGAGCGCGCGCCCGATCGCCAGCATTTGCTGCTCGCCGCCCGACAGGTTGCCGGCGAGGCCGTCGGCGCGATCCTTCAGGACCGGGAAGAGCTGGAACACGCGCTCCAAGCCGGCGGCGCGGGTGCTGCGGTCGCGCTGGGTATAGGCGCCCAGTTCCAGGTTTTCCCGCACCGTGAGCGTGGTGAGCGTGGCGCGGCCTTCGGCCACTTGCACCACGCCCTTGGCGACGATACGGTGCGGCGCCATGCGCGTGAGGTCCTGGCCATCGAACAGCACGCGGCCGCCGGCTTTCTTCACCAGGCCGGAAAGCGCCAGCAGCGTGGTCGATTTGCCCGCGCCGTTGGCGCCCACGAGCGTGGTGATCTCGCCGGTGCGCAGCGTGAGGTCGATGCCGCGCACCGCCTCGACCTTGCCGTACGAGACCGAGAGCCCTTCGACTTGCATCAGGGGAGCGGCGGATGCGGTTGCCGTGCCGTTCATGCGGCGGCCTCCGCCGGTTCGTCGTCTTCGCGGCCGAGGTAGGCTTCGATCACTTCCGGATTGGTCCGGATCGCTTCCGGCACGCCGCGCGCGATGATGCGGCCGAAATTCAGCACTGCGATGTCCTCGCACAGCCCCATGACGAAGCGCATGTCGTGCTCGATCAGGAAGATGGTGTAGCCGCGTGCGTTGATGGCGCGCACGCTGTCCATCAGCTCTTTCTTTTCGCGGGTGTTCATGCCGGCGACTGGCTCGTCCAGCAGCAGCAGTTTGGGATTGCTGGCCAGGGCGCGCGCCACTTCCAGCTTGCGCTGGTCGCCGTAAGGCAGGTTCTCGGCGCGCTCGGACAGCTTGCGGTCGAGCTGCACCCAGGACAGCAATTCCAGCGCGCGCTCGCGCGCCCAGGCTTCCTGCTGGCGAAAGCGCGGCGTGCTGAACAGCAGGTCGTGCGTGTGGTAGTGCAGTTCCGCGTGCAGCCCCGCCATCACGTTTTCCAGCAGCGACATTTCCTTGAACAGGCGGATGTTCTGGAACGTGCGCGCGATCCCCATGCGCGTGATCTGGTGCGGCGCGTGGCCGGCAAGCGACTTGCCTTCGAATTCGATGCGCCCGCTGCTGGGTTGCAGCAAGCCGGTGATCAGATTGAAAACGGTGGTCTTGCCCGCGCCGTTGGGGCCGATCAGCCCGAAGATGCCGCCTTTCCGGATGTCGAGATTGACGTCCTGCAGCACTTTCAGGCCGCCGAACGCACGCGAGAGCTTGTTCATGCGCAGCAGCGGCGTGCCGGCGGCCGTGGCACTGGTCTGCGCGGCACTCATGCGCGCCTCCGAAAGCTGCCGAGCCATTCGCGCAGGCGTGTCGGATCCCATATGCCGCGCGGCAGGAACAGCACGATCAGCACCAGGATGAGTCCGTTGATCACCAGCCGGAAATGCTGCAGGCCGCGCAGCGCTTCGGGCAACACGGTGAGGATGGTGGCGCCGATCACCGGGCCGGTGAGGCTGCCGATGCCGCCCAGGATGGCCATGGTCAGGATGTCGACCGCGCGGCTGAAGCCGTATTCGTCGGGTCCGATGAAGAAGGTCAGGTGCGCGTTCAGCGCGCCCGCCAGGCCCGCGATCGCCGCGCCGAGGACGAACGCCAGCGTCTTGTGGGCGTTGACGTCAATGCCCATCAGGCCGGCGGCGGTTTCATCTTCCTTGATGGTCTCGAAGGCGCGCCCGACACGCGAGCGCCGCAGGCGCCACAGCACCAGCAGCGTGATCACCAACGCAAGACCGACGTGCCACCAGTGCGTCAACTGCGGGATGCCGTTCAGTCCGAGCGCGCCGCCCGTGATCGAGCCGGTGTTCAGGATGATGATGCGCACGACCTCGCCGAACGCGAGCGTCGCCATCGCCAAGTAAACGCCGGAGAGCCGCAGCGTGGGTTTGCCGATGATGAACGCCATGAGCGCCGGCGCCGCCATGCCGGCCGCCAGCGCCACCGGGAACGGCCAGCCGAAATTGACCGTGATGAGCGCCGCCGCGTACGCGCCTATGCCCATGAACGCCGCGTTGGCGATCGACAGCAACCCGCAGGCCAGCGTGAGCCAGATGGACAGCGCAAGCAGCGCATTGGTGCCGATGGACAGCACCACGTTGCTGTACACGTCCCAGAAAGTGCTGAACCAGGCCATGTGCTCAGACTTTTCGTTCGGCGATGCGGCCGAACAGCCCCTTGGGCCGCACCAGCAGGATCAGGAACAGCAGACCGAAAGCGACCGCATCGCGCATGCTGGAGCCGATGTAGGCCACCGAAAGCACTTCGGCGAATCCGAGGAACAGGCCGCCGATCAACGCGCCGCGCATGTCGCCCATGCCGCCCAGGATGATGACGGCGATGCCTTTTTCGAGCATGGATTCGCCCATCAGCGGGAACACCGCGTTGGAATAAAGGCCGATCAGCACGCCGGCGATGCCGCCGAGCGCGGCTGCGAGCGACGACGTCAGGAAGAACAGGCCTTCGACGTTGATGCCCAGCAGGGAGGCGGCGCGCGGCGATTCCGCGATGGCGCGCAACGCGCGCCCCATTTGCGTCTTGCGCATGATCAGCAGCAGCACGGCCATCAGCGCGAACGAGAGGAAGATGATCCCAAGCTCAAGCACGGTGACGCGCACACCGGCCACTTTCAGCACTTCGTCGGGCACCAGCGAGGCCGGAAAACGAATGTTTTGAGCGCCGAAGATGCCCTGGATGCCATTGGCCAGGATGATGGCGATGCCGATCGTCGCGATCATTGGTATCAACTCGGGCGCGTTGCGTGCACGCAGCGGCCGCAGCACCAGCAGATCGATCACGAAGCCGACCACGCCGCTGAACACGAATGCGAACAGAATCGCCGCCCAGAGCGGGAACGCAAAGTGTGCGATGACCTGCTCGGCCGCGTAGGCGCCCACCATGAACACTGCGCCATGCGACAGGTTGATCACGTGGAGCACGCCAAAAATCAGCGTGAACCCCAGCGCGAACAGGGCGTACACGCAGCCGAGCGATATGGCGTTGACGAGTTGCTGGTCGAGCACGGTGGAATGACGATCGTGGAGGGCTCAGAGACCAGGAGCCTTGTGGGCGTGGCAAGCAGGTACGGACAAAGGAATCTCAGCCTCTTAGATACGGAAACGGGCGAACGCTGTTCGCCCGAACCGGTCGGTGTCGGCGCTCGCCGCGGACCGCGCCCGCGGCGACGAAGCCTCTACAGTCTTATTTTTCAATGACGAACTTGCCGTCCTTGGTCACGCTCACGATGGCGGTCTGGTGCGCGTCATAGCCCGCAGGCTGGCCGGCCTTGTTCTTGGCTTGCACGAACCGGAACGGGCCGGTGGCGCCGGTCCACTTGACCGCAGGCAGCGCGTTGCGCAAGTCGGTGCGGTCCTTGGCCAGATCACCCGTGAGCTTGATCGATTTGAGCGCCTGCACCATGATGTGCATGCCGTCGTACGACTGCGCGGCAAACTGGTCGGGCGTGGTCTTGTACTTGGCTTCGAACGCCTTGATGAACGCCGTGTTCTCCGGCGTGTCATTGCTCGCCGACCAAGGGCTGCCGACGTACAGGTCGTTGGAAGCGCCCTTGGCCAGGTCGAAGATCTTGACCGAATTCATTCCGTTGCCGCCGATGAACGGCACGTTGATGCCCAGTTGCCGTGCCTGCACCATGATGGGTGCGCCTTCGGCCAGCAGCGCCGACAGCACGATGGCATCGGGGTTGGTGGCCTTGATCTTGGTCAGTTGCGCCTTGAAGTCGACGTCGCCTTTGGCGAACGTTTCGGTGGTCGTCACGGGGATGTGGGCGTCTTCGAGCGCTTTCTTGAAGTTGTCATAGCCGCTCACGGTAAACACATCGTCGTTGCCGTACATGACGGCCACTTTCTTGATGTGCGCGTGCTTCACCGCCACCCGCAGGGTTTCAGGCAAGACGTCGGCTTCCGTGACCGAATTGCGGAAGATGTAATTGCCGATTGACGTGATGCCGTCAGCAGTGTTCGACGTGCCGAACGCCACGATCTTGGCGCCCTGCGCAATCGGATCCGCAGCCTGCGCCGAATTCGACAAGGTCGGTCCGAACACCATCAGCACCTTGTCCTGGAAAATCAGCTTTTTGAAAACATTGATGGCTTCTTCTTTCTTGCCTTGCTCGTCTTCGATGATGAGCTGCAGCTTGTTGCCATTGACGCCCCCTGCCGCATTGATTTCGTCGGCGGCCAGTTCGAACCCGTGGCGGATCGAAACGCCATATTGGCCTGCGCCGCCCGTGAGCGCTTCGGCGATACCGATCTTCACGTCAGCGGCTTGGGCGTTGACGGAAAAGCCCGTCACCAAGCCCAGTGAAATCAGTAAATTGACAAGTGCCCTTCTTTTCATCGCACGGTCTCCTCGTGAAAACGCAATTGAAAAACGGGCAAATTCTACACGGCGCAAAGCCACGGCCGGCCGCATGGCGCCGGGCTGTCGAGGGCGCCCGCATGCAGGTCGACGACGTCTTTTCAAGCGGTCGACGCGTCAGTCGAAGACCGCGACGCCCTTGATTTGCGCGTACACCGGCTGACCCGGTGCAAGTTGCAGAAAGCGCGCCGATTTGCGCGTGATGCGCGCGAGCAGCCGCGTGCCGCCGGCATCCAGCGCCACCAGGATTTGGGCGGGCCCGTCTTCCGTCAGGTCGGCGACGGTGGCGGCCAGAACGTTGAGGATGCTGGTGTCGTGCGCCCGGGTGAGTGTGATGCTGATGTCGCGCGCCAGGATGCGCACGCGCACCGGGTCGCCCGGCTGGCGCGTGAGTGCACCCGGCGGCGGGACGCATTGCAGCGTGCTCGCGCCAAAACGCACGCGCAGCAGCCCGTCCTTGTCCGCTGCTTGCGCGCACGTTCCGGCGACCACCACGCCGGCGCCGTCGCCATGGGTTTTGGCGATGTCCAGTCGTCCCAACAATTCCGCCGTGGGGCCTTGGGCAAGCGCCCGGCCGGCGTCGAGCAACACCAGGCGATCGGCCAAGCGCGCCACTTCGTCCACCGAGTGCGTGACGTAGAGCATGGGGATGTCCAGTTCGCGCACCAGGCGCTCGAACCATGGCAGCAGTTCGGCCTTGCGCGCCGCATCCAGCGATGCCAGCGGTTCGTCCATCAGCAGCAGCCTCGGGCTGGTGGCCAGGGCGCGCGCGATACCCACGCGCTGGCGCTCGCCCCCGGACAATTGCGCCGGCCGCCGATCCAGCAAATGACCGATGCCGAGCAGTTCGATCGCTTGCTCGAGTGCAATGCGCCGCCGCGCGGCCGGCACGCGCTGGCGGCCGAAAACCAAATTGCCGCGGACCGAAAGGTGGTCGAACAGCGCGGCGTCCTGGAATACCAGGCCGAGCGGCCGCTGGTGCGTGGGGCGCCAGATGTGGGTGGCGTCGTCTTGCCAGACGTCACCGGCCACGGCAATACGGCCAGGCCTCGGTCGCGTGAGGCCGGCCACCGTGCGCAGCAGCGTGGTCTTGCCGCAGCCCGAGGGGCCGAAGATCGCTGTCACCCCTTCAGCGGGCAGGTGCAGGCTGACGTCGAACAAGAAATTGCCGTAATCGACGCGAGCGGTCAATTCCAGATGGTCTTGCGCTACTCCCATCGGGGCGCCGGTTGCTGGCGGCCGAGCGTTGGCACGGTTGGCCGCGAGGCTCCCAGGGTTCATCGCCGCGTCTTTCGGGCCTGGACCAGGTGCAGCGCGAGCAACACCGCGAAAGCGAACACCAGCATGCCGGCCGATAGCCAATGCGCCTGCGCGTATTCCTGCGTCTCGACGTTGTCGAACACCTGCACCGAAATGGTGCGCGTTTGCCCCGGGATGTTGCCGCCGATCATCAGCACCACGCCGAATTCGCCCAGCGTGTGTGCGAAACCCAGCACGGCGCCGGTCAGGTAGCCGTGGCGCGCGAGCGGCAGCGCCACGTGCCAGAACGCATCCAGAGGCCCCGCGCGCAACGTGGCGGCGGCCTCCAGCGGGCGGTCGCCCAGCGCTTCAAAGGCGTTGATGAGCGGCTGCGCGACGAACGGCAGCGAGTAGATGATCGAGCCGATCAGCAAGCCCGAAAAAGTGAAGGCAAGCGTGCCGGCGCCGAGGGCCGACGTGATGCGGCCGAGCGGACCGTGCGGTCCCATGGCCACTAGCAGATAAAAGCCGAGGACCGAAGGCGGCAGCACCAGCGGCAGCGTAATGATCGAGCGCAGCGGCACCGCGGCCCAGGCGTGCAGGCGGGAGTGTCCGCGCGCCACCCACCACGCGAGCGGCGTGGCGAGCACGATCAGGATGAGCGTGGTGAGCGTGGCCAGCTCCAGCGTGAGGCGAATGGCGGTGAGGCTGGAACTGTCGAGCATGGCGCGTACCGAGATTGCGCAGACTCACGCGTGCCCGCGCCGGTCGTCGGCGTTCACTTGGCCGCGTACCCGTACGCCTTGAGCAACGCCCGCGTGGCCGGGCTTTGCAGCAGCGCCATCCATGCCCGGGCGGCCGGATTGTCGGCGGCGCGCTTCAGGATGACAGCGTCCTGCACGATGGGCGCGTGGTCGAACGCGGGCACGATCCAGGCCGAGCCGCTTTTCAGCTTGCCGTTCGGGTTCAGCACTTGCGACAGCGCCACGAAACCCAGCTCGGCGTTGCCGCTCGCGACGAAGTTTTGCGTCTGGCCGATGCTTTCTCCCATGACCAGCTTGGACTTGAGCGCTTCGGTCAGGCCCAGTTTGGCGATGGTCTGTTCCGCCGCCATGCCGTACGGCGCGAGCTTTGGGTTGGCGATCGCCAGTTTGTTGAAATCGCCGGTTTTCAGGATGTGGCCATAGGCATCAACGAATCCCGGTTTGGCCGACCACAGCACCAGTTGGCCGATGGCGTACGTCATGCGCGAGCCGGGAACCGCATCGCCCTCCTGCTCCAGCAGCAGCGGGCGCTTCTCGTCGGCAGCCATGAAAACGTCGAACGGTGCGCCGTTCTTGATCTGCGCGTAGAACGACCCGGTCGCGCCAAAGGAGAGTTTGGCCTCGTTGCCGGTCTTTGCGAACTCCCGCGCGAGAGCCTTGGCCGGTTCGGTGAAGTTGGCGGCCACCGCCACGTTGATGGTGGCCGCCTGGGCGCCGGCGACGCCCGCGGCAGCGGTCAGTCCGATGGCGAACAGTCGGGTGAACAGGCGGCGCAGTGCCTTCATCGGGTGGCTCCGGTTGGTTGGTGTCGGGGATTGGATTTGCGCTATTCTAATTAGGAATAACGCTGCCTTCATCAACGCCACGCAACACCATGGTCCGTTCAAACGCTTCGCGCAAAACCCTGTCGGCGCGTGCCTTGGGCGACGCCCAGGCCGACAAGCGCCTGGAAATCCTGCGGTTGGTGGGGCGTGAAGGCTCCATCTCCAAAGCTGCGCGCAGTGCCGGCGTGAGCTACAAGGCCGCATGGCAGGCGATCCACACGCTGACCAACCTGGCCGGGGAAGCGCTGGTGGCGAGCAGCGTGGGCGGTGCGGGCGGTGGCGGCGCCCGCGTCACCGAAGCCGGGGTCCGGCTGCTGGCGGCAGCGACGCAGTTGACCGCGGCGCGCCAACGCACGCTTGCTCGCATCGACCGGCTGGACACCTCGGCCCTGGCCGCGCCGCGCACCAGCATGCGCAATGCCCTGCGGGCCACGGTGGTGCGGTTGGAAAGCGATGGCGCACGCGACCCCACGATGCGGGTGGTGCTGGCTTTGCGGGCCGGCGCGGAGATTGCGTCGCTCATCACGCGCGAGAGCGCCGAATTGCTCGCACTCGAGCCCGGCTTGTCACTGCTGGTGCTGTGCAAGGCCTCGGCCGTGCGCATTCAACGGGACGACGGCAGCGCGGCGGCGGAATCGACCAATCGGCTGGCCGGTCGAGTGCGCAGCGTGGCGCGCGGGCAGGCGCGGGACGAAGTCACGCTGGCGCTTTCTGATGGCCAGCAGCTGGTGGGTTTCACCACGGAATCCGGCCGATTGCGCGTGGGACGCAAAGCGTTGGCGTGGGTCGAAGAGTGCGCCGTGGTGCTGGCGCTGGGCTGATGCCCGGACATGCGGGTTGTTCCGATGCGCGCTGACGCCGACGCCGATTAGTGCGCGTTTCCCGCCATTTCCTGCGTGGCCGCCTCGCGCATCTTGAATTTCTGCACCTTGCCCGTGACGGTGGTGGGGAACTCGGTGACGAACTTGAAGTGGCGCGGCACCTTGAAGTGCGCGATGCGCTCGCTGCAGAAGGCGCGCAGCGTT
>SCQQ01000011.1 GCA_004299095.1 Burkholderiaceae bacterium | reverse complement strand
CTGTGGCCGACCAGCGCGGCTTTCTCCGCGCCCGCGGCCTGCAGCAGCGCGCGGATGAAATCGGCGCCTTCTTCCACGGTTTTAGGAGGCTTGCCGGCGCTGCGGCCGTGGCCCGGCAAGTCGATGGCAAGCACGTTCCAGCCGTTGTAGGCCAGGTGCCGGCTTTGCAGGATCCAGACGCTGTGGTCATTCAACACGCCGTGGATGAACACCACGGTGGGCTTGGCCGGATCGAATGCGTGGTCGCCCGTATAGGCGTAGGTTTGGGCGCCGTTGACAGTCAGGTACATGGTCAGGCTCCCGCTTTCTCGGCCGCTTTCAGCGCCGACTTGAGGTCATCGATCAGGTCGGCTGGGTCTTCCAGGCCGATCGACAGGCGGATGGTTCCAGCGCCGATGCCGGCGAGTGCCAGCGCCTCGTCCGTCATGCGGAAGTGCGTGGTGCTCGCAGGGTGGATGACCAGGCTGCGCGTGTCGCCCACGTTGGCGAGATGGCTGAAGATCTTCAAGTGGTCGATGAACACCTTGCCCTGTTCGCGCGTGCCTTTGATGTCGAAGCTGAAGATGCTGCCCGCGCCGCGCGCGCCATGGCGCAGCAGCCGCTCGGCGACCGCGTGGCTCGGGTGCGATTCCAGCAGCGGATGCCGCACGCGCTCGACGAACGGGTGAGCGTCGAGGAAGCGCACGACCTGCTCGGCGTTGGCGATGTGGCGCTCCATGCGCACCGAAAGCGTTTCCAGCCCCTGCAAGATCAGCCAGGCGCTGTGCGGGCTCAGGCAGGCGCCGAAGTCGCGCAGGCCTTCGCGCCGGGCGCGCAGCGAAAACGCGCCGACGGTGCTCTCTTCGGTGAACATCATGTCGTGGAAGCCGGCGTAGGGCTCCGACAGCGTCGGGAATTTGCCCGAGCGGTCCCAGTCGAAGCTGCCGCCGTCGACCAGCACGCCGCCCATCACCGAGCCGTGGCCGCACAGGAACTTGGTTGCGGCGTGGTAGATCAGGTCGGCGCCGTGCTCGAATGGCCGGAACAGGTAGGGTGTGGTGAAGGTGTTGTCGACCAGCAGCGGCAGGCCGGCCGCGTGGGCGATTTCGGCCACCTTGGGGACATCCAGCACGTCCAGCCCGGGGTTGCCGACCGCCTCGCCGAACAGCAGGCGCGTGTTCGGTCGGATCGCTGCGCGCCAGCCGTCCAGGTCGCCGGGGCGCACGAACGTGGTTTCGATGCCGAAGCGCGGCAGCGTGTAATTGAGCAGGTTCTGGCTGCCGCCGTAGATCGCCGAACTCGCGACGATGTGGCCGCCCGCGCCCATCAGCGTGGCAATGGCCAGATGCAGCGCCGCTTCGCCGCTGGCCGTGGCGATGGCGCTCACGCCGCCTTCGAGCGCCGCCATGCGCTGCTCGAACACCGCGTTGGTCGGGTTGCTGAGGCGCGTGTAGATATGGCCCGAGCTCTCGTAGTTGAAGAGCCGCGCTGCATGTTCGCTGGTGCCGAAAACGAACGACGTGGTGAGGTAAATCGGCACCGAGCGTGCGCCCGTCACCGGGTCGGGCTGGGCGCCCGCGTGTACCGCCAGGGTGTCGAAACCGGGGTCGGAATAGCCTGCCATGGGGAATCTTTCGTGTGGCTGATAAGGGGTTCCGCAGCCCGGTGATTCGCCGTTTTCACCGGGCTTCGCCCGCAGAACCCTGCGTGAAAGTATCCGGCATTTTGCGGCAGCGACCCACGCCGGCGGCGGCCGGGCGCTTCCAGACGCGCGCGGCGAGTTGAGTGTGGTGCCGGTTTTACGCGGCAGGTGGGAACAAGGGCGACCGGCCCGCGCAGGCGGCAATCTGCCCTCATCGCTGCGAAGGCGCAGATCCAGTCCCTTCTTCGAGCGCCCCGGAAGCGCCCTGCGCTTCCACTTCACTGGGGACGGCGGTTGTCAAAAATGGCCGGACGGGTGGTGTTGCGCCGTCGAGCCATTTCCATGGCTCTTGGACGGCCGATCAACGTCCACTTTCCCTCCCTCCCTCTTCAGTTTGGAAGCCCGTCTCGACCGAAAAACCGGCTTGCCCGTCTGGCAAGCCCTTAACTCGATGGCTGGAAAAACCGTGTTCTCGGCGCGTATCCGGCAACCTGTCCATGGCTTGTTCAGCCGCGCTCCGGCCGACGCGCGCGAGGCGCCCCGAACGTGAAATCAGGCCACCATGCGAACGTCGGTCCCCAGGTTGCGGATCTCGGGCGCGCCGCGCATGCGCGCGCCGACTGACGGCGCCCCCACCGGTTGCGCCTGGCTCGGACGCACGGCGGACTCATTCGACGTCGCGAACCCAATGGCTTCACTTTCTTCGGCCGAATCGTCAGCCGCGCAGGATTGCTCCCATGCGTCGACGAGCGCCAGCAGCACGCTGATGCGGTTCCATTCGGGGCTTTCCGACGGCAAGACCTTGCCGCTTTCAAACACGGAACTGATCTGACCGAGCGTGGCGCGGTATTCGGCGTCGCTGCGGATCGGGTTTAATGCGGGGTCGACCATGATGTGTCTCCACTGCCTTCGGATGTTGCTTGGACTGAGCGTTGCTGAGCGGCCGGGCTGCGCCCTTGGCGGTTTGAAAACAAACTGACGTTCATCGCTTTCCTCCACTCCCTCTGATGTTCTGCAGGCCGTCGCGGTCTGGACCCGACGGAGTCGCGGGGTGCCCGTGGCATCGATTCGAATCAGAATGGGCACTCACACCTTTGTTCAAGCAAAGAGCATGCCAACGAGCGGCACAAACCCGCCGGCGCTGGAGGAGGCCGGTCAGTCCAGGCATCGGTGACACGTCGGTTCACGTGTCAAAGCGGACTTGGCAGTCGATTGCGTGTGTCGCCTGGCATGTGGACGCGTGTGTCAACCGCGGTTTGAGCGCCATTGGACCTGAGATCGCTGTGCCAAATGCGCGCGCAGGGCACGCCCCGCCGGGTCCGCAGCTAGGCGCGGGTAGCGGCTGGTGTTTTGCTGTCCGCGGTTCGCGCAGGCACGTTGTCTTCGGGCGGGCGCACGTCCGGCAGGAACGCGGCCAGCAGGCCGAGCAGCGGCAGGAAAGCGCACACCTGATAGACGAAATCGATGCCGAAGCGGTCGGCCAGGATGCCCAGTACGGCCGCGCCCAAGCCGCCCAGACCAAAGCTGAAGCCGTAGAAAAGGCCGGAGACCATGCCGATGCGGTGCGTCAGCATGTCTTGCGCGTACACGATGATCGCGGGAAACGCCGAGGCCAGCACCAGGCCGATCACGATCGAGAGCGCGACCGTCCAGCCGAGGCCGACGTACGGCAGCGCCAGCGTGAACGGCGCGCACCCCAGGATCGACAGCCAGATCACGCGTTTGCGGCCGATCTTGTCGCCCAGCGGCCCGCCGATCACCGTGCCCACGGCAATGGCAAACAGGAACACGCCCAGCAGATTGGCAGCCACGTGCGCGCTCAGGCCGAAACGCTGGATCAGGAAGAATTCGTAGTACACGCTGATGCTCGACAGGTAGAAAAACTTCGAGAACATCAGGATGAACAGGATGCCGATGGTGCGTCGCACCAAGGCGGGCGGATAGCGCCGTGCGCCGCCGCGCCGCTTGGGCCTGCGCAGGTCGAGGTGGCGCGCGTACCAGTGGCTCACGCGAAACAGGATCACGATCGCCAGCAGCGCCGCCAGGCCGAACCATGCCACGTGCGGGCGGCCGCTCAAACCGAACGACAGCACGATTGCCGCGGCGATCAGTGGACCCAGCGCCTGCCCCAGGTTGCCGCCGATCTGAAACAGCGATTGCGCGAGGCCATAGCGCCCGCCCGAGGCCGTGCGCGCGGTTTGCGACGACTGTGGGTGAAACACCGACGAGCCGCAGCCAGTCAGCGCCACCGCCAGCAACAGCAGCGGATACGTGGGCGCCACGGACAGCAGCAGCAGGCCGGCCAGCGTGAAGCACATGCCCACGGGCGTGGCATACGGCAGCGGGTATTTGTCCGTGACCGCACCCACCATGGGTTGCAACAGCGAGGCGGTGAACTGGAATGTGAGCTGGATCGCGCCGATCTGGATGAAGCTCAAATCGAACTGGCCCTTGAGCAGCGGATAGATCGTGACGATCACCGACTGCATCATGTCGTTCAGCAGGTGGGCGGAGCTCACGCCCGCCAACACGCCGTAGAACGTGTGGTGACCGGACGAGGGGGACTGCGGGTGTTGGGTTGCCGCGCTGTTTGCGGTGGCGGCAACGGATTGCACTTCGGAAAGGGAGAAATCGGAACTCATGCGATACGGCAGCCAATGTGCACGGACGCGCGCACTGGCCTCTCGCGACTATAGGCCCGGCGCCGGCCCGCTGCCGGCAGCACGGACGAACGGCGTGCCTACTCTGGCGTCAACGCCACGTTGTTGAGCTTGTCCAGCCGCTCTGGCCACGTGCCTTGCCGGGCGCCCTGGCGCAGCAGCCGCGCCCAGGCAAACCACGCGTCCCATTGCACGCGCTTGTCCCAGGCGTTGCCCCAGGCGCTGTAACACTGCAGCGCGCTGCCCGCGGCGGCTTCCGACTCGGTGCGCCGGCCGGCGATCAGGTAGAGCTGCGCCAGCACCATCTGCGCTTCGCCCACCCACGGATTCAGGCGCACGGCGTGTTCCAGCGTGCCGATGGCCGCGTCCATGTGCACCAGCGGCTGGTTTTGCGTGGCGACCGACCAGTACAGCGCCGCCGCCGCCGCTTCCGCGTCCGGCGCGAGCGTTTGCCGGCAGTGGTCGAACACCGGCGGCATCGGCAGCCGGTCTTTCAGTGCGGGATGTTGCAGCGCGGCGCCGAGCCGGCTGATTTGCGCGTAAATGCGGCTCGGCGGCCGCATCGGCCCGGGCCAGAGCGCCGCCATCCAGTGCGTGGCCTGCGGCACGTGCGGCGTGTCCGGAAACGTGCTGAAGATGTCTTCCTGCCAGGAAAACCACTGCTCGCAGGTGTCGGCCATGCTGACGACGGTGAAGGCCGCGACCACGTCGGCCGGCAGCGTGCGGTCTTGCAGCACCACGCTGCCATCGGATTCGATCTGGCCCGCGATCACCTGGCGGATGAACTGCGCGCGCGACGCGGTGCAGAACACGTACACCAATTCTTCGGTCTTCTCGCCCACCGCATCGCGCAGGCGGGCGCGCTCGCGCGCCGGGTCGAATTTCACCAGGTCGACGAAGGCATTGCCATACACGCTGTGCAGCAGGCCCAGGAGGCGCACTTCGCGCGGCTGCTGCCAGAGCGCGAGCGAGCGCGCCACGCCCACCAGGTGATGGCGGAACGTGCCGGCCTTGTGCCAGTCCTGCCCCACGCCGCGCGCCAGCACGACGGGCATCACGGGTGCCAGTTCGGCGTCCTTCGCCAGCCATTCGGGGTCGAGCAGGGCGCGGGCGCGCGCGTACAGGTCCGAATCAAGCGATAGAAAGTGCAGGGCTTCAGTCATGTCGGGAAGAATACAGAAAAAGCGGCGTGGGTATCGGAAACCTGTGGCCCATGCAGTGCGCCGCCGGTTTGCAGCGGGCGATTCTCCGTTCGGCTGGCGCCGCGCCGACTTGAAAACCGCGGATCCGGGCGGGGTGCCGCAGCGCTTTCGGTGGCGCGCGTCGACAATGGCATGGCGATCCGCGATGGGGCGGCGCGCGCACCAGGAGCGAACATGTCCACTCTCTATGACTTCGACGCGTTGCGGATGGATGGCAAGACGATCGCGCTCGAGAAGTTCAAGGGCCAGGTTCTGTTGATCGTCAACACCGCCAGTCGCTGCGGCTTCACGCCGCAGTTCGCCGGTCTGGAAAAACTGCATGAGGACTACGGCGAGAAGGGTCTGGTGGTACTCGGTTTCCCGTGCAACCAGTTCGGCGCGCAGGATCCGGGCAGCGACGAAGAAATCGCCACGTTCTGCCAGACCAACTACGGCGTGAGTTTCCCGATGATGTCCAAGATCGACGTGAATGGTCCGCACGCCACGCCGCTCTATCGCTGGCTCACGGCCGAAGCGCCCGGCCTGCTGGGCAGCCGCATGATCAAGTGGAATTTCACCAAGTTCCTGGTGGGCCGCGACGGCGCCGTGATCCACCGCTATGCGCCGACCGACACGCCGGCCAGTCTCAAGCGCGACATCGAAGCGGCGCTGGCGGCGTAGCACGTTCGGTCGTGGCGGCGCTCAAGAGTGGGCGCACCCTGGTGCCGGCTGGGATTCCGCCGGATGGGACGTCAAGACCGGCGTACGGTCTGATCGTCCGCGAGGCCCATGGGGTTCTCGACATCTGGAGCCTGTCGGGCCGGTGAGGTAGCGTGGGTTTCCGGCCCGCGCCATCTTTCATTTTCTCGACGGTGGCGCAGCCTCACTCGCGCAGCAGCAAACCCACGCCGATCAGCATGAAGATGCCGCCGCACACGTGGTTGAAGCGCCGGCCCGCGCGCGTGAGCCACGGGCGGATGCGGTGCGCGGCGCTTGCCAGCACGTATTCGGTGACGAACTCGATCACCACGAAGGTCGCCGCCATCAGCACGAATTGCAGCAGCAGGCTGCGCCCGGGATCGATGAAGTGTGGCAGGAACGCGCTGAAAAACAGCAGTCCCTTGGGGTTGGTGGCCGCCGCCAGCGCCCCCTGGCGGAACAGCGCCGCGCCGCCGGTTTGCACGGGCGTCGGCTGATCGGACAAGTCCACCGGCGGCGCGCGCCACACCTGGATGCCGAGCCACACCAGATACAGGCCGCCCACCCATTTCAGCACCGCGAGCCAGACCAGCGATGCCTTGATCAGCGCGCCGATGCCGAACATCGACAGCGCGATCAGCAGCACAAAACCGAGCGAGCCGCCGCTGATGGTGAACAGCGTCCTGCGGCGGCCGTGCAACGCGCCGTGCGTGAGCGCCAGCAGGCTGTTGGGTCCGGGCGCAAGCGACAGGCCGATGGCGGCCAGCAGATAGATCAGCCAGACATCAAGCGACATGACAGGCGGAGGCGGGTATCACGGTCGGTCGCACAAGGCGTTGTGATCGGTTGAAGGGAGCACATTTCCCGCTTTTGCCGATGTTTTCGCATGCGGATTCCACATCCATGTCAGTGGTCCAGGATTTGCTCCAGGAACAGCCGCGCCCGCGCGCTCTTGGGGTGCTCGAAGAACTCGGCGGGGGGTGCTTCTTCGACGATTTGCCCCTTGTCCATGAAGACCACGCGGTCGGCAATGGTCTTGGCAAAGCCCATCTCATGCGTCACGCACAGCATGGTCATGCCCGACTGTGCCAACTCGATCATCACGTCCAGCACCTCCTTGATCATCTCCGGATCCAGCGCGGAAGTCGGTTCGTCGAACAACATCACATCCGGCTTCATGCACAGCGCTCGTGCGATCGCCACGCGCTGCTGTTGGCCGCCCGAAAGCTGCGACGGAAATTTCTGAGCCTGATCGGGAATCCTCACGCGATTCAGGTATTCCATTGCCGTCGCTTCCGCTTGGGCCTTGGGCGTCCGATTGACCCACATCGGTGCCAGACAGCAGTTTTGCATCACGGTCAAATGCGGGAATAGGTTGAACTGCTGGAACACCATGCCGACTCGGCTGCGAATCACTTCGATGTTCTTCACATCCGCGGTGAGTTCCACGCCATCGACCGCAATGTGTCCGCGCTGATGTTCCTCCAAGCGGTTGATGCAACGGATGAAGGTCGATTTGCCGGATCCCGACGGTCCGCAAATCACGATGCGCTCGCCGCGTTTCACGGTCAGGTTGATGTCCTTCAGCACGTGGAACTGGCCGTACCACTTGTGCACGCCTTCAACGCGGATCACCTCGGCTTCGGCGGATGGCTTGTCACTGGGCATGTTGGGGAACTCAGGAGATTCGGGGCGGGGTCATGCGTTGTCACGTCCGGCGCGCAGCTTGCGTTCCAGGTTGCGGCTGTATGCGGACAATCCGAAGCAGAACAGGAAAAAGATAGCGGCAACGAACAAATAGGCCTCGGTCGTGACGTCGCCCCAGGCCGGGTCGGAGATCGTGGACTGGATCGTGCCCAGGATGTCGAAGAGCCCGATGATGAGGACCAGCGTCGTGTCCTTGAAGAGGGCGATCAGGGTGTTGACGATACCCGGAATCACCGTCTTCAGCGCCTGCGGCAGGATGATCAGAACCATTTTCTTCCAGTAATTCAAACCCAGCGCTTCCGCCGCTTCGTACTGGCCGCGGGGGATGGCTTGCAATCCGCCCCGCACGATCTCGGCCATGTAGGCACCCCAGAAGCAACTGATGCCGATGAATACGCGCAACAGCTTGTCGAAATTGACGCCATGCGGCAGGAACAGCGGAATCATGACCGAGGCCATGAACAGCACGGTGATCAGCGGCACACCGCGCCAGAGTTCGATGAACGCCACGGAGAGGCTGCGGATCACGGGCATCGCGGACCGCCGTCCGAGCGCCAGCAGAATGCCGATCGGCAGCGACGCCACCATGCCGGCGTACGCCAGCACCAGCGTCAACATCAAGCCGCCCCATTTGTCGGTCGGAATGGCAGCCAGGCCGAACAGCCCACCCCGGATCAGGATGAATCCGGCGACGGGCAGAACCGTGAAGCCCAGGATAAGGAGCCACTTGCGACCACGGAGGCGCGGAATCATCTGCGGAACGAAGCAGAACGCAATCATCGCAAAGACGATGTTTGCGCGCCAGACTTCCGCTGCTGGATAGAACCCGTAAATGAAGAACTCCAGGCGTTGGCTGACGAATACCCAGCACGCGGCGCCGCGTTTGCAGTCGGCTTCCGAGGTACCCGCGAAATGGGCGTCGATGATCGACCAATCGACGAACGGAATCAGCAGCCGAACCAACACGTAGGCCAGGATGACCGTGAGCAGGCCGTTGTACCAAGTGGAAAAGAGATTCTTGCGGGCCCAGCCGAGGAGGCCCACTTGCGACGCGGGCGGCGGGATGTCCGGCGCTTGCGCCATTGCCGTGACTTGAGGCGTCATGCGCGCCCTCCCCGCAGGGCCACGACCCGGTTGTAGGTGTTCATGCCCAGTGAAATCGAGAGACTGATGAACAGATAAACCGCCATGGTCATCGCCACGATTTCAACCGCGCGTCCGGTCTGGTTCAAGGTCGTGCCCATGAAAACCGCGACCAGGTCGGGGTAGCCGATCGCCGTTGCGAGCGACGAGTTCTTGAAGAGATCCAGATACTGCGTCGTGAGCTGCGGAATGATCACGCGCAACGCCTGCGGAATGATCACGAGGCGCAATGAACGCCTTGGTTTGAGGCCCAGTGCATAGGCGGCTTCGCGTTGCCCCTGGCTCACGGACTCGATCCCGGAGCGCACGATTTCAGCAATGAACGCGGCCGTGAACGTGGCCAGGGCCACGAGCAGCGCGCCCAGTTCGGGGATGAAATCCATCCCGCCGGAATAATTGAATCCTTTCAGCGTCGGAACGCTCCAGTGCAGCGGCGCGCCGAGCGCGACAAATGCGAGTCCCGGTATCGCCACGATCAGGGCGGCGTTGACCCAGAGCACGGGTAGGCGCCGCCCGGTACGCTCCTGCTTGCGGCGAACATAACGCGCCCAGCCGAAAGCGATCAAAAGCGCGAGTATCAGGGCGAGCGCCACCCACCCGAACCCGGGTTTTGCTTCGGGCGCAGGCAAATAAAAGCCGCGATTGTTCAAGAACCCGAGATTGAAGAGGTTGATGCTGTTGCGCGCAGCCGGGAGGCTGCGAATCACCGCGAAATACCAGAAGAAGATTTGCAGCAGCAGCGGAATATTGCGAAAGACTTCGATATACGCGAGCGCCAGCCGGGATACGAGCCAGTTGCTCGACAGGCGCGCAATGCCGATGACGAAGCCCAGCAGGGTGGCCAGAACGACGCCGATCGCCGAGACCAGCAGCGTGTTCAGCAGGCCGACCAGAAACACGCGGAAATAGCTCATCCCTTCGCTGTAGGGAATGAGCGAGAACAGCACACCGAAACCCGCTGGATCCTTGAGGAATCCGAAGCCGGCACGAATGCCGCGCGCCTGCATGTTGTCGAGCGTGTTGTCGACCAAGCTCCAGCCAAGCCAAATCACGCCGGCCAAGACAACGGTTTGCGCCGTCAACGCGCGGACGTGCGGGTCGTTCCACCACCGATGTGCAGTCGGCTGTGTCGGTGACGGAGGAAATGGCGTTGTCATGAAGCGTTGGCTGTGGCGTCCAGCGCCACTGCGAGTTCAGCGACTATCGCGTAATGAATCGTTGGGCGATCCGGTGTCGCGGCGCGTGGACTGTCGGTGACGTCCCCGTCCCGCCCGCTGGTGCGGCCAGTCAGCACCGGATCGATTTACCTTCTGTCGAATGTCGATCTCACGTGACTGCGCAGGCTCGCTCCCGAAAGCGCGCGCGTGATGGCAAGCTCCCGAGTTGCGATCACGCGCGCCAGCCCCGGGTGTGAGCCAGCCGACGCGAACCGTTTGTCAACGCAGCGGCATGCCATACATCAAGCCGCCGTCGGTCCACAGTGCATTCACGCCGCGTTTGAGGCCCAGCACGCCGTGCTCTCCCACCGTGTGGTCGAACATCTCGCCGTAGTTGCCCACTTGCTTGATCGCGTTGTAGGCGAACTGGTCGGTCAGACCCAGCTTCTGGCCCATGTGGTCCGATACGCCCAGCAAACGCTGGATAAGCGGGTTGTTTGTCTTCAGCATTTCGTCCACGTTCTTGGACGTGACACCCAACTCTTCGGCGCGGATGACGGCGAAATAAACCCAGCGCACCGCGGTCTCCCATTGTTTGTCGTTATTGGCGACAGCAGGACTCAGCGGTTCCTTGGAAATCAATTCCGGCAGGATCACCGCGTCGTTCGGATCAGGCAGTTTCACGCGCAGGGCTGCGAGTTGCGATGAGTCCGAAGTCAACGTGTCGCAGCGGCCATCGCGAAATGCGGTAATGGACGCCGCGGTGTTGTCGACAACCAGCGGTGTGTACTTCATCTTGTGCGCGCGGAAGTAATCGGCCAGATTCAGTTCCGTGGTCGTCCCGGTGACGGTGCAGACTGTCGCGCCCGAAAGGTCCTTCAGGGATTTGACGCCGAGCGATTTCTTCACCATGAACCCTTGGCCGTCGTAGAAGTTGACCCCGATGAAATCGACGCCCAATTCCGCTTCCCGAGTTAGGGTCCAGGTGGCGTTGTGCGCGAGCAGGTCGATGGCGCCGGTCTGCAGCGCCGTAAAGCGCTCCTTGTCAGGCAGCGGTGTGAACTGGACCTTGTTCGCATCCCCCAGTACCGCAGCCGCAACTGCGCGACAGAAGTCGACGTCCAAGCCCGCCCAGTGTCCCTTGTCATCGGGCGCAGCGAAACCCGGCAATCCCGTACTGACGCCGCAACGAACCTGGCCGCGCTGCTGTACGTCCTGAAGCGTGCCGGCTGAGGCACTGGTGGCGAATGTGCCGGCGAATCCCAGCGCCATGGCTGCCAGCCAGAACTTGAGTGTTGAATTGCGCATGTGTAACTCTCTCCTTCGTTGTTTGACGATCGGCGGCGCCGACGTTAAGCCGACAAGAGCATCTGCGACACCGACTGGCTCGTGAGCGGCGCCGCCGTCGTGCGATTGGAATCGCGCAGCGGGCGGACGTCGGGAAGCACTCTACACCGAAAGCTCTGATGATCAACAGGCCGCCATGCTGCACCGGCAAGCATGGATCGGACCTCGTCTTGCGCACGGGTCAACACGTGCCATCAACAAATGACGCGTCGGTGCCCCCGCGGAGCGGGGCAGATCATCCGCGCGCTCCGCGCCTGCCGATACAGCCGGTCACGAACCGTATTGGACTGCTGCGCTGGCGTGTGGGACGCGGCCCCATCGGCCCGCACACCGTGGATGCGCTTACTCCGGCACCCGCGCCAGATCCGGGTCCGTGGTCGGGATGAACGGTAGCCCGGTCATGGTGGTGAACATGTGCTGGTTCGACAGGCCCGGCAGCGTTTTCACTTCGCCCAAGGCGTCCTTGTAAACGAACGAAGGCGTGGCATCCAGGCCGAGCTTGGTGAACAGCGTTTCGTTCGCCTTGAGCCGCGCCTTGACTTCATCCGTGACCGGACCTTTCAGAAACGCGCCGCCGCCGTCCGCCACGCCTTGCTTCCAGCCCGATTCGCCGGCGTTCAACGCCGTCGCAGGGTCGGGCGAGGTGATCAGCCACGCCGCCTTGGCCGCGCTGTCGGGCATGACGAAGGCAATCGGAATCCAGCGCACCTGCAGGCCTTCCTTCAGATAGGGCTGGCTCAGCTTCCACGCCAAGTGGCAGAAGATGCAGTTCGGGTCGAAGAACGCGTAGATCGTGGCCTTGGCATGCGCGTCGTCCGCGCCTTCGCGGATGAACGGCGTTTTCTCCAGCTCCTGCCACAGCGCGCCCATCGATCCGCCTTGTGCGTCGGCGGCTTTTTGGGCGCCGTCGGGCACCGGGGCTTCGAGCGCGGTACTGGGTGCGCCGGTTTTCGAGACTTGGGCGGCCAAGGCATTCAGCCCAAACAGGCTGGCCGCCAGCGCGGCAGCGCCGATCGTTGCGGCAGCGAGAAACTGGATAGGTGATTTCACGATGGATGGTTCCGAAAGTGGCACGGGACGCAAGGATTACAGACCATCGCGTCGCAAGCCGACGCCGGAAGTCTACGCCCGCCGGCGTCCGTTGCAGGCTGCCGAAACCCGCACGGCTACAGCTGCAGCGTGTCGGGCCGGCACGGCCTGTCGAAAGGGCGATGGCGCAGCGGTTTCATGTCTCGCGCCGCGCGGCTGAATCAAACGCCGTCGGCTGCGACCAGCAGCGACGTGGCGGTGCGAGCGCGCACTGCGCGCAGCGGTCGGTATTCGGGCGATGCATACCAGGCCTTGAGCCGTTCCATGCTCGGAAATTCGAGTACCACCCATTGACCGGGTGCCTGACCTTCCAGAACTTCGGTCACGCCGCCGCGGACGATGGAGCGACCACCGTACGCCGCGATCGTGCCCGCGATTTTTTGCCGGTATTCCTCGTAGCCGGCATCGTCGACGACTTCGACCTGAGCAATCACATAAGCGACCATGGCTGTTTCTCCTCTGTGTTGAGTGTGACGTGGCGTCCCCGCGATTCGCCTGCGTCGATTTTGAGTGTCGATGGAATCGGGGGCCTTGTTTTCAGACAGCGCGGCTGATCCGCGGGCTCGTAGCCATCCTGCTCTCAGGATAGCTCGCGCGGCGGACGAATGAATGACCCGGTGATTGCACCTAACGCACTTTGCGGTAGTAGCCGCACTTCAAATACGCGCCCTCGGCGAATCCTACGGGATGATCAACCGCATGGTACGTTTTCTCGATGACCGTAAAGCGGCCTTCCGGGATGCCGAGCGCCGGTTCGACGGTGCCAAAGAAATCATCCGCCGTGACCCGGGACGAGCAGGACGCCAGAACCAGCACGCCGCCGCTGCGCGTCAACGCGCGGCCTGTCTCGGCCAGTTGCGCGTATTTCTTGAGCGCCCTCCGCACTTCGTCGTTGCTTTTGGCGAAAGACGGCGGATCGATGACCACGATGTCGTACTGCTTGCCGTGCGCGACCAAATCGTCGAAGACGACAAACGCATCGCCCGCGATGGTTGTCAGGTGGCCGGTGTGCGGATTCAGCGCAGCGTTTTGTTGCGCCAGTTCCAGCGCCTGGCGGCTGATGTCCAGGCAAGTGGCTTCCGTTGCACCCTGGGCCAGGGCGTGGACCGCAAAGCCGCCGGCATAGGAAAAAACGTCCAAGAGGGTTTTGCCCGCGGCCAGCAGCCCGACCTTGTGGCGGTTTTCGCGGTGATCCAGGAAAAAGCCGGTTTTATGGCCCTTGATCACATTCGCCTTGAAACGGACGCCGTATTCCTCGAATTCGACGTCTTCGTGCGCCAGTTGCCCCAACAGGACCTGGCCATCGTGAAAACCGAAGTTGTCGGATTTATGCAGTTGGCGACTCAAACGCAAGACGACCACCGAGCAGCCCGAGGTTTCAGCCAGGCTTTGCAAAATGGCTTCCAGATGCGGCAACCAGATCAGGCTGTACAGCTTGACCACCAGCACGCGGTCATACAGATCGGCAATCAGGCCCGGGAGGCCATCGTTTTCGCCGTACACCAAGCGATATGCATTGGTTCGATTCGCGTCGCGCAAGGGGCGCCGAAGCGCCCAGGCGGCCTTGATCTTCGCCAGGAAAAATGCCGGATCGATGGTCTGCCGCCCGTGGTAATGCAGCATCTTGATGGGAATCGGCGTGTCCGGGTCGTACAGCCCGACGCCGAAAACCTGGTTGTCGCGCTGGCGAAACAGAATGACGACGTCGCCCGGCTTGCCGTCCGCCTTGATCTTCTGGATACTCTTGGAATAGATCCACGGATGGGCCGATTTGGCCAGCCGCCTTTCCGCGAGCGGCGTCAACTTGGCCGGCAAGGTCGCCGCGTTGGGGGCGGAGAAGGAACAGTTGAAATCGAATGGCGGCGGCATGGCAATCAACGGTGAAATCGGAGTGGGCTCCGATGGCGGAGCGGACCGGTTCGGAGGCATCGGCCCGGGCGCCCGGGCCGCGATGATCGCACTTCACGGCCGCTGCGCCACACGCGAATCAGGTCCATCGATAATGGCTGAATCGCGTTTCCGCAACGCGCAAGGAGACCCGCGATGGAAGTCTTGATTCTGGGCCTGGTGCTGTTCCTCGGTGTGCATTCGACGCGCATCGTCGCCGACGGCTGGCGCACGCGCACCATCGCGCGGCTGGGCGAGAAGCCGTGGAAGGGCGCTTATTCGGCGGTGTCGCTGATCGGCTTGGCGCTGATCGTGGGGGGCTGGGCGCTGGCGCGCCAGCATCCCACCGTGCTGTGGAGCCCGCCTGCGACGCTCAAGCATCTGAACTCGCTGTTCACGCTGGTGGCCTTCGTGCTCGTGGCCGCCGCCTACGTGCCCGGCAACCAGATCAAGGCGCGGCTGCACCACCCGATGATTCTGGGCGTCAAGCTGTGGGCTTTCGGGCACCTGCTGGCGACGGCGACGCTGGCGGACGTCGTGCTGTTTGGCGCTTTCCTGGTCTGGGCCGTCTTCAGCTTTCGCGCTGCGCGCCAGCGCGACCGTGCGCAAGGTATCGTGTACCCGCCGGGCAGGCTGGCGGGCACGCTGCTCGCGGCGGTCGCGGGCGCCGTGGCGTGGGCGGTGTTCGCGTTCTGGCTGCACGCGGCTTGGATCGGTGTGGCGCCGCTGGGCGGCGCAGGCTGACGGATCCATCGCTCGCATGGGGTGTCACGCGCGAAGTCGGTGGCGCGGTACTCCAGGCTTGTGGTTCAAATGGAAGCCGCTCATCGCGGCCACTTCGCCGTATTGCCAACCCGGAACTCGGCTCCAGGATCGCGTGGTCGACGTCTTGCGCAGCCCAAGGCGGCATTCTTGTAAATCGCCGCCGACCCCGCGCGGGGGCGATATCGGCCAGCGTTTTGCTGCACGCTTGCTGTTGTTCGCTGACCGTCACGCCGGCTTGGGCCGCGTTCTCGACCACATTGACGTTGCCCCACTCGATCGCATCGGCGCCGCGAGCGGACGCAATGTCAGCCCGCGCTTCCATGATCAGGCGCAGCACATCCACCCGGGCCACGTCCAGCCAGCGTTCACCGGGCCATGCAGTTGTTGATGGAACGCGCTGTTGGGCGGCGGCAGCGCCCGTACGCGCGAAGTCGCGGCAACGGCGCGAGGGATGGAGCCGCATTTCCGGTCAGGCGCCCGGTGTTTAGCAGGGCTTTGTTCTGCGGCTACATCAATGGCCGGCGCATAGGCTCCTGGATGAAAGCTTCAGCCGGCTGCGCCGCGTATCCGCTGCCGGGTTCTTGCGATCGCAGAGCCTGGTGCGAACGGCGCGTGAATGAATACTTGCCCGCGCCGGTTCAGCCGCGCATGCGGGCACATAGCGCGGTTCACCATGCAGGGGGAGGTGAGAAGGACAGGCAACGCCAGCATTCATGCGGGTTTCAATGTATTGGCAAGCGGCCAACTGACGGACTTGGGATCATGAGGGTGTTCTCGATGGTCTTGGTGAAACCGGGGTCACGCGCCGGTGTCGTGAAGCCGTCGGATGCCAAGTTTATGTGGGCCGATTCACGGCCGTGCGCGCTTCCGTGATCAGCACCCCCCTTGGTCGACAGTCAGCGTCAGCCTCAGGTTGTCGAGCGCCATGGTGGCCGGCTGCCCCGGCCGGAACGTGACCGCCGTCACCGAACTCCGCCCGGGCGCCGTGGCCGTGGCGCGCCCGCGGACCCAGCCCTGCGGCAGGCGCTCGACTTCGAGCGCCAGATCGAGCCCGTCCACGTCATCCATCTTCAGATGTGCGGGCGCCCCCGGCTGCGGCAGCAGGTCTTGATCGGTCACCACCCGATCGCCGTGTGAAATCCTGACGTTGACCCGGCACGTTTCGGCTGCTCCAGCCGCGCACGGAGTCACCGCTGCAGTGACGGCCGTGAGGACGATCAGTGTTTGTACGATGTTCATAGCTTGCTCCAGAAAAAGCCGCAGCGCGGGATGGCGCCAGGCGCATTGCCGAGAAGCGCGATGCGCCGCGCTTTTGAGCGCAGGAGCCATCTCACGCCTGCGCCGCCGAGCGCCGTTCGCTCAGGCATATACCGCGCGCTCGAAATCCTCGTACGCCGCCATGAACGGCGGTTCGACGAAGGGCAGGGTTTGCGTCGCGATCACGCCGATCACGTTCGAGGCGGGGTCGATCCAGTAGTGCGAATTGAGCACGCCGGCCCAACTGAGCGAACCGGCGCGCCGGCGCCCGGGGATGTCCGCTTCGTTGCGCAGGAAGCCGACCGTGTACGTTTTCACCGTGCCGGGGAAAGGATCGAAATCGGCGCTGACGCTGGGAATTGCAGTCACCATCGGGGCGAATTTCAGCGGCTCCATCTGGTTCTGGCGCATGGTGCGCACGCTGTTCTTGCTCAGGATGCGAACGCCGTCCACGGCGCCTTCATTCAGGAACAGGCGCAGGAAGTGCAGGTAGTCGCGCGCCGTCGAATAGAGCGCGTGGCCCATGCCGTACACCTCGGGGTGTGGCGGAGGGTTGATCTCGAAGTTCGCGAACTTTCCGTCTTCGCCGCGCGCCTTGATCTTGGCCAGCCGCGGCGCCATGTCCGGGCGCGGCTCGAAAACGGTGTCGGCCATGCCGAGCGGCTGCAGGATGTTTTCGGTGACGAACGCATCGATGCGCTGGCCACTCACTTTCTGCACCACCAGGCCGAGCCAGTCGATCGAGATGCCGTAGCCCCAGCGCGTTCCCGGATCGGTCATCAGCGGGTAATTCAGCGCATCCCGGGTTCCGGTGAGGATCGACGGCCGGCCGGTTCGCGTCAGGTACTCGTTCATTTCCGCGCACCAGAATTCGTACTCGAGCCCGGATGTGTGCGTGGCGAGCTGACGCACGGTGGCCTTGGTTCGCGGCGCACGGAACGTGGGCTGGTCGCCGTTCCAGCCGGTGAGCACTTGCAGCCGGGCGAAGTCGGGCAGGATGGATTCCACCGGCGCGTCGAGGTCGAGCTGGCCGCGCTCGACGAGGATCATGGCCGCTGTCGAGCCGACCGCCTTGGTCATCGAAAAAATCCGCAGCACGCTGTCGACGGCTGCCGGACGTCCGGGTGCGGCCTCGCCGGCAGCGCCGCTGAATGTCACGCCGGCCGCGTCGGCCGTCATGCCGATCAGGAACGGCGCGCGCTCCTTGGCCACCGATTGTTCCAGCGATGCCTGCAGCGCAGAGCTGTTGGGATGGGTGTGGGTGCTGTGCATTTGCTTGTCTCCTGACGTTGTGATGAAAACAGCCGATGGACGGTCGGCGCGATCCGCCGTGTACCTGCCGCAGCTTGTTGGCAACCGCGACTTGGCACCACTCTTGATGATCCCGCCGATACCGCTTGCACCGTACGCGGACAGGATGGCGACGATCACCTGCTCCCGTCATCCCGCGAAAGCGGGGATCCGGTGCTTTCTTGCGGTGTTGCAGAAACGTCCTGGATCCCCGCCTGCGTGGGATGACAGGAAGAAGCGGAGCGTCGCCCTCATCTCCGACTGGCGTGTAACCGTGCGAGCGCCGTCGGTAGATCGGTTTCCGGCCGAACCGTTCCAGCCGCGTCGCATCGATGATCGCGCACGTGCCGGCTCGCGGTGCCCGGACGTCCATCGTCTTCCAGCGCGCTGCCGCGGCAACCGGGCGGCCGCGCCGGAGGTGCTACGGCCGCAGCCCGGTTTGTGCGATGAACGCATCCAGCAGCGCGCCACGGTATTTCTGCCGGTGCACCAGCAGCGTGAGCTTGCGCCGCAGGTCGAGAAACGGCGTTTTCAGCGCTTTCAGGCGCCCGACCGCGAGCGCGTCGGTCACCGCCACTTGCGGCAGGCAGGCAATGCCCAGGCCCGCTGCCACCGCCTGCTTGATGGCCTCGATCTGGTCCAGCTCCAGCACGGTTTCGCCGGGCGGCAGTTGCGCCAGCGCGCGCTCGCTGGTGGCGCGCGTGGCCGAGCCGGGTTCGCGCATGACCCAGCGCGCCCCAGCGAAATCGGCCGGCTTCAGGCGGCGCTTCTGCGCCAGCGGGTGGTCGGGCGGCGCGCACACCACCAGCCAGTCGTCGCGCCACGGTCGCACGTCGAGTTGCGGGTGGGTCACCGGCCCTTCCACGCAACCGACGTCCAGGCTGTGGTCGAGCATCGCCGCGGCGATCGCGTCGGTGTTTGCCACGCGCAGGCGGATTGCGACCTGCGGCTCGGCGCGCACGAACGTGCCCAAGAGTTCGCCCACGCGGTAATTGCCGACCGTGTTGCTGGCGCCGATGCGCAGTTCGCCGGACAACGCCGCGCCCTCCTCGCGGCCGCGGCGGCCGAACTCAGCGTGGCGTTCCAGCAGCTCCTGCGCCAGCGGCAGCAGTTCACGGCCGCGCGCGTTGAGGCGCAGCCGGCCGCGCTCGCGTGCGAACAGCGGCGCGTCGAGCTGTCGCTCCATCTCGGCCAGCGCCATACTGGCTGCCGGTTGTGTCATATACAGCCGTTCCGACGCGGCGCGCACGCTGCCCAGCAGCGCGATCTGCACGAACACCTCGAGCTGGCGCGGGCTGATGTTGATCATCAGCGAATTTTATGGAATCTATCAGTATTTCTCAATTTTCTTTATTGGAAAAGGCTTCGACAATCACGCATCCCCACTCGGTTGCATTCCATGGCTACTTCGATCGCTGCTGCTCCCACCGGCCCCATTCTGCGCAGCCGCGCGCCCGGCTTGCTGCTCGCCATCGTCATCGCGCTGCTGGCCTGGTGGCTGGGCCGGCTGGCGCCGCTGATCGGCGGCCCGGTGATCGGCATCCTGCTTGGCATCGCGGTCCGCAACACCGTCTCGCCCAGCGCGCGCTTCACGCCGGGCATCGCCTTCGGTGGCAAGCAGGTGCTGCAATGGTCGGTGATTGCGCTCGGCTTCGGCCTGAGCCTCACGCAGGTGGCCAAGACCGGGCTGGAATCGCTCTCGGTCACGCTGGTGACGCTCACCGTGGCGTTCCTGTCCGCTTGGGCGCTGGGCCACTGGCTGGGCGTGCACGACAAGCTGAAGATCCTGATCGGCGTCGGCACCGCGATCTGCGGCGGCTCGGCGATCGCCGCGGTCACGCCGATCATCAAGTCCGACGAACACGACACCGCGTTCGCCATTTCCACCATCTTCCTGTTCAACGTGGTGGCGGTGCTGCTGTTCCCGCTGCTCGGGCACCTGATGCACCTGTCGGATCTCGGCTTCGGCCTGTGGGCCGGCACCGCGATCAACGACACCTCCTCGGTGGTGGCGGCGGGCTACAGCTACAGCCACGCGGCGGGCGACTACGCCACCATCGTCAAGCTGACACGCGCCACGCTGATCATCCCGATCTGCCTGATCCTGGCATTCGCGGTGGCCGCGCGCGAGAAGAAGAACGGTGCCGCCGACTTCAGCCTGCGCCGCATCTTCCCGTGGTTCATCCTGTGGTTCGTGGTGGCTTCGGCCATCCGCACCGCCGGCTTGATCCCGGCCGTGCTGCTGCCGGCGCTGCACGAGCTCGCCAACTTCATGATCATCGTCGCGCTCACCGCCGTCGGCCTGTCCGCCGATCTGCGCAAGATGGTCGCCAGCGGCGCGCGCCCCATCCTGCTGGGCCTGGGCGTGTGGGCGGCGGTGGCGGTCAGCAGTCTGGCGGTGCAGTTGGTGATCGGCCGGCTGTGAGCGAGCCCACTCCGCGCGGCAGGAGCGGGATCTCTGACGGTCAGCACCGTCAACTGTTTTGACGGTCGAATGACGGAATAACGTTGCCGCGGCGCGGGGCCATGACGGCGACTTTGTCGCCATGACCCGTCATGGGCGCCGGGGGCGCCCGTCATCGACGCGAAGCGAGGTCATGCCGCCGCGCAGCGAAGGCGGTCATCTCACAGATGCTCGAAGCAAAACGTTTCCGGGCGAGTGGACTGATCCATCGCCCTGGTCTCACAACTTCAAAAAGAACGGCAGCGTAGCCACCAGCGCGCCCGCCGCCGTCAGCGCCAGGGCGTTGGCGATGACGTACGGCACCACCATCAGGACCAGCCCGCACAAAAACGGCGCCAGCGCGCGCTGGCGCCGCCCGTAGACGCAGTAGCCCATGCCGAGCGAGCCGAAGATCAGGCCGAGGAAAAGAAGCGAGGCGCTCATTCGACCGATGCGCTCGCGATGTGCTCGCGCAGCACGAACAGGTTGTCGCCGAAATAAAGCGGGTTCATGGGTTTGTCGGTTGCGACAATGTCCGGTTTCCGATCTGCGGGTGAATTCGGTGGAAAGTGGTTCTGCAGCGTGTCGTGATTGATCCTCACCAGCCGCACAGCATGAAGTCGATGCAGCTTTCAACAAGGGCCTGTTCACTCTCGCTCAAGCGCGCGACCGGCTCACGCAGCAAACCGCGCGGCACCGCCAGCAGATTGGGGGTATCCAGGACCCAGGATTGCCCCAAAACGGTGAGCGTGCTTTGCGCACGTTGCATCACCGGTTGTCCGGCAACGGCGGTGCGCAGCGGAACACACCAGCGCGTGGCCGTGCTGACCAAGTCGCTCTGCACGTCGACCCACAGCGCATGGCTGGCACGCGCGTTCGGATTGCGATAAACGTCGAAGGGCGGCATCGGCCTGTCAGCCGCGGGCCTCGGGGTCTTGCAGGTACGCCTGCAACTGCTCGCCCGCAGTACCGTGGGCTTCGATTTCCGCGGCGTACTGTTCAAGCGCTGCGCGGTTGGCGCGCGCCCATTCGTTGGCGTGCCCATAGCCCCCCGGCGGCAGCCAATCGGTGTCCGCCGGCGCCTGGCGTGCGGCACGGCCGGCAGCCACCACGTGCATCGGAACCAGTTCCACGCGGTCGTCGGCGTGGACCACCATGTTGAACAGCCGGCCGGCGTACTTCTTGCCCAGCGAAATCTGGCCGCTGGCGCCCACTTCTTTCAGCATGACGTGCTCCACTGCTTGTATGGCGAAATCATGCGGCATGAAAATATGGCTGTCAACCGGAGGATAGCTTGGGTCGGCCATTTCCGTTGCGCGCCGCCGCGCCGGGCGGCCCCGGCGGCCGCTTTGCACACTGCGATGTGAGTGCGCCGGCCGTGCCGGTCTGGTGTTCAAGCCTGCCGCTTTCGGTCGCCGGGTGGTTCGCGCGTTTCACATCGGCGGCATCAGGCCGCCTTTACCCACGGCCACCATCGCCGCCGTGAGAGGCCCGCTGCCGTCCTGATGGGCGACCGTGAACAGCTTGGCCTTGGCGCTGAGGATGGTTTGCGACGCCGGGATCAGCCGAACCACGGGCGTGCCCGCTGGCACGTCGATCTGCAGCGTCTTGCCGTGCGCGTAGGTGACGGTCAGCTCGGTGCCGCCCGAAGCCGGCGCGGCCTGCTGGACCGTGGCGTTGGTCATGGTGCCCTGGACGGGTGGCGCGCCGGAAGCGGGTGCCGCGCTCGCGACGGTGGCGTTGGTCATGGTGCCTTGCACTGGCGGTGCGCCGGCAGGCGTGCCCGTGTCCTGGTGCCGATCGGCGGCGGCAACGGCGGCCGGGACGCTCCAGCCGTAGTGGCCTTCGCCGGTTCCTTTCATGGAAGCCGGAAATATCACCACTTCCAGCGCGGTCGGCCGGGTATCCGAGCCGGTGCCGCCGACACCGACGAAATCACCGGGCTGGACGTCGCCGAGCTGCGCCGGCACGACGGAGACGAATTTCGTCTCGCCGTTGAACGCCAGGTGGAACGTCTTGCCTTCATACGAGCGCACCACGAACGTGCCGTGGTCGACGGATTGGATGGTGCCGCGGACGAGCACCGGAGCCGTTGCGGCGATGCTTGCGCTGCTGGCGCCCAGCAGGAATGCCCCGACCCATGCGAGGCGGCTCAGTTTGCTCATGGTCTTGTCCTTCACATGCGATCCTCACGCGGATGCGTGCGTGGCCAGGTGGAGGACGTCGCAACAGACCTGCTGATCCGAGATGCATCCAGAACGCCTGTTTCGGCGGCACCGGCATCTGCCCAAGAAACACATAATAGCCCTAGGAATCGTGGGGTGATAGGTTCGAATTCGGATCCTGATATCACCGGTCTGCCATGCCTGCCGTGAAAAGGTCTCGTTCTGCGCGTGAGCCGCGGGCGCCCGCATCGTCCGGCGCCGTGCGCCACACGCGCGTCGTGCGCATCACGCATTGGATCAATGCGCTGTGCCTGATCGTGCTGCTGATGAGCGGCCTGGGCATTTTCAACGGCTGGCCGGCGTTGTACTGGGGCCTCCGCAGCCATTTCGCGCACCCGCTGCTGGCGTTCTACGCCGCCCAGGGGATCTCGGGCCAACCGGTGGGCATGACGTGGTTGTTTGGCCATCAGTTCGTCACCACGGGCTGGTTCGGCCTTTCGCAAGGGGTGGCGGGCCAGCCGGTGATCCGGGGCTTTCCCGCGTGGGCCACGCTGCCCGCCGCGCTCGACTTGGCGCGGGCACGCCACTGGTACTTCTTCTTCGCCTGGATCTTCGTTTTGAATGGCGTGGTGTATGTCGTGTACTCGGTCGCGAGCTGCCATTTCCGGCGCGACCTGCTGCCGTCGCGCGGCGAACTCGGGCGCCTGGGCGCGTCGGTGATCGATCACCTGAGGCTGCGCTTTTCCGACGGCGCGGCCGGCGAGCGCTACAACGTGCTGCAAAAACTGTCCTACGTCGTCGTGGCGTTCGGCCTCGGGCCGCTGGCGCTGCTGACGGGGCTGGCGATGTCGCCCTGGATTGCCGCCGGGTATCCGTGGCTGGTGACTCTGCTGGGCGGTCGCCAGTCGGCGCGCACCGTGCATTTCGTCGTGGCGTTCCTGTTCCTCGCGTTCCTGCTGGTGCACGTCGTCATGGTGCTGGCGTCGGGGCCGGTGAATCGGACGCGGTCGATGATCACCGGCCGTTATCGGAAGGCTGACGATGAAGAAAAAGCCGCGTGAACCCGGCCGCACCGGCCTGAGCCGCAGGCGCCTGCTGGAAGCCGCGGCAACCGGTGTGCTGGCGCAGACCGCGCTGGCGCGCGACGCCCGGGCGGACTGGGTGGGCCGCGTGCTGGACCTCGGCCCCGGTGTGGACGAGGCCGTGCAGCGCGCCGTCGTTCCCACGAATGCGCGGGCGCAGGAATACACGCAGGCGGACATTTCCGCGCACTTCAGGAGCAACGGAACCCATGATCCGGACGACGCGGAGTACCAACGCCTTGCCAGCCAGGGCTTCGCCGACTGGCGCCTGGCCGTGGACGGGCTCGTGGACCGCCCGCTGGTGCTTTCGCTTGCCGACATCCGCGCCATGCCGTCGGTCACGCAGATCACGCGGCACGATTGCGTCGAGGGCTGGAACTGCATCGGCCAGTGGACCGGCGTTCCGTTCAGCCATCTGCTCGCGCTGGCCGGCGTGCAGAAAGCGGCGCGCTACGTCGTGTTTTTCTGCTACGACAAGGTGAACAGCGCGGGCGACGTGAGCGGCGCGGCCGAGAACTACTACGAGAGCATCGACCTGACTGAAGTGGCGCACCCGCAGACGCTGCTTGCGTACGCCATGAACGGTGAGACGCTGCCGATCCCCTACGGCGCGCCGCTGCGCCTGCGGCTCGGGCGGCAGCTGGGCTACAAGATGCCGAAATACCTCAAGCGCGTGGCGCTGGTGCGGGATTTCCACGGCATCGAAGGCGGCCGCGGCGGCTTCTATGAGGACAACGGGTACGCGTGGTACGCGGGGATCTGAACGCCGGGCCCGCGCGTTTGCTTGAACCGTGTGCGCTTGGCGGCTGCGGGGCGTCGTACTTTCAGGGATCTCGTCCTGCTTGGGGAGGGCCCTGATCCTTCAGCTCCGCAAACTTCCCCGCCATCGTCGGGTTGCGCCGCGTCAGCTTCTTGATGGTCACGTCCTGCGCCTTGTTGTTCGCCAGGCGCAGGTTGTTCTCCGAACCGAGCAGGGCGTCCTTGGTTTTCTGCAGGTGGGTGATGGTCTTGTCGATTTCGTCGATGGAGGTCTTGAACTTGGCCGAAGCCAGTTCGTAATTCCGCGCGAAACCGGTCTTGAACGTTTCCAGCTCGTCCTCGAAATTCGTGATGTCCACGTTCTGCGCCTTCACCAGCGCCAGTTCGGTCCTGTACGCCAGCGCGTTCATCGCCGCGTTGCGCAGCAGCGTGATGATCGGAATGAAGAACTGCGGCCGCACCACGTACATCTTCGGAAAGCGGTGGAACACGTCGACGATGCCGGTGTTGTAGAGCTCGCTCTCGGGCTCCAGCAGCGACACCAGCACCGCGTACTCGCAACCCTTTCCGGCGCGGTCCTTGTCCAGCTTGGCCAGGAAATCTTCGTTCTTGTGCTTGCTCGCGGTTTCGTCGGCCTCGTTCTTCATCTCGAACATGATCGAGACGATCTCGGTGCCTGCCGCGTCGCGGTCGCGAAAAATGAAATCACCCTTGCTGCCCGCGCTCGCGTCGTTGTCCTTCTCGAAGTAGGCCAGCGGAAACGCCGTCGCGCGGATGCGGTTGAACTCGGTCTCGCAGTGCTGCTCCAGCGTCTCGCCCACCATCTTGGTCGAGAGCCGCGCCTTCATCTCCTTCAGACGCTCGATGGTGTCGTCGCGGTCCTTGATCTGCGTCTCGTACTTGTCCTTGAGCGATTGCTCTGCAAGCTGCTTCTGCAGCGCCGCTTGTTCGATCTTGTTCTTCAGCAGGTCGCGCTCGCGCTCCAGTGCGCCGACGGCGTCGGTGATCGCGAGCTTCTGCTTGTCGGTGGTGGCATCGAGCCGCGCCTTCAGGCTCTGGATTTCCGCGTCCTTGGCGGTGGCGGTCTTTTGCAGTTCGTTGGCCAGCCGCGCCTCGGCCAGATTAGCTGCAGCCTGCCGGTCCTGCTTCGCCTGCGCCAGTTCATTCGCCAGCGCGTCGCGCTGTCTTTCCACCGTGCCCAGCGCTTCGGCCACTGCCAGCTTGCGCGCCACTTCCTCTGAATCCAGCTTGGCCCTCAGGGCCTGGATTTCAGCGTCTTTTGTCGCGGCCGTCTTCTGCAGTTCGCCCGTCACCTTCGCCTCGGCCAGCTCCAACCGCTCGTGCAACGCCTGATCGAATTCCTTGTCGTGGACCTGTTTCAGGATGTCGGCGTAGCTGGCTTCGTCGATCTTGAAGGCTTTTTGGCAGTGGGGGCAGATGATTTCGTGCATGGCTGGATTCTTGCGCAACGGCGTTCGCCGCTTTCAGCGCATCAGCTGTCCGCTGCGGCTCATTGAGCAGGTCCCATGTTCGTGCGTCTTCATTGGTTCCTGCGCCGTCATCGTTAGGCGTCAGGTGCGTTCGCGCCTTATTTGTGCAACGGTCCCGCCTTGAATTCGTGGGAGGCCGATGAGTCGGGTAATTCCTCAAAATGCACGTCGCAGGACAGCGATTTCACGCCGTGCTGCCCGCTGTCGCGTAAACGATGGCGTCGACCGTGGTGAGCTTGTGCGGCCCGCGGACCAGACGGCACGCTAACTCAAGTCCGTGGCGTCTGCGCGGCCTTGTTCGCGCAGCACGGCACGCTGCACCTTGCCGGTCGCCGTTTTGGGCAGTTTCCCGACGATCTTGATGAAGCGCGGACGAGCGAACCGGGGAACGCGCTCGCACGCTTCGCGACCTAATTTGACGGGATCCAGATCGGATCCAGGTGTCCCGACCACCGCCAGCATGATCTCGTCTTCCCCGCCCAGAATATCCGAAGGGACCGGAAACGCTGCAACTTCCGCAACGCCTTCGATTCCTGACAGGGCGTCCTCGATTTCCGACGCCGAAATGTTGTGTCCGCGCCGCCGGATGCAATCCCGAAGGCGGTCGACAAAAGTGACGAGCCCTGTGTCATCCATGGTGCCGGCGTCGCCGGTGTGAAACCACAGATTGCGCCACGCGGCCACCGTTTTGTCCGGGGCGTTGAGGTAGCCGGCCATGAAGCCGTTGGGAACCTTGGGCCTGACGAGGATCTCGCCGATTTCACCGCTTCGAACGGGCATGTCGGAGGTGGTGTCCGCAATGCGAACCTCGAAATGGTCCTGATGCACCCAACCGGCCGCACCAGGTACCGAATGGCCCAGCTTGCCCCAAATCGGTATGTTGTTCTCAGTCATCCCGTAGCCCGATAGCACCTCCTTGATGCCAAAACGCGTATGGAAGGCTGACTCGTGAACGGGAACGTTCGGCGCGTTCATGAGCGCACGCAACGAATGATCTCGATCCGCATCGGTCGCCGGCTGTGCCAGCACGAACGCAGCCGTGGCGCCCAGCAGGTTCGTCACGGTGCATTTTTCTTTGCGGATGTCGGCGAGCCAGTGGCCGGCGCTGAATCGACGCCTCGTGAACGCGGCGCATCCCACCAGCAGAGTCGCGAAAAGCTGCATCAACAACGCATTCGCATGGAACATGGGGAGCGAAATGTAGTAACGATCTTCCTCGGTCAATTCAAGACATTCGATCGTACCGATGCCGTATAGCGCACAGTGCGCATACGGCATCAGCACCCCCTTTGCGGGCCCACTGGTGCCCGACGTGTACATGATGGCCGCGATGTCCCATGCCCTGGGCGCCGGCCCGGTCCATTCCGGCTCTGCTGCCAATTGGGGCCACTGAAACACTGCCCAATCATCAGGAAAGGTGGTTTCGCTCGGGATGTCCCCCGAGACGACGACCGTCTTCAATTGCGTACATTCGTCTGCCAACTCGGCCAGAGACCCCAGAAGTTCCGCATCGGCCACCACGTGCGCGACGCCGCTGTCAAGCAATTGATGCTTGAGAAAATTCGCTCGCAATTCCGTGTTCAAGAAAACAGCCGTAGCGCCCAGATATCCCAATCCCAGCCATACGAGCGCAAAATCGCAACTGTTGTACATGAATACACCGACGCGATCACCGGGTTTGATATTCAGTTTATGGAAATATCCGGCTGCGCGGCGGCCGTATGTCTTGGCTTCGCCGAAACTGAGCCGATTCCCTTGATCGTCTGATAGCCACAGAACGTCAGCCTTCACCTCGGCGATTTCGTCCACGATCTCCGACAATATCCAGTGCTCAGGGTTTTTGATGTTGCTGTACATGTGGATATTTAATATCTTGATGTGTAGCCGATTGGGAGATTTCAACCTTACGATTACGAGGCAGCTTGCCGAAACACGCTCGTCCTTATACGATCGACCACTCCTGAATCGAAAACCGTCGTTCGGTGATCGATTGCCGACTGATTCCCAATTGCCAATGTCGTGCTTTCACAGCTTGCCGAGATAAAGGTCGTGCATGCGTGTGTTTTTTTTGATGTCGCCGGGCCTACCTTCCAACCCGATTTTTCCGTTTTCCAGCACGTAAGCATAATTTGAGATCTTCAGCGCCAGATTGGCATTTTGCTCAACCAACAGTATCGCGGTCCCATTTTCATTTATGGTTTTTAGAATTCCAAATATTTCACGCGACAATTTTGGCGCAATCCCGAGAGAGGGCTCGTCAAGCAACAGCAATTTGGGCTGCCCCATCAGCGATCTCGCTATGGCCAGCATTTGCTGTTCGCCGCCACTGAGCGTCGCTGCTTTCTGTTTCATGCGCTCTCTCAGCCTTGGGAAATATTCATAGACCTTGTCGATGTCCCTTCGTATTTGTGCACGGTCAGAAATTCGATAAGCGCCAATTTGCAAATTTTCCGTAACGGTAAATTCTGGAAATACTCGGCGTCCCTCGGGACAGTAAATCACTTTCCGATCAACTACGTTTCGGCATGATCGTCCGATCATTGATTCGCCGTTCAGGTCGTACCGACCTTCTTTGGGGTGAATCAAGCCTGAAATGACGCGCAAAGTACTGGATTTCCCGGCGCCATTGGCGCCGAGGAGCGCCACGACGCCGCTGTCAGGTACCTCCAGACACACGCCTCGCAGTGCATGGACGTGCCCATAGAAGACGTGAATGTTCTCCAGTTTCAACATGCCACGTCCTCTTCTTCAGCCTGCCCGAGATAAGCTTCTATCACCGCGGGATTGCTTCGAACCGAAGCCGGAACGCCTTCCGCGATTTTCTCTCCGAAATTCATGGCGACGATATGATCAGAGATGCCCATCACCAATGACATGTCGTGCTCGATCAGCAATACGGTCATGTGCATTTGGTCCTTGAGGCGCGCAATCATCCGTTTCATTTCCTGCGTTTCGGATGCATTCAGACCAGCTGCCGGTTCGTCCAGTAAAATCAATTTCGGCCTTGCCATGATGGCCCGGCCGATGTCCACCATTTTTTGATGGCCATAGGGCAGATCACGTACCGGGACGTTGGCCATCTTTTGAATTTCAAGCAATTCCATGATTTCTTCAGCGCGATGATTGGCTTTCCGTTCACTCTTGCGGATGCTGGGCAAGTTCAGAGCAATTGCAAACAAGTTGTGAGTTAGTTTTGCGTGCAAACCGGTCAACAGGTTGTCGAGCACAGTCATCTTCTGGAATAATTCGACATTCTGGAAACTGCGGGTGATTCCCGCGTCGATGATTTGACTGGGGCCGAGTTTCAGCAAATCCTGAGTGTCAAATTGAATCGAGCCGGAAACCGGCGTGTAAAAGCGGCTGATGCAATTGAAGACGGTGGTTTTGCCGGCGCCGTTTGGACCGATGATTGAGCAAACTGTGGCGTCGTCAACTTCGAATGAAAGCCCGTTGATTGCCGTGATGCCACCAAATCGCACGGTAAGGTCATTGATCTTCAGCACGATTCAGTTATTCCTGGAAAATTATCGATTTGCGCGGAGATCATGAGCCGGACTTTCGCCTCAGAAGCGATGCGATGCCGGCCGGGCGAATCAGGACGATGAGGATGACGGCGGCTCCGATGAGCGTATCGCCGATTCCAGCGTAACTCTCGGTCAAGCTGGGTAGCACGGTCAGGAGCACCGCACCTGCGACGGCACCCCATATGGAAGCCAATCCGCCCACCACGATCATCGCCAGCAAGAGAAAGGAAGTTAACAAGGTGTAATCATTGGGGCTGACGAAGCCGACCCAGTAAGCGTAGATGCCCCCGGCTATACCGGTGAAGAACGCGCTGATGGTGAACATGATCGTCTTGTATGACGCAACGTTGATACCGTTGGCCATTGCGGCGACCTCACTGTCGCGGACCGCGATGAAGGCGCGACCCAGTCGACTCCGGGCAATGTTGATGGCCATCCAGAGCAGGATTGCGGTAAGGAATATGACGAAATAGAAGAATTCGAGATCATTCGACAACAGGGCCGGGCGAGATACTTCAATTCCGTTGTACCCGTTGGTCAGAGATTCCCAGTTCAAGGCGACCACCGGCACTGCAATTCCGAAACCCAGCGTAACGATACCGAGGAAATGGCCTCTCAAGCGGGCCGCCGGGAGTCCAAGCACAAAGCCGATGGCGGCTGCGCCAATACCTGCGATGGGCAGAGCCAGCCAGATGCCGACATTGAAGCGGTAAGACAAGATGCCGACGGCATACGCACCTATCGTGAGAAATCCGCCGTTGCCGACCGAGACCTGCCCGCCGTAGCCAGTAAGCAGATTCAACGCAACAGCAGACAAAGAGTAAATGCACGCTGTTACGAAGAAGCCCATGTAGTAGGCAGATTGCCCGACCACGAATGGCCAGGCAATCGCAAACAGTAGAAGCAACGCAACATAGGTTTTCCTGTTGCTGAGTAGGGATCTCATCTTTACACCTTCTTCACGGTTTGCGGGCCGCCGAAAAGGCCTTGCGGTCGCACGTAAAGGACGACGACGATGAGCAGGAACGTCGCCAACTCAGCCATCTCCGGTGCCCAATAGAATCGGACCAGATTGATGAAGACGCCGATCAAGGCACCGCCGAGAACAGTGCCTGGCAGGCTGACGAATCCGGCTAGAACGGCTGCGGCGAAAGCCATGATGAGCGGGTCCAGCATCATGGAGACGCTCAGGAACGTGTAAGGTGCGGCGAGTATGCCGGCGGCGCCACCGAGCACGCCACCTGCGCACCAAGTCAGCATGTAGATTTGGTCCACCTGGATTCCCATGAGTCGCGCTGCGGTTAGGTCCTGTGCCGACGCGCGCATCGCTAAACCTGCCCGCGTAAATCGGAATAACAAGAACAAGACCAAAGAGAGGATCAGTGTGATCACCAAAATCAGGATTTCGTTTGGTGAAATAAAAACCGGGCCCAACCCCCATGGTTGACCTGTGAATACCTTTGGGAATCCTGCGGGCTCATAACCCCAAATCAATCCGGCTATCCCATGCAGCAACATGAACAAGCCCAGTGTGAGGACGAGTTGAGCCAAATGATCCGCCTGATTGACGAAGCGGAGAAGGACGATGTAGGTCAATGCACCAAGAACCGCTGCAAACAAAAGAGCGATGAAAAATGCAAGCAGGATCGGGAAACCCGCTCGGGCGATGAACGTATACCCCACGAATGCCGTAACCATCGCCATTTCGCCATGGGCAAAATTGACGACCCCGGTAGTACGTGCAATCAATACCAAGCCTAACGCAATCAACCCATAAACGCAGCCGAACAGCAAACCACTAATGATAATTTGCATCTGATACACTCGTTATGTGTTGGTCAATCATCACTCATGGGCGCGATGCGCCAACGATTGAATGTTCCTGTTGGGGGCCTTGCAGGTGCGTGGCGTGGCGCCGTGCCTTAATCCGAGGGAGCCGGCCCGGTTGAAGTGGGCCGTACGGAAATTGTTCGATGAATAAACGACGTTGCATCGTCGAAATAAAGGCGATGCTTATTCGTCGTGCCTGATCCCGACCCAAAGCCGCGGATTAGATTTTGGGCCGGGCGTGGTGCGCCGATGAACTTTGGATGAAACTGGAACGCTCCACGAGGCTCGGCGAACGTCCTATTGGGCAGCAGGGGCTTCCGTGAATTGGCCGGTTTTGTTGTCAATCGAGATCAGGCCGGAGATGGGAACCATCGTTCCATCCTTGGCTTGGGTAACAATCAATGACGATATGCCGAAATGGTCGTCTGGCGTAAACGTTATGCTGGAAAACAAGGAACCCTTCCAGTTATCAAAGGTATAAAACGTCTTCAGAAAGTTCTCGCGCGTCAAATCCTTAGTGCGACGCAAGGCTTCGACGAACACCTGTGCGGAGGCCCATCCAGATTGAGGCGAGCCGCTCGGGTCGGTGTCGGGGAATTGCTTCTTGAATTGGCTGACGAACAATTCGATTGGCTTGGTTTTGGCGTCTACAGACGGTACTGAAGTCAACGAGTAGGTATCCGCCCACACATCCTTTCCAGCCAGTTGCCAAAGAACCGTATTGGCACCACCTTCCTGAGTTGTCAAATAGGCACTGGTTTGCGAATTCATCCCGATCGTTGACAAGGCCTTTTTCAAATGCGCGGTGGGTGAGGGCGTTGCAAAAACGAGAACTGCGTCGGGGTTTGCATCCTTGATTTTTTGTGCTTGCGCGCTGAAATCGGTTTCGGCCGGTTGCAGAGCGGCTTGTGCCAGGACTTTGACACCGGGATACGATTTGACGGCCTCCATGGCGGCCTCAAGAATCGGTTTCCCGTAGTCGGTGTTGTCGTAAGCGAATGCCAATGTTTTGCGATGCAAGTTCTTCACGGCGTAATTCACCATGACCTTGGCTTCGAAAGTGTAGCTGGCGATACAGGAACCCATGAAATTAGCTATGGGCGGAACGAAGAAGCGGTTTGCGGCAGAACACAACATGATCATTGGAAGACCTTGGTCTTCCACGTATTTCTGGACCGCGGCATTGGTCGGAGAGCCGATATCGCCCAAGGTGGCAAATACGTGATCTTTTTCGACCAAGCGGTGCATCATGCGGACCGTCAGCGACGGCTGATATTTGTCGTCGTAGGAAAACAATTTGAGCTTCCGACCATTGACACCACCTTGGCTGTTCACATAGTCGAAATAGGCAACGATACCTTTGCGGACGTCGCCGTAAGTTGCTGCGGGGCCAGATTCTGGGCCGAGCCAACCAACTCGCACTTCAGTGGCCGAAACTCCCGGTACGGCTGGTGCGGCCTGAACGAGATTGACACTCGTTAAACCCGTGGCGATAAAGCCAAACAAGAGCGCTCTGCGAGCTTCGCGAAACAGTCGATACATCGATTTGCCCCCCTTGACAGTGAGTGAGGGTAACGGGTGTATCACGTCGCGTGAGGTGAAGCATATTGCGGTTGACACCTATTGCATTGCCAGTCCCGCGCGCGTATGCATGCACGACCTCGCAAGTGATGGGAGGGGTGACGTTCAACCCCGTCGTGCAAATCTTCGGTCCGGTGCGCCGGTCACGACGGCCAGCTTGCGCGCGACCTCCGCCGCGCCGAGCCAACCTTTCAAAGCCCCGATTTCGGCGCCTTTCGCCGCAGCCGCCTTCTGCGACTCGCCCGCCATCCTGGCCTCGGCCAGTTGCACCGCGGTGCGCTTGTCCTGCGCCGCCAGCTCCAGGCGTTCGTGCAACTCGGCGCCGAACGCCTCGTCGCGAACCTGCTTCAGGATATCGGCATAGCCAGCTTCGTCGATGGACTCCACCGCCAGGTCGACATCCAACTCCGGCCAATAGAGGTGCTGCGGGCTCGGCAGCTCGACGTTGCAAATCTGCGCCACCGTCGCATTCCTGAACCACGGGAAGTGCTCGAACGGCAAGAATTTTTCTTGCTCGTGCACCAGCAACCACACGCCGAACGGCGTGATGCCGGTGATTTCAACCGAGGAAATGGTCGTGCCGGATTTTTCGGATTTCATCTTCTGGTTCCTCGCCGCAGCCGTTTTTTGAGTTGATAGCAAGACCGTTCGCCACCCGGATTTCCTGTGGCTGTTGGATGACGCGACTTGGCCATCACCTCTGGTCTCTACCCCGCAAGCCCCGTGTCACCCGCCTCTGGCCCGACGGGCATCCGCCCGCGCTGGTGCAGGTACTGGAACCACAGCAGGCGCGCCGCCACCGCGCGCCACGGCCGCCACGCTTCGGCCATGCGGTTCACTGCGTCGGTCGCCAGCTTGACGGGCGCACCCGCACGTTCGGACGCCGCCTTTTCCAGCGCCAGGTCGCCCGATGGCCACACGTCCGGCCGCCGCAGCGAGAAGAGGAGGTAGGTGTCGGCCGTCCAGCGCCCCACGCCGCGCAGTTGCATCAGGCGCGCCCGCGCCGCATCGTCGTCCAGGCGCTCGAGCGCGGCCAGATCCAGCGATCCGTCCCGTATCTGTTCCGCCAGGCCGCGCACGTAGGACGTCTTCTGCCGGCTGAAACCGGTGGCATGCAGTTGCTCCGCGGTGAGCGGCAGGAAGGCCTCGGGCGTCACCGCGCCTGCCAGCGCCGCGAACTTGTCGAACGTGGCCTGCGCCGATTCGATGGAAACCTGCTGCCCCAGGATCGCCCACGCCAACCCTGCAAAACCCGGCGCCTGGACCCAGAACGGCGGGTTGCCGTGGCACGCGACGATGGCGCCCAGAAGGGGATCGCTGGTCGACAACAGTTGAATGGCCCTGTGGTAACTCTGCCGAGTCAGGGGATCAGCACCGCCCATCTTGTTTGTTCCTCCGGCGTTTGTCAGCATCGCGTATCGCCAACGAACGAATAGCGCCAAGTTTCAAGGAGACTACGCGGTCAAGGCAAAAGTTGCCCGCGGCGGCAGGGATTGCACGTTTGATGACGCCGGCGAGAGCGCCAGCCCGCCTTGTCGTCGATCGCCCAGGCGCGACGGATTTGCCCGCGTATCCATTCGATCGACCCGACACGCGCATTCGTATCCGGCGGTTTCGCCAGGCGCCCGAGCATGACCGCCTCATCGCCGTAAGCTACGCATCTTTCCGTGTGTGCTGCACCCTGTATGCCCGCGCCACTTCCAGACGAACCCGAACGGCCGAACGCCAACCCCAATCCCGACACCAAGACCTCCGCGGCGCTATCGCGGCGCTTCCTGTCCCGCCTCAGAAGAGTCACGCACATTTCCTGGCGGGCCCTGCTGGTTTCCGTCGGGCCCATCGTGGCCATCCTGGCGCTGGGCGCCTATCTGGTGTTCCACTTCATCCAGCCGGCGCCGCGGACGCTGACCATCAGCGCGGGCCCGGTGGGCAGCGTGGTGTACGACACCGCCGAAAAATATGTGCCCATCCTCGCGGGCAAGGGCATCACGCTGAAGGTGCTGTCGTCGGAAGGCTCGCTGCAGAACCTCGAACGCCTGTCCGACGCGCATTCGGGCGTGGATCTGGCGCTGGTACAAAGCGGAATCACGGGCCCGAAGAAGGATGACAGCGTGGTATCGCTCGGCAGCCTGTTCTTCGAGCCGATCACGCTTTTCTATCGCAGCAAGCAGCCGCTCACGCGGCTTTCGCAGTTGGCCAGGCGCTACATCGGCATCGGCGGCGCGGGCAGCGGCACGCAGTTTCTGGCGCTGGCGCTGCTGCACGCCAATGGCGTTGCGGCCGATGCCGAGACGCACTTCGAGCCGGTCGAAGGCAATACCGCCATGCAGGCCCTGCTGGACGGCAAGGTGGGCGCGATCTTCCTGTCGGGCGATTCGGCCACGCCCGCGAACTTCCGTACCCTGCTGCTGGCGCCCGGCATCCACATGTTCAATTTCGTGCAGGCGGACGCGTATGTGCGGCGTTTCCGGTACCTGAGCAAGCTCGAGGTTCCGGCCGGTACGTTCGATCTGGGGCACAACCTGCCGCCCGCGCCCATCGCGGTGCTGGCGCCCACTGTCGAGTTGCTGGCGCACGCCGGCCTGCACCCGGCGCTGGTCGATCTGCTGATCGAGGCCGCGCGTGAAGTCAACGGCAAGGGCAGCTTGCTGCACAAGCCGGGCGAATTCCCCTCGCCGCTGGCGCAGAACTGGCCCATAGACAGCGAAGCGCAGCGTTTCTACAAATCGGGCCCCACGCTGCTGTCGCGTTTCTTGCCCTTCTGGTTCGCGAGCCTGCTGAGCCGCGCCTGGCTGCTGCTGGTGCCGCTCATCGTGGTGCTGATTCCGGCGCTGCAGTTCGCGCCGACGCTCTATGGCGGCCTGATCAAGAACCGCATTTATCGCCGCTACGGCAACCTGATGGCGCTCGAACGCGTGGCGCTGGATCCGCTCACGCCCGAGCAGCGCGGGCAACTGGAGCGGCGTCTCAACGACATCGAGCGAGACATCATCGGCCTCAAGATGCCGGGTGCTTACGCCAACGACCTGTACGTGTTGCGCCAACACGCCAAGTTCGTGCGCGGGCGGCTGGCAGAGCGCAACGGGGATGTGGGCGCTGCGACTTGAGCGTTTTCGTGAGCCGAATTGATCTCAGGGCGCCAGCGGGGAGATGATCCCGTGCAGGGCGGGTTGATCCGGCACTCGTGAGAGATCCCAACGGTAGTTGGAAAGCTCAGATCCCGATAGCCCGGTCCAACCCGGCATCGGCCGAGCACTTCACTGCACCTCGACCGGTCCGGATTTGCCCTTCGGGAACAGCAGGACTTCGGGCAACCCGTCGAAATGTGCGTCACACGTCAGCAGCTTTACGCCGGCCTGCTTGGCCGTCGCGTAAACGATGGCATCGGCCGTGGCGAGCTTGTACTGCCGGTGCGTTTCGGCAGCCAGCATCGCAAGCGACGTGTCCAATGGAGTCACCCGGCATTTCTGCGTATAGGCAATGACCTGATCGCACCGGTCCTCGTCGGCCTCTCGCCAGAGCCACTTCGCCAGTTCGAGCTGCACGATGGTCGGCACGATGCAATCCTCCCGGTCCGGGAATTGAGCGCCGATCTCCTGCCCAAGCGGACTGCCGATCAGCCACTCGATCCAGGCGGACGTATCGACCACGCATGGCGCGCGCGCCATCAAAAACGGTCCTCGCGGTCGCGATAGGCGGCAGGATTTGCGCCCGGGACGACACCTCGCAACTGGTCGAGTTCAGGCACTGGCATCAACAAGGCGCCTTTGCCTTTCGGAATGAAAACAAACTCCTGCCCGGCCTCCCAGTGCTGCTGCTCGCGCACGGCCTTGGGGATCGAAATCTGGAACTTGCTCGAGAGGGTTGCCGTAGCTGTTGTCATCGTCTTACTCACTATCATTCGTCATCGCAATCGTAAGAGACAATTGTAGTCACCGCTTGGATTTTGGGTCGGCGCATGCGACCGAACCACCACACCTTCAATCTCGGTTCGCTGACCTGCCGAGCAGTTTAGTGACTCAACGATCAACGAATTCTCCACGTTCGTTGAGTCACGCAAATGTTGAATTGCAAGACCTGACCTACGCGTGCCCGTTTAATCAAAACGTGTATATATCGATGGAAGAAGCTAAGCGGGCAATAATATCGCTATAGCCTGTAACACGGATCCGAATGCAATTAACAAGAGGAAATAGCGAAATCCCATCTGCCATCGATATATAGCAATTCGTTTCGATTTATCGGAGGTCTCCATGAGACCAACCCTGCCGTCTGGTCCGTATTTCGGGCTTGGAGAGCCCAGTGCGGCCCCGATACTACCTACTGCCATACAAAGAAGGCCTATAAATGTCAAGATTTTAGCGAGCAACATGTTCGATGAACTACGGGGCGATTAAATTAATAATTCTAATAGATAGTGAATAATGAATCATAGTGATTCCATTTCGATATAATAAACTCATTATTCGCGTGTGTTCGATGCTTCCAATAATTTTATTTTTGCCGAATCGGTGTTGTATGAAATTAATAAAAACAGAGTGAAATCGCTCCGTGCGATTCAAGGCTAGTCCTGTTGCGTATAGTCCAGTTGCTAGTCAAAACCCCAGTCTAAAATTTTGCCGAAAAGATCGATTTAGATTTGCTTATTGAAAAATTTAGAGTTATCTTATTGAATCTGGTTTTGTGTATATTAATATGAGAATAGCGAACTGGATCGCAATTATTTTGACTTGCGTACTATTGCGTATACCGGATCGATACCAAGTAAGCCGTATTTAGCCTGCTCATCGATGGTAAGCTGCTTCTGTTTGTAAAATGGGATTTTTAACATCTCATCCAATAATGTTGCTGGAACACGCATTTGTTTTAAGTAATCACGAATCGCTTGTGAAATCTTATCGAATTGACGATTGGCATCTGCGAAATCACCACTCCCGAGGAATTCAGGAGAATAGAATGAGTGTATTATAAGTGGCCCAGCGGCACCGCGAGTAACCCCGGCAGCGAGTAATAAGGCGCACGCACTCGCGCAAGTAAAATCATGGGGAACGAAGGTTGACATTTGTTCGTCTCGGATCAAATGTCCTATCTTCATCGCCTCCATGACATCGCCACCAGGTGAGTTTAAATATATCATGCCAACACGGAAATCATGCGGACTAATCTTATTGATATCTGCGAGTTTTTCCCGTAATTTCTCAGCATCTCCAGGTTTTATGACGCGTTGAAAGTTAACAGCAAGACATCCGTAAGCTTTCCCTAAGGTGTCGCACAGTGGCGGATCAACTTGGCCTCCTAAAATGTGCATAGCGTGAGCGGCAGATATCGTAAGAAGGTAGAGTAAAATAATACGATAAAAGTATTGCATTTTATTGAGTAATATAATAGATCAAAACGCTTGTATCCCCGCAACTATCGCCGAATAGGGCTTAGATCGGTCACCGAAGGTTATCCACAATTTCACAGCGCCCGCGTGATGATCATCTTCTGCACATCACTAGTCCCCTCATAGATCCGGCACACCCTGACATCCCGATAAATCCGCTCCACCGGAAAGTCGCTCACGTACCCATACCCGCCCAGCGTCTGGATGGCGTTGGTGCACACGAACTCCGCCGTTTCGCTCGCAAACATCTTCGCCATCGCCGCTTCCTTCAGGCACGGCCGGCCGGCGTCCTTCATGCTCGCGGCATGCCAGATCAGTTGCCGCGCGGCTTCCAGGCGCGTGGCGCAGTCGGCCAGGCGGAAGCTCACGGCCTGGTGGTTGAAGATGGCGGTGCCGAAGGCTTCGCGCTCCTTGGCGTAGCCGATGGCGACGTCGAGCGCGCTGCGCGCCATGCCGACGCTTTGCGAGGCGATGCCGATGCGGCCGCCTTCCAGGCCGGAGAGGGCGATCTTGTAGCCTTGGCCTTCTTCGCCGATCAGGTTTTCGGCGGGCACGCGGCAGTTGTCGAGCTGGATTTGCGCGGTGTCGCTGGAGTGCTGGCCCATCTTGTCTTCGATGTGTGCCACTTTCCAGCCGGCGTTGCCGAGGTTGTGCGTGGGCACGACGAAGGCGCTCATGCCGTGCTTGCTGGCGGCCTTGTCGGTCACGGCGATGACGACGGCGGCGTCGCCGTTCTGGCCGCTGGTGATGAACTGTTTTACGCCGTTCAGTACCCATTCGTTGCCCTGCTTGACCGCGGTGGTCTTGAGTGCGGCGGCGTTGCTGCCGACGTGCGGCTCGGTGAGGGCGAAGGCGCCGAGCAGCTCGCCGCGCGCGGCGGGGGCCAGCCACTTCTGTTTTTGCGCCTCGCTTCCGTATTTCATCAGGATGGCGTTGAACGGGCAGTTGGTGACGCTGATCGCGGTGCTGGTGCCGCCGTCGCCCGCGGCGATTTCTTCCAGGATGAGCGCGAGTTCCAGATAGCCCAGGCCCGCGCCGCCGTGGGACTCGGGCACGCAAATGCCGTAGGCGCCGAGCGCGGCCAGGCCTTGGTGCGCTTCTTTCGGGAAGGTGTGGTCCTTGTCCCATTGCGGCGCGTGGGGCCAGAGTTCGTCTTTGGCAAACGCGCGCACGGCGTCGCGGATTTGTTCCTGTTCTTCAGTGAGCAGCATGGTGGTGTCTCCGAAATGCGCCGCGCCGAACTGGCCGGGATGGCTTCCGGTTATACCGGGTCGCTGGCTTCAGGCGCGCTGGCGTTTCATTGGATTTTGCGACCGAGCGCTGCGGTGCGTAGAAGCATCGGGAAAGCGCAAGCGGCTGAAGAAGAACCGGAACGCGGCACGCGCGACGGGCAAGCCAGCTACCAGTGCCGCTCGCGCCGGCCGTCGCGGTGCAGGAAAGCGCCGTTGTCGGCGGGCGTGACCTTGGCGAGCAGCGCGCGCAGGTCGTGCACGCTTTCCTGCGGCGTGATGGCCGCGCTGGCGCCGCCCATGTCGGTGCGCACCCAGCCGGGATCGAGCACCACCAGCGTGGCGCCAGGGTAGTCGTTGCGCGCGGACGCGACCGCCATGTTGAGCGCCGCCTTGCTCACGCGATAGAGCCAGCAGTCGCTTGCCTGCACGCTGGCGATCAGCGACATGCCCGACGACAGCACGGCAAAAACGCCGTTCGCGGCAGCGACGCGCGGCGCGACTTGCGGCAGCGCCTGCATGGCGCCCAGCACGTTGGTGTGCATGAGCGCGTCGAAATCGGCGCCGGCGGGCGG
>SCQQ01000074.1 GCA_004299095.1 Burkholderiaceae bacterium | reverse complement strand
CAAACAAGCTCCGAGCGACCCGGTCGATGTGTTCCCCGCATGCGCGGGGATGAACCGCCGATCCGTACTCTTTCGTCGATGACATGACCGTGTTCCCCGCATGCGCGGGGATGAACCGAGCGGCATCTCAGTCGCAGGCGGCATCTGGTGGTGTTCCCCGCATGCGCGGGGATGAACCGTCTCTCGTCCATGTGAACGCTGGATCCTATGTGTGTTCCCCGCATGCGCGGGGATGAACCTCAGTTGGCGCACTCATCGTCGCGCTGCCGTACGTGTTCCCCGCATGCGCGGGGATGAACCGGGTGCTCGGACACACCAACATCAAAACCACCAGTGTTCCCCGCATGCGCGGGGATGAACCGCCACCAAATGCCTGCACGTTGTGCTGATACACGTGTTCCCCGCATGCGCGGGGATGAACCGGTGCTCAGCACCGTTGCCATGCTGGCCTTGGCGTGTTCCCCGCATGCGCGGGGATGAACCGGCACTCTTGGAGACGGCCGCTGGTGGGTGCCCGTGTTCCCCGTATGCGCGGGGATGAACCGTTCCTGAGGCTCCTACTCGGAGCCGTTTTCGTGTGTTCCCCGCATGCGCGGGGATGAACCGAGTCAGATGAATCTCACCGCGTCGGTCACGGCGTGTTCCCCGCATGCGCGGGGATGAACTGGCGCGTTGTTAACTGAGGGTGCCTATGTGTGACCTTGCCCCTGGAATCTGTATCCCATAACTACCCTCACGCGCTGGCCTGCCCATACTGATCAGCGAGCCAGTTTTCTTCAAACTGCATCGGGCTGAAGTAGCCCAGCGTCGAGTGCAGTCGATCTCGGTTGTACCAGAGCAGCCACGCGATGGCTTCGTCCTTGGCCTGGCGCCGACTCTGGAAGCGCTGCCCGTGCAGCCGCTCCACTTTCAGCGAGCCGAACAACGTCTCGCTGCAGGCGTTGTCCCAGCAGTTGCCCTTGCGGCTCGTCGAGGCAGTGATGCCGTACTCGCCAAGCGCAGTCCTGAAGTCGCAGCTGGCGTACTGACTGCCCCTGTCGCTGTGGAAGATCAGGCCGGTGTGCTTGCCCGGGTGGCGTTTGAACCACGCCGTGCGCAAGGCGTCGATGACGATACCGCGCGTCATGTCGGAGCGCAGTGACCAGCCCGCCACCTGGCGGCTGAACAGATCGATCACCACGGCCAGAAACAGCCAGCCCTCATCGGTGGTGACTTTGAAGCGACGCCGGCCCTTGGCGCGGATGCCGTGCTGCTGCATGAGCTTTTGCACCCGCCCTTTGCCCACGCGCACGCCCCGGGCCAGCAGCGCCTTCCAGATCCGTGGCCAACCGTAGGCGCCGCGTGTTTCAGCGTGGACGGCCCTGATGTGCACTAGCAGCGCAGCGTCGCTCAGGTGGCGACGCCGCGGCGCTGCACCGGCCGGTCGAACGAAATGCTCGTGGTAGCCGGCGACACTGACTGCAGCACGCGGCACTGCACCGAAATCGGCCACGCCCGCCGGTGGCGTCGGATGAAGGCGTACTTCACTTGGCTGCCTTTGCGAAGTACGCCGTCGCTTTTCCCAAGATGTCGCGCTCCATCTTCACGCGCGCAAGCTCCGCGCGCAGCCGGCTGATCGCCATTTGTTCGGCGCTCACGGGCTTGCTGTCGGCACCAGTGAGTCTGCCCGCGCACTGCGCCTTCACCCAGTTGAACAACGTCTGATCGACCACGCCCAGCGTGCGAGCGGCCCCAGCGATGCTCTGGCCGCCTTCGACCAGGCGCACCGCCTCTTGCTTGAATTCGAGCGTGTAGCGCGCCCTTGCCGTCTTCGTCATTTCCGTCTCTCCTTGCCTGGATTCAATCATTCAGCAAGGGATACGTTTTTCGAGGGCAAGGTCAGGGGCTTGCGGTAACCATTGATTGGAGGGTGTCATAACGATTTCCGAGCCCGCGGAACAAAAGCGCTAGAGGCAGGGATGCGGCGTTGATTTCCGGCGCAGTCACGCGGAAGGTTGTACCGTTTGGCCGCTGGAACTGCAGCTTTTTAGCCGCATCTGGGTTGGTATCTGTCCAGTTTAAGGAGATCGAAAAATGCAAGTGGATATCTGGTCCGACGTGGTCTGTCCGTTCTGCTACATCGGCAAGACGCGCCTGGAGCGCGTGGCGCGAGAGAGGAGCGTGCAACTGCAATGCGTTTGGCACAGCTTCGAGCTGGACCCCGACGCGCCCGAAGTGCGGACGGGTTCACACGCGCAGCACCTGGCCGACAAGTACGGCATGACGCCGGCGCAGGCCGAGCAGCAGCTCGACGGCATCGCGGCCGTCTTTCAGCGCGAGGGGCTGGCGTTCAACTGGCGGCAAGCGCGCGGCGGCAACACCCGCAACGCGCACCGCATCATCGCGGCGGCGCAGGCGCTCGGGCGCGGCAACGAAGCGGAGGAAGCCTTCTTCCATGCCTACTTCACGGACGGTCGCGCGGTGGGTGAACTGGCCACGGTGCGTGCCATCGCGCACGAGATCGGCCTGGGCGACGCGCAGATCGATGCGGCGCTGGCTTCCGTCGACATCGAAGCGGGCCTTCGGGAAGACTTCCGCGCCGCGCGGCAAATGGGCGTTCGCGGCGTGCCGTTCTTCGTGTTCGAGAACAAGGTCGCCGTCTCCGGCGCGCAGCCCGACGCGGCCTTCGTGCGGGCCATGGAGCGGGTGGCGCCGGCGCCGCTGGAAACGATAGGCGAGGGCGGGGCGGTGTGCGACGAGGACGGCTGCCGCATCCCGGACCGCGGCGCGAGTTGATCGGCGCCGCCGCCCGGCGGCGGGCCGCAGGCCACGAGTCGGTGCCTGCATGCTGGGTGCCTCGCTGCGCACCGAAGGTGCCGGTTGCGTGGCCGGTGCACGAGTTGAAAGCCGATGCGGCGGACTTGCCCGCGCGCAACGGCGGAGGATGAAACCACCATGGATCTGTACAGCTTCTACGCCAGCTCGACGTCGTACCGCGTGCGCATCGCGCTGCACCTGAAAGGCCTGGCGTTCAACACGCTGCCCGTCAACCTGCTGGCGATGGAGCAGCAGCGGCCGGACTACCTGGCGCGCAACCCGGCGGGCGCGGTGCCGCTGCTGGACGATGGCGGCGTGCGTGTTTCGCAGTCGCTCGCGATCATCGATTACCTCGATGCCAAGTATCCCGCCGAGCCCCGGCTGATCCCGGCCGGTGGAATCGAGCGCGCCCGCGTGCTCGAGATCGCGCAACTCATCGCCTGCGACACCCAGCCGCTGAACGGCTTGCGTGTGCTGCGCTACCTGAAAGGCGACATGGCGCTGGACGATGCCACGCGCCAGCGCTGGTACGAGGCGTGGATTGACCAAGGCTTCCGGCCGCTGGAAAAGCTGCTCGGCCGGACTGGTGCGGAGCGCTTCTGTGTGGGCGACGCGCCGACGCTGGCCGATTGCTGCCTGGTGCCGCAAGTGCTGAATGCGCAGCAGCATCGGTGCGCGCTGGATGCGTACCCGCGCGTGCGGGCGGTTTACGCGCACTGCGCCGGCCTGGCTGCATTCCAGCGTGCGGCGCCGGAGCAGCAGCCCGATTTTCCCGGTTGAGGCGGGCGCCGCGGCGGAGGCGGGAAGCTGTGGGTTCGCCGTGTCGTCGATTTTCGGGCCGATGCTGGCTGTGGCAGGTGATTCCGGAAATGACGCGTTTGGGCGCGGAGAGGCCGCTGGTTCCCGATCCATGGCGGCTCCCTGCCGGTGCTTCAAAGGCGCAACTGGTGCCCGATGCGCGATAGGGCGCGGTCAGCTCACGCTTACCGGAACGCACGCCGCGGCCGCGCGCTTCGATCGCTCACTGGCGCTCCCGTTCCGGGATTTCCGGCTTCCAGGCGAACCCTGGCGCTGGTGCGCGCGGTCCCCATCGGCGCGAGCAGGGATGCGGTGCAGCGCGGCACGCCGTATGTGCGCCGGCCGGGAGTCAGGATGCCGCGGCAAGCCCGTGCGCCAGCCGCCACGCGTTGACACCTGCTTTTAGCCAAACGACGTGAGCGGCGCCGAAGTCCGGCGGGCGGTCCACGCGGTGCTGGATTGCGTTATCGCGGCCGTGCGCGCATGCTTTCGTTGCATGCGGCTTTACCACACGAATTCCAGCGACCCGGGATGCAGAGACTCCCTGTCGCGAGATCGCCGCGTCACAAGACTTGGTTCGGCTGTCAACTTTGAGGGCGTAGGTGCGACGCATGAATGGCCACTCACCGGTCACGCGGCCGGCGCAATCCGGGCGCCGGCCCGTGCTCGTGTGGGATGTGCCAGTGCGGCTGTTCCACTGGCTTGTGGTGGCGCTGGTCGCGGCGGCCTATGTCACCGAGCGCTTGAACTGGATCGACTGGCACGTCCTGCTCGGCGAAGCGTTGCTCGCCTTGCTGCTTGCCCGCGTGCTCTGGGGGTGCTTTGGCAGCCAGACGGCGCGCTTTCGCCGCTTCCTCAAATCGCCTGGCGCCGCGCTGCGCCACCTGCGAGGCCTGTTTCGCCGCGAGCCGGACCTGCAGGTCGGGCACAACCCGGCGGGCGGCTGGATGGTGCTGCTGTTGCTGGCCCTGCTGCAGGTCGAGACGCTGAGCGGCCTCTATGTCAACAACGAGATTGCCGACCAGGGTCCGCTGAGCGCCATCGTGCCCGCGTGGCTGGCCAACGCGATTTCGGCGCTGCACGCGCTGGGGTGGGACGTGCTGCTTGCCGCCGTGGCATTGCACGTGCTCGCCATCGCCGTGTACGCGATCGCCAAGGGGCAGAACCTGCTGCGGCCGATGGTCACGGGCTACAAGCGGCTGCCCGCAGCCGTGAAGGCGCCGCGGCAGGCAGCGCCGGCGCTGGCCGCGCTTGCGCTCGGCATCGGCGCCGTGGTGACGGTGCTGCTCGCAACGTATCTTTGATTCCGCCGCCGGCCGGCGGCGGGGCCCCGCTTCGGCGCCGCGTCAATTTCCCTTGGGCGGCACCACTTGGCCGCGGATTTCACCGCTCGGGTGGTCCTTGCTGTGGACGTTGACGTACATCTCGCTCGCTTCGAACATCTGGGCCTCGTCCGCGGACAACGTGGCCTTGCCGGTGATCGGGCTCGCCACGTCCTTGCTGCCCCGCTCGGACAGCCAGACTTTCACCGGCGCGTTTTTCCCGGCCGCGGCCGGCCCGTGGAAGTGCGCCATCGTCACCGGACTGGACAGGTTGCTGAACGTGATGTTCCAGGTGACCACGCGCGTGCTGGGATCGAAGGTGAGCTTGGCGTCGCCGCTGCCTGCGGTTTGCACCGGCGGGACTTGCGCCGCGCCGGTCAGCGGCACGTCGAACGAGACCGGTGCCGCCTGCGCCAGGGTCAGCGTGCCCGCCAGAGCCAGGCCGCCAAACACCAGGAGAGTGCGTTTTGAGAAGGATCGTGACATGTGCTTGCTCCATTGGGGTTGACCCACTGGTGGTACGCCGTTGCCACGAGACGCGGAACCCTTCGTTGATGCGGCGTGCCGCCAGAGGAGGACACCACACTACGCGCAAGTCGGCGATAAATCCAGTGCGGGCCCGAGGGCGGTCAAGAGGCCGCGGGTTGCCGCCGGGGCGGAACCGCCAATGTCTGGATGAACTGCAAGCACAGGGCTTCCATTCCAATGCGATCGTCCTCGTCGAACCGCCCCACGCTGTAGCTGTCCACATCCCACACGCCGACCAGCGAGCCGTCGGTGCGGAACAGCGGCACGACGATTTCCGAACGGGCGGCGCCGTCGCAATAGATGTGGCCGGGGAAGGTGGTGACGTCGGGCACGACCTGTGTCCGGCGTGTCGTGACGGCGGCGCCGCAGACGCCCTTGCCGTGCGAGAGCCGAACGCAAGCGGGCTTGCCTTGGAACGGGCCGACGACGAGGCCGTCGCCGGTTTCGTCGGGGAAGTAGAAGCCGCACCAACTGATGTCGGGCAGGGCGTGGAACACCAGCGCGGAAAAGTTCGCTGCGTTGGCGACCGGGTTGTGTTCGCCTCGGAGCAGGCCGCGCATTTGGCGTGCGGCTTCTTCGTACAGCTCGGTCTTGCTGGCGGTCGCTGGAATCGGGGTTGTCGTGAACATGTCGATTCGAAAAGGAATGGCGGAGCGGTTGTTCCTGATCGCGGCCGCATCCGAGGTCAGGCGCCGGTCTGCCCGAATCCGAAATAGTCGCGCAGCGCCGGGTTCCGGTCCACTTCGGGCCCGGGTTCGAACAGTTCGATCAGCACGTGGTCGGGCGCTTCAATCATGAAATAGCCGCCGCCACCCATCGCGCGAATGGGGTTGGGCAGCCTGACGCCGCCCGCTTTCATGCGCTCGTACAGATCGCGCAGGCCGGCCACCTGGATGCCGATGTGGTGGATGCCGCCGCTGCGGTGTGCGTCGCGCGGCGGCTGGCCATAGAAGTGCAGCGCGCCCTTGCCGATTTGTACGAACACGTTGCGTGCGCCGCCGACGTCGCCGTCCCAGACCACTCTGGCGTCGAACCAGCGCCGGTAGAACGCAAGCGTCAGTTCCAAGTCGCTCGCAAACAGGTGCGCATGCTGCAGGTGGTAGCGGGCGCTGCCGCCGTAAGGAAGACGCTCGGGTGCAGGGGTTTCGGCGGACATGATCGTGGTGCGAATCAGGTTGCGGCGGCCGTTTCAGTGTAGCGGGCGCCGGCCTGGAGCGCCCGTGTCGGAATAAACCGGCGCCGCGCGGCGTTGGCCGCTGGAATTCGCCCGGGTTTTTCTTCGGCTGGCCCGCCATGGGCGAGCACGCGGCGCTTACCAGGCTTGCAAGCCGCGCAGTGCCTTTTCCATTACCGCATGGCTGCGGACGACCACCGACTGCCGCCAGGCGGGATCGGAAGGCGTGAAGGCTTCGCGCACTTGCCGCCGCACGTCATCCAGGATGGCAGCGGGCACATCGGCGTGGTCGCCAAAGCGCAACCAGTGATCGAGCATGAAGATGCCTTCCTGCGCCTCGTTCGACAGGATGCCGAATTCCACTGCCACCCCGGCAAACTGCGCTGGCGCGACAAACCGCTGCAAGCCATGGAACAGCAGCCCGCGGTAGGCCGGGCGGCGTGCGCCGTCGAAACCCTCCTGGGTACCTATGCGGTCACGGCCCCACCATTGCTCGCACTGGCGGTATTCGGGCGACCCGGGTTCGTTGAAGCACAGCAACAGCTCCTCGCCATAGCGCCCCAGGCCGGTGTGCCAGTCGATGAAAGCGATTTTCTCGATGCCACGCAGGTGCTCGTCGGTGATCTGCTGCAGCACCCGATTGGACCACTCGCGCCGCCGGCCGCCGTAGCTCTTGCCCGAAGGGTGGGAATACTGCCCGGCAATCAACGCCTGGTTGCGCGCGTCGGCGCCGTGCTCGGCGGTCCATTCGTGCAGGGCGGCGATCTGCCGGGCGTGCTGTTCGTGTGAGTAGTCGCTCTGGCAGACGATGGCATGCACCGCGGCGTACAGCACGTTGGCCGGGTGCGGCGCGCTGTGGTCGACGAAGTTGCGGTTCAGATCGACGTTGTTTTCGTTGGTGCGCGAGTGGCAGGCAAAACCGTACGGATTGATGGCATGCACCAGCACCAGGCGGCAGTCGGACGCAAGCTGCGGCAACTTGGAGCGCAGCAGCGCCGTGTGCGCCATCGATCCGGTGGGGCCTTCGACGCCGTGCGTGCCCGCAATCGCAACGAATGCCTTGCGCGCGTCGGCCCGGCCCAGTACCGCAACGTCGCAGCTCAGGGTCCCGCCGTCGGGCGCCGACGCGGATGGGTGAACATATTGATAAAGCCGCGCGCCCGCCTCTGCCGCCGCCGTCATGAATGCAGCGCGCGCCGCAGCGTAGTTCGATGGGAATCCGTTGCCGTTCGATGGGGTCATTTGTTCATCCGCGGAGTGCGGGCCTCGTGAGTGGTCACCGGCCGGCCCGGTTGTCCGGACACGGTGACGAGTTTGGGATGCACGTTTTCTGCCGAATATCTCACGCGGCTCGCGTGTTCAGGCGGTCACGAGCTCAGGGCGCGGCTGTTCTGCCGGTTTGGGCTGCCCCAGGCTGCGCAGCACGTCGCGCACCATTTGCACGCGCTCTTTCGGCTCTTTCAGCTCGCGCTCGATGCGCAGCTTGTCGTTGCCGGCGAGCTTGATGGCGCGGTTTTTCTGGATCAGGTGAATGATCGCCATCGGGTCGATGGGCGGGTTCGGCTTGAACGCGATGTTGATCACGTTGGGACCCGCGTCGATGCGCGTCACGCCGTAGGGCGCGCCCAGGATGCGCAGGCGGTGCGTGTCGATGAGGGTCTGCGTTTGTGGTGGCAGCTTGCCGAAGCGGTCGACGATTTCTTCCACCAGCGTGTCGAGCTGGTCGCCGGTCTTGGCGCCCGCCAGGCGCTTGTAGAGCGACAGGCGCACCTGCACGTCGCCGCAGTAATCGCTGGGTAGCAGGGCGGGGGCGTGCAGCTTGATGTCGATGGCTGCCTGCATCGGCGCCATCAGATCGGGTTCGCGCCCGGCCTTGAGTGCGCGCACGGCTTCGGCCAGCATGTCGTTGTAGAGCTGGAAGCCGATTTCGCTCATGTTGCCGCTCTGGTGCTCGCCCAGCACTTCGCCGGCGCCGCGGATTTCCAGGTCGTGCATGGCCAGGTAGAAGCCCGCGCCCAGTTCTTCCATTTCCTGAATGGCTTCCAGGCGCTGCCCGGCGCGTTTCGGCAGCCCCTGCAAATCAGGCACCAGCAGATAGGCGTAGGCCTGGTGGTGGCTGCGGCCCACGCGCCCGCGCAACTGGTGCAGTTGCGCCAGGCCCAGCATGTCGGCGCGCTCGATCACGATGGTGTTGGCGGTCGGCACGTCGATGCCGGTTTCGATGATGGTCGAGCACAACAGCAGGTTGGTGCGCTGGGCGACGAAATCGCGCATCACGCGTTCCAGTTCGCGCTCGTGCATCTGGCCGTGCGCCACGGCAATGCGTGCTTCGGGCAGCAGCTCTTCCAGATGCTTGCGGCGGTTCTCGATGGTCTCCACCTCGTTGTGCAGGAAGTACACCTGCCCGCCGCGCTTCAGCTCGCGCAACACGGCTTCGCGGATCACGCCGTTGCTCTGGCTGCGCACGAAGGTCTTGATGGCGAGGCGGCGTTCGGGCGCGGTGGCGATCACCGACAGGTCCCGCAGGCCTTCCATCGCCATCCCCATGGTGCGCGGAATCGGCGTGGCGGTGAGCGTGAGCACGTCGACCTCGGCGCGCAGCTTCTTGATCTGCTCTTTCTGCCGCACGCCGAAGCGGTGTTCTTCGTCGACGATCAGCAGGCCCAGGTTCTTGAATTTGGTTTTTTCCGAGAGCAGCTTGTGCGTGCCGACGACGATGTCGATGGTGCCGTTTTCCAGCCCTTCCAGCGCCACCTTGCTTTCCCTGGCGGTACGGAAGCGGCTCATCTGCTCGACCTTGATCGGCCACTTGGCGAAGCGATCGACCAGCGTGTTGTAGTGCTGTTCGGCGAGCAGCGTGGTGGGCGCGAGCAGCGCCACCTGCTTGCCGCCGGTGACCGCAATGAAGGCGGCGCGCAGCGCCACTTCGGTCTTGCCGAAGCCAACATCGCCGCAAATCAGGCGGTCCATGGGAATGGGACTGATCATGTCCTGCACCACCGCGTGGATGGCGGCGCGCTGGTCGGGCGTTTCCTCGAAATCGAAATCGGCGACGAACTTTTCGTAGTCTTCCGGCGAGTAGCGGAAGGCGTACCCCTGGCGCGCGGCGCGCCGGGCGTAGATGTTGAGCAGTTCCGCCGCCGCGTCGCGCACCTGCTCGGCCGCTTTGCGCTTGGCGCGGTCCCACTGGTCGCTGCCCAGCTTGTTCAGCGGCGCCTCGTCGGCGCCCACGCCGGTGTAGCGGCTGATGAGGTGCAGTTGCGAGACCGGCACATACAGGATGGCGCTGCCCGCGTATTCCAAGTGCAGGAACTCCTGCGGCGCGGGCGTGCCGTCGGCGTTCTTGGCGCCCATGTCCAGGTTGACGAGGCCGCGGTAGCGGCCGATGCCGTGCTCGGCATGCACCACCGGGTCGCCGATCTTCAGTTCCGACAGATCCTTGATGAGCGCTTCGACGTCGCTCACCTGCTCCTGCTTGCGCCGGCGGCGCGTGGTGGGCGCCGTGGCGAAGAGTTCGGTTTCGGTGACGAAGGCGAGACCGCCTTCGGGCCAGGCAAAGCCTTGTGCCAGCGCGGCAGTGGCGATGCCGAATTTCTGCGCGCTCGCCTGGAAATCGGCCAGCGTGTCGAACGCGGGCGGCGTCAGGTGGCTGGCGCGCAGGAAATCCAGCAGGCTTTCGCGCCGGCCGTCGCTGTCGGCCAGGACCAGCACGCGCTCCGGCGCTTGCTTGACGTAGGCCGCCAGGCGCGTGAGCGGGTCTTCGGCGTTGCGGTTGACGGTGATGTCGGGCAGCTTTTGCGCCCACGCGCTGGCGTCACTTTCGGTGGCCGGGCGCAGCGCCAGTTGCGCCAGCGGCTTGGCGGCCAGATAGAACGCTTCGGCCGAGAGGAACAGGGCTTCGGGCGGCAGCACGGGCCAGTCCGGATCGCCTTGCGACAGCCGGTAGCGCTCGTGCGTGTCCTGCGCGAAGCGCTGGAACGCGGGCTCCAGGTCGCCGTGCAGCACCAGCGTGGTGGACGGCTGCGCCTGGGCGCCCGCGTCGCCGCTGTCTCCCGAGGTGGCGCCGGCGAGGTAATCGAAAAGCGTCGCGGTGTTGTCGAAGAACAGCGGCAGGTAGTACTCGATGCCCGCCGTCGCCACGCCGTCGCCCACGTCCTTGTAGATACGGCTCTTGGTCGGATCGCCCGCCAGCAGTTCGCGCCAGCGGTGGCGGAATTTGGCGCGGCCGTCATCGTCCATGGGGAATTCATGGCCGGGGAGCAAGCGCACTTCGGGTACCGGATACAGGCTGCGCTGGGTGTCGGGATCGAACGCGCGAATGGTGTCGATCTCGTCGTCGAACAAGTCCACGCGGAACGGCTGCGGCGAGCCCATCGGGAAGATGTCGATCAGGCCGCCGCGCACCGCGTATTCACCGGGGCTGACCACCTGCGTCACGTGGTTGTAGCCGGCGAGCGTGAGCTGGCTTTTCAGCGCCGCTTCGTCCAGCGTCTGCCCCTGCTTGAAATCGAAGGTGTAGGCGGCCATGAAGGCAGGCGGCGCCAGGCGGTAGAGCGCGGTGGTGGCCGGAATCAGCACCACGTCGGCCTGTCCCTGCCGGATGGCCCAGAGCGTCGCCAGGCGCTCGCTGATCAGGTCCTGGTGCGGCGAGAAGCTGTCGTAGGGCAGCGTTTCCCAGTCCGGGAACAGCGTGACTTTCAGGTCGGGTGCGAAAAACGGCAACTCGTCCATCAGCCGGCGCGCGTCGGCCGCATCGGCCGTCACGACGGCGGTCAGGCGCTGTTGTTCGTGGCCCTGTTGCGCCAGCTGGGCGAGCAGCAGAGCGTCGGCGGAGCCAAAGGGCCGCGCCAGCGTGTGGCGCTTTCCGGCGCCGAGTTTGGGCAGTTGCATGCGTGCTTCGAAAACGACAAAAGCCCCCGGCCGGGTTGGACGGGGGTCTGATGTGATCGGCGTTGATTCTAAAAAGGAACCGCCGAGCGTGCATCGCGCTCCGTTCGTTGGTCGCGCGGGGGTCGCGGGAAGCGCCCGGGACCGATGCTCGATTTGGCGGCAGTTCCGGCACGTCGGTTGGAACTGACGCAGCCAGCGCAGCTCGCGGTGATTACCGCACCGGCCGTCGCAGCGGCATCACCGATCCTCTATATTGGTGATCCCCCCACGAAAGAAGCATGGTCGTGACCGAACAAGCAACCCCCACCTTTGAAGCCGCGCGTTTTGGCAGCGGACGCGCGGTCCACCCAATGGAAGACGATGCCCTGGTGCAGGGCAAGGGACGCTACGTCGATGACCTGGGCGAGACGGGCGACGGCTGGCTCTTTTTCATACGCTCGCCGCATGCGCACGCGAAGATCGTGCGCATCGCCGTGGCGGCGGCGCGCGCTGCGCCCGGCGTGCGCGGCGTGTACACCGGTGCCGATCTGGTGGCCGCCGGCGTTCCGGCGATGGATGACGTCGGCGCACCGTTCAAGCGTGCCGACGGCAGCCCGTGCGTCACGCCGGCGCACCACGCGCTCGCCGTTGACACCGTGCGCTTCGTCGGCGAAGCGGTGGTGGCCATCGTGGCCGACACGCAGGATCAGGCCGAAGACGCGGCCGAGCAAGTGGTGCTCGAGTACGCCGAATTGCCGGTGATTCCCGATCTGGACGCGGCGTTGCGCGCCGAACATTGCATCACGCCCGATGCGCCCGACAACATCGCCTGCGAAGCGCGCCATGGCGATGCCAAGGCGACTGAAGCGGCTTTTGCGCGCGCGGCGCATGTCGTCAAGCTCGATCTGACGCACCAGCGCGTGGCGCCGCTCACGCTCGAGCCGCGCGCCGTGCGTGCCCGCTGGGACCCGGCCACCGGACGCGCCGACGTCTGGGTGTGTTCGCAAATGCCGACCGTGGTACGCGGTGCCGTGGCGCGCACGTTGGGCGTGAAGGACGAGACCGTGCGCGTGCGCGTGGGCGACGTGGGCGGCGGTTTCGGCATGAAGATGGCCGCTTACGCCGAATATCTGGTGGCGGCCTGGGCGGCGCGCGAACTCGGTCAGCCAGTGCGCTGGATGGGCACGCGCAGCGAAGAATTCCTGAGCGCCACGCACGGCCGCGACCAGCAGGCGCACCTGGAGCTGGCGCTGGATGCGAGCGGGAAGATCCTGGCGCTGCGCCTGTACACGTTTGCCAACGTCGGCGCCTACGCGCGCACCACCGGCCTCGGCATCCAGTTGATCGTCGGCTCCTGGGTGCAGACCGGCGTGTACGACATTCCGCTGATCGATTTCCATTTCCGCGCCGTGCTGACCAATCAGGCGCCGACCGGCGCTTACCGCGGTGCGGGCCGGCCCGAAGCGATTTACAACATCGAGCGCCTGATGGATCAGGCGGCGCGCGCCATCGGCATGGACCGCTTGGCCTTGCGCCGGCGCAATTTCATTCGCCCGGAACAAATGCCCTACACCAATCCGATGCAGCAGACGTATGACGTTGGCCGCTTCGAGCACGTGCTCGATCAGGCGCTGCCGTTGGCGGACTGGAACGGTTTCGAGGCGCGCGCAGCCGAATCGAAAAAGCGCGGCCTGTGGCGCGGTCTCGGGATTGCCACTTATCTCGAATGGACGGGTGGCAATGCGTTCGAGGAAACCGTCACTGTCGACGTACAGGCTGAGGGCGTGATCGAAGTGTTTTCCGCCGTCAACCAGATGGGGCAGGGCATCGCCACGTCGCTGGCGCAACTGATGGTCGATGTGTTCGGCGTGCCGCTCGAGAAGATTCGCGTGGTGCTGGGCGACACCGATCGCGGCAACGGCTTCGGCAGCGCCGGATCGCGCTCGCTGTTCACCGGCGGCACGGCGCTGCACGTGGGCGCCGTGCACACGCTGGATGAAGCCAAGAAGCTGGCCGCGCAGGCGCTGGAAGCGGCGGTCCAGGACATTCACTACGCTGCGGGGCGCTTCGCCATTGTCGGCACCGACCGCGGCATCGGCCTATTCGAACTGGCGGCGCGCCAGCCTGAGCGCCATATCTTCGTCCAGCACACGCACACGGTGGCCGGGCCGACTTGGCCGAACGCCGCGCACATCAGCGAAATCGAGCTCGATCCGGAAACCGGCGTGGTGAAGCTGGTGGCGTACGCCAGCGTGAACGACGTCGGCCGCGTGGTGAACCCGACCATCGTGCGCGGCCAGCTCGAAGGCGGCGCGGTGCAGGGCATCGGCCAGGCTTTCCTGGAGCGCGTGGTGTACGACGATTCGGGCCAGCTCCTGACGGGCACCCTGATGGACTACACCGCGCCGCGCGCCGACGACATCCAGGCCATTTTCAAGACTGAACTGGATCAGTCCACGCCGAGCAAGAACAACGAACTGGGCGTGAAGGGCGTGGGTGAACTGGGCACCATCGGCGCGCCGCCGTGCGTGGTCAACGCCGTGGCCGATGCGCTGGCGCGTGCCGGCCGGCCCGATCTGGCGCCCAAGGTGCAGATGCCGCTGACGCCTGCGCGGCTCTGGGCGTTGCTGAACGCGCGTTGATTCGAACGGTTCATGGTCCATTCGAACCCTGCTGTCCTGGCGTTGATTCCGTGTGCCGGCGTGGGCGCGCGCGCCGGTTGCGCTCAGCCCAAGCAGTACGAGCCGCTGGCGGGCCAGATGCTGGTTCGACACACCCTGGCCGCTTTCGATGCCGTGGAACGCGTGGCGCGTATCGTGGCCGTGACCGCGCCCACTGACCGCACGCTGGCCATGCTTCAAGGGCGCTGGGAGATCGCCGCATGCGGGGGCGCCTCGCGCGCGGCGAGCGTGTTGGGCGGTCTCAACCATCTGCGTGCTACCGGCGCCTGCGACGACGACTGGGTGCTGGTGCACGACGCCGCGCGCTGCCTGGTCACGCCGGCGCTGATTGGTGCGCTGATCGATGCCTGCCTGCCCGATGCCGTCGGCGGGCTGCTGGCGCTGCCGCTGGCCGACACGCTGAAAAGCGAGCGGGACGGGCGTTCCGCCGCAACGCTCGATCGGCACGGCAAGTGGCTGGCGCAGACCCCGCAGATGTTTCGCCTCGGGGCCCTGCATGCCGCGCTGGCCGCGCACGCCGCGAACGGCTTTACAGGCATCACCGACGAAGCCGGCGCCATGGAAGCGGCGGGCTTCGCGCCGCTCTTGGTGCGCGGCAGTGCGCAAAACATCAAGGTGACGGTTCCGGAGGATTTTGCTTTGGCCGAAGCCATTTTGCGGAGCCGCGCGCCATGACCGGTGCCACCCCGGGCAGGTTCCGCATCGGCGAGGGCTGGGACATCCACGCACTGGTTGAGGGGCGGCCGCTGGTGCTGGGCGGCGTGACCCTTGCGCACACGCACGGCCTGCTCGGGCATTCCGACGCGGATGCGCTGGCGCATGCCATCACCGACGCGCTGCTGGGCGCCGCGGCGCTCGGCGATATCGGCACGCATTTCCCCGATAGCGACGCAGCGTTCGGAGGGGCGCGTTCGATCGGGCTGCTGCGCGAAGCGGCCCGGCGCGTGCGTGCAGCGGGCTGGCAGGTGGCCAACGTCGACAGCACCGTGATTGCGCAAGCACCGAAGCTGGCGCCGCATCGCGCGGCCATGGCGGAGAACATTGCGCGCGCGCTGGACGTCACGGCGGGGCAAGTCAACGTCAAGGCCAAGACGGCGGAACACCTGGGGCCGGTCGGGCAGGGCCTGGCCATCGAGGCACGCGCGGTGGTGCTGTTGACATGGGCCGGGCGCTGAGCCGACACCGGTGACTTGGCGCGTCCGGCGCCAAGCCGTACGGGATTTGCCGCTCGCGGCGATCCGAATGCGCGCGCCGGCGTTGCGCTGAACGGGCGCGATCCGCACGGGCGTTGAATCGGCGCGTTCTGCGGCGCTGTTCGCCCGCTTACCGCCTCAAGTGGAAAAGCGGTGTGCGCAGCGCCGCCAGGTCGATCATGCGCAGCCCGCCGTATTCGATGCGGATCAGCCCGCGCGCCGCCAGCTCCTGCAGCGCTTCATTCACGCGCTGGCGCGAGAGACCCACCAGATAGGCCAGTTCCTGCTGCGTCATGCGCAGCACGTCGCCCACGCCCGGGAACAACACCGGATTGGCGAGGGTGGCCAGGCTGTGCGCCACGCGCTCTTCCGGGTTGGACGTGCGGTCGGCCGCGAGCGTGCCGATGAATTGCCCCAGGCGCTCGTTCAGTTGCGTCAGGATGAAGCGGTTGAAGCCGATGGAGCGCGCGAGCAGCCAATGGAAGGTATCCACCGGCAGGCCGGCCACGCGGCTCCGACGCAGCGCCTGCACGTCGTAGCGATACGGTTCGCGCTTCAGCGCGGTGCCTTCGCCGAACCAACCGCCCGGCGCGATGCCGGTGTAGGTTGTGGTGCGCCCTTGGGCGGTCGATGTGCTGATCTTGAGCAGGCCATCGATCACGCCGAACCAATAGGTGACCGGCCGGCCGGTGCGGCACACCATGTCGCCCGCCTGGGCGTCGGCCACGTGCAATTCGCGCACGGCGCGGGTGCGTTCGGGCGGCGGCAGCAGCGCGAGCCAGGGAACGCGGCGCTCCTCCTCGGCGTTCAGCGGCCGGCGGCGCTCGTGAAGGCGTGAAACCATGAGGGAAAACCCCTGCAACAAATAGGCCGGATTGTCGTCGAGACGACAAATTGACGTCAAAGCCCGCCGGTAGAATGGGCCGCACGAAAAGCCGTCCCACCTGTGCATTGGCGGCCTGGAGACCCGAGGTTCATGGCGACGACATTCCCGCAACTGCTGTTGGAGCATGCGCGCAAGCGCCCGCAAGCCCCAGCGCTGCGCGAGAAAGATTACGGCATCTGGCAGACCTGGAGCTGGGACAAGGCGGCCGACGACGTGCGCGCGCTCGCGCTCGGGCTGCACGCCTTGGGCTTCAAGCCGGGACAAAACCTGGCGATCGTGGGCGACAACCGCCCGCTCCTCTACCTGATGTTCATTGCCGTGCAGTCGCTCTCGGGCGTGCCGGTGCCGATGTATCAGGACGCGATCGCCGAAGAGATGGCGTACGTGCTGCGCCAAGCCGAGGTCGATTTTGCGTTTGCCGAGGATCAGGAGCAACTGGACAAGCTGCTGGAACTGCGCAACGCCTCGAGCGAAGAAGCAGTGCCCGGCCTCACGCACCTGATCTACGACGATCCGCGCGGCCTGCGCAATTACACCGACCCGGGTTTGATCAGCGTCGAGCAGTTGATGCAGCGCGGGCGCGACTACGGGCAAGAGAACCCCGAATTGTTCGAGCAGTTCGTCCGCCAGGTCGATCCGCAATCCACCGCCATCATCCTGTACACCTCGGGCACCACCAGCAAGCCCAAGGGCGTGTGCCAGACGCATGCGGCCTACATCGCGGCGGCCGAAGGCGGCGTGGCGCTGGATCATCTGAACCAGGATGACGACGTGCTGTCGTACCTGCCGCCCGCCTGGGCCGGGGATTTCCTGTTTTCGGTGGCGGAATGGCTGGTGGCGGGCTACACCATCAACTGCCCGGAATCGAGCGAGACCGTCGCCATCGACCTGCACGAGATCGGGCCGACCTATTACTTCGCGCCGCCCCGAATCTTCGAAGGGCTGCTCACGTCCGTGTCGATTCGCATGGAAGATGCGGCGCGCAGCAAGCGCTGGCTCTACCGCCGCTTCATCGGCGTGGCGCAGCGCGTGGGCGCCGACATCCTGGACGGCAGGCCGGTGGGCTGGGCGGACCGACTGCTCTACGGTCTCGGCAATTTGTTGATTTACGCGCCGCTCAAGAACGCGATGGGGCTCTCGCGCATTCGCGTGGCGTACACCGCGGGTGCGGCCATCGGGCCGGATCTGTTCCGCTTTTTCCGTTCCATCGGCATCAACCTGAAGCAGATTTACGGCCAGACCGAAACCTGCGCCTACGTCACGATCCAGAAAAACGGTGAGGTCAAGCTCGATACCGTGGGGCCGGCGGCGCCGGGGGTCGAACTCAAGATCACCGAAGGCGGTGAAGTGCTGGTCAAAAGCCGGTCGCTGCTCACCGAGTACTACAAACGCCCCGACGCCACGGCCGAAGTGCTGGACGCCGACGGCTGGTTCCACACCGGCGATGCCGGCGTGATTGATTCCGACGGCCACCTGCGCATCATCGACCGCGCCAAGGACGTGGGCCGCCTGAACGGTCCGCAAGGCACGTGCGCCGGGCCGATGTTCGCGCCCAACTACATCGAGAACAAGCTCAAGTTCTTTCCGCAGATCAAGGAAGCGGTGTGCTTCGGCCACGGCCGCGACCACGTGTGCGCTTTCATCAACATCGACTTCGACGCCGTGGCTGACTGGGCCGAGCGCCGCGGTATCGCGTACGCGGGCTACGTCGATCTGGCGGGCAAGGCTGACGTGCTGCAATTGATTGCCGGCTGCGTCGATCGGGTCAACGCCGGCCTGGCCGCGGAAGAGGGCATGGCTGCCACGCAGATCGCGCGCTTCCTGGTGCTGCATAAGGAGCTCGACCCGGACGACGACGAGCTCACGCGCACGCGCAAGGTGCGGCGCGGCTTCATCGCCGAGAAATACCGCGTGTTGGTCGATGCGCTGTATTCCGGCAAAGCCGAGCAGCACATCGAAACGGCGGTCAAGTTCGAGGATGGCCGCAGCGGCAACGTGAGCGCCACGGTGCGCATCCTGGACGCCAAGCGCTTTCCTGCCGTGAAGGCCGCTGCATGAGCACGCCGGGCTGCGCCCAGATGCGAATCCCGCAGCGCGCAGCGCGGAGGGCAGTCAGATGAACGCGACCGCCGCGCCCGCTGCCCCGCAGGCCATGTTGGACGTCGCGGCACCCGCCGCGCATCGGGTCGGCGACGTGATCCTGGACGTGCGCAACATAAGCCTGCGCTTTGGCGGCGTGAAGGCGCTCACCGACATCAGTTTCGACGTGCGCGAGCACGAGATCCGCGCCATCATCGGCCCGAACGGCGCCGGCAAGAGCTCGATGCTCAACTGCATCAACGGGGTGTATACGCCGACCGAAGGCACCATCGTTTTTCGCGGCCAGTCGTTCAGCCACATGAGCAGCCGCAAGGTGGCCGAAATGGGTGTAGCGCGCACGTTCCAGAACCTGGCGCTGTTCAACGGCATGAGCGTGCTCGACAACCTCTTGACGGGGCGCAACCTGAAGATGAAAAGCAACCTGCTGCTGCAGGCGCTGCGCATCGGCCCGGCGGAGCGCGAAGAGCTCAGGCAGCGCGAGGCCGTCGAGCACATCATCGATTTCCTCGAAATCCAGGCGCACCGCAAGACCCCGGTGGGGCAGTTGCCGTATGGCCTGCAAAAGCGCGTCGATCTCGGGCGCGCGCTGGCCATGGAGCCGCAAATGCTGCTGCTGGACGAGCCCATGGCCGGCATGAACGTCGAGGAAAAGCAGGACATGAGCCGCTTCATCCTCGATGTGAACGAAGAATTCGGCACCACCATCGTGCTGATCGAGCACGACATGAGCGTTGTCATGGATATTTCAGATCGCGTCGTGGTGCTCGACTACGGCAAGAAGATCGGCGACGGTACGCCAGGTGCCGTACGTGACAACGAGGACGTGATCCGCGCCTACTTGGGCGCGGCGCACTGAGAAAGCACGATGGGATTTTTCCTCGAAACCACCATCGGCGGGCTGATGACCGGCATGCTCTACGCGCTGGTCGCGCTGGGGTTCGTGCTGATCTTCAAGGCCTCGCGCGTCTTCAATTTCGCGCAAGGCGTGATGGTGCTGTTCGCGGCGCTCGCGATGGCGCGTTTTTCCGAGTGGATTCCGCAGTGGACCGGCATTGAGAGCAAGGTCTTGAGCAACGTGCTGGCGTTCGCAATCGCCGCGCTGCTGATGTTTGTTGTGGCCTGGGCGGTCGAGCGCTTCGCGCTGCGCCATCTGGTGAACCAGTCGGAGACCACCTTGTTGATGGCGACGCTCGGCATCGCTTATTTTCTCGAAGGCGTCGGCCAGTCGGCGTTCGGCGGCAACATTTACAAGATCGACATCGGCATGCCGAAAGATCCGCTTTACCTGTTCCGCAACGTGTTCGATGGCGGGCTGCTGGTCGACCCCGAGGATCTGATTTCTGCCGCGATTGCCGCCGTGCTGGTCGCCACACTGGCGCTGTTTTTCCAGAAAACCACCACCGGTCGCGCGTTGCGCGCGGTCGCCGACGATCATCAGGCGGCGCAATCGGTGGGCATCCCGCTCGCGCGCATCTGGGTCATCGTCTGGTGCGTGGCGGGCGTGGCGGCGCTGGTGGCCGGCATGGTCTGGGGCAGCAAATTGGGCGTGCAATTCTCCCTTTCGACGCTCGCGCTGCGCGCGCTGCCGGTGGTGATCCTGGGCGGCCTGACGTCGGTGCCCGGCGCCATCATCGGTGGCTTGATCATCGGCGTGGGCGAGAAGCTCTCCGAGGTGTATCTGGGTCCGTTCGTTGGCGGCGGCATCGAGATCTGGTTTGCCTACGTGCTCGCGCTCGCCTTTTTGCTGGTGCGGCCGCAGGGGCTGTTCGGCGAGAAGATCATCGATCGCGTGTGACAATGACCGCTCACTGCGTTCGCATGACCTCGCTTCGCTTCAATGACGAAATGAAGAATGACTTCGCCGCTCGCGCAGCATCAATGAACGCGCACCGAACCCTCCGTTCATGGCGCGTAGCGCCGTCATCAAAGCCGCGCGGCGGCGAGGTCATTTCGTCATCAGTGGAGAAAGACTGACGTGTTCTACCGCGAAAACGGCCAGTTCAAGACCAACTACCGTAGCGACCAGCAGATTTTTCCGATCCTGCAGGACCGCGTGGCCGTGCTGCTCCTGTTGGCGGCTGCGTTCGTCGTGGTGCCGCTGGTCGCCAACGAGTACCTGTTCGCGGCCATCCTGATCCCGTTCCTGATCATGTCGCTGGCGGCGCTCGGGCTCAACATCCTGGTCGGCTATTGCGGCCAGATTTCGCTCGGCGCCGGTGCCTTCATGGCGGTGGGCGCCTACGGCGCCTACAACTTCCTGATGCGCGTGCCGGGCATGCCGCTGGTCGTGGCGCTGATTCTCGGCGGCATTTGTGCGGCTTTGTTCGGCATGGTGTTCGGCTTGCCCAGCTTGCGTGTCAAAGGACTTTATTTGGCCGTCGCGACGCTCGCTGCGCAGTTCTTTGCCGACTGGATGTTTTTGCGCATCAGCTGGTTTACCCTGGACAGCTCGTCCGGCGCGGTTGCCGTGTCCAATCTCTCGTTTTTCGGTTTACCGATCGCGAGCAACGTTGCCAAGTATCTGTTTTGCCTCACGGTTCTGGTGTTGATTGGGCTGGCCTGCAAGAACCTGGTGCGCGGCGCCATCGGGCGCGAGTGGATGGCCATCCGCGACATGGACGTGGCCGCTGCCGTGATCGGCATCCGCCCGATGTACGCCAAACTCAGCGCGTTCGCCGTGAGCAGCTTCATCCTTGGCGTGTCCGGGGCGCTCTGGGGCTTTTTCTACCTCGGCGCGTGGGAGCCGGCGGCGTTTTCGCTCGACATTTCACTCGAGCTGCTGTTCATGGTCATCATCGGCGGCCTCGGCTCCATCATGGGCAGCTTCTTTGGCGCCGCGTTCATCGTAATCTTGCCGATCGTACTGAATCGCTTGCTGCCCTACCTGGCATCGCTCGTGGGCATGGAGATCACCACCACCGCAGCGTCGCACGCCGAGCTGATCGTCTTCGGCGCGCTGATCGTCTGGTTCCTGATCGTCGAGCCGCATGGGCTGGCGCGCCTGTGGTCTACAGGCAAACAGAAGATGCGGCTGTGGCCGTTTCCGCATTGAGGTTCTTTCCCGTTCGTTACTTACCACGCATAGCACCAGGAGGCTCACATGAAACGTTTGCATTCGATATTCACCGCGGCGCTCGTCGCCGGCAGTGTTGCGCTGGCCGCAGGCCCGGCGATGGCGCAGGGAGCGGAGCAGTACATCCCGCTTCTCTCTTATCGCACCGGGCCGTACGCGCCCAGTGGCGTTCCGGCGGCCGATGGCTCGATGGATTACTACAAGCTGGTCAACCTGCGGGGCGGGATCAACGGCGTCAAACTGTTGACCGAGGAATGCGAGACCGGCTACGACACGGCGCGCAGCGTTGAATGCTATGAGCGCATGAAAACCAAGAACGGCGGCGCAGCGATCTTTCAACCGTGGTCCACCGGCGCCACGTTTGCCATCACCGAAAAAGCCGATACCGACAAGATTCCGCTCCTGATCCTCGGTTATGGCAGAGGAGATTCGGCGGACGGATCGGTTTTCAAGTGGGTGTTTCCGGTGGGCGGCAACTACCAGGTTGGCGATGACGTGATCGTCCAGGCCATCGGCAAGCGCGCGGGCGGCATGGACAAACTCAAGGGCAAGAAGATCGCGGTGGTCTATCACGACAGCCCATACGGCAAGGAGACCTTGCCGCTGCTGCGCAAGCGCGCGCAGATGGAAGGCTTCACGCTCCTTGAAATGCCGGTCACGGCGCCCGGACTGGAGCAAAAAGCGACCTGGTTGCAGGTGCGCCGCGACCGACCCGACTACATCATCCTGCGCGGCTATGGCGTCATGACGCCCACGGCGCTGAAAGAGGCGCAATCGGTCGGCTTCCCGCGCGACAAGATGTACGGCTCGTGGTGGGCGGGTTCCGAAGCCGACACGAAGGATATCGGCGAAGGCGCCAAGGGCTACAACGCGGTGGTGTTCCAAAGCGGCGCCAATCGCGACGCCAAGGTGATCAAGGACGTTCTGGCCGACTTATACGCCAAGGGCCAGGGCACGGCGAGCAACAAGGCCGAAGTGGGCGACGTGCTGTATGTGCGCGGCATGCTGAGCGCGCTGTTCTCGACCGAGGCGATTCGCACCGCGCAGGAGCATTTCGGCAAAGGCAAGCCGATTACCGGCGAGCAGGCGCGCTGGGGCCTGGAAAACCTGAACATCACGCAGGCGCGCATCGACGAGCTGGGCTTTGGCGGCATCCTGCAGCCGATCAAGACGACGTGCATGGATCACATGGGCACGTATGCCGCGCGCATCTCCACCTGGGATGGCAAGGAATGGAAAGTGAGCAGCGACTGGATGCAGGCCGACAAGGGGCTGGTGGATGCGGTCGACAAGGAGTCGTCCGCCAAGTACGCCGCCGAGCACAAGATCACGCCGCGCACGGCGGCGGATTGCAACGGCTGAGCCGGGCGGCAAGGTGCGGAGTGCGTTGGATGATTCCGATCACCCATGCACTCTGCGTCGCTGACGATTGGACACCGCAAGCATGAGCACGCCCGAGAGCCTCCTCGAAGTCAACGGGATCGAGGTCATATACAACCACGTGATCCTGGTGCTCAAGGGCGTGTCGCTCAGCGTGCCCAAGGCCGGTATCGTTGCCCTCCTTGGTGGCAACGGCGCGGGCAAGACGACCACGCTGCGCGCGATCTCCAATCTGCTGCGCAGCGAACGGGGTGAAGTGACCAAGGGCAGCATCGAATACCGGGGCGCGCGCATCGAGAACCTGGGTCCGTCGGAGCTGGTCAAGCGCGGCGTGGTGCAGGTGATGGAAGGGCGGCACTGCTTCGCCCACCTGACGATCGAAGAGAACCTGCTCACCGGCGCCTATACGCGCAGCGACCGGGGCGAGATCGCGGCCAACCTGGACAAGGTCTACAGCTACTTTCCGCGCCTGAAAGAGCGGCGCAAGAGCCAGGCGGCCTACACCTCGGGCGGCGAACAGCAGATGTGCGCCATCGGCCGCGCGCTCATGGCCCAGCCAACGCTGGTTCTGCTGGACGAACCTTCCATGGGGCTTGCGCCGCAACTCGTGGAAGAAGTGTTCGAGATTGTCCGGAACCTGAACACGAACGAAGGCACCACTTTCCTGCTGGCTGAGCAAAACACCAACGTGGCCCTGAAGTACGCAGGTTACGGCTACATCATGGAAAGCGGCCGCGTGGTGATGGACGGCAGCGCCACCGACCTCGCGGGCAACCAGGACGTCAAAGAGTTTTACCTGGGCGTGGGTGGCAGCGGCCGCAAGAGCTTCCGCGACGTGAAAAGCTACAAGCGGCGCAAGCGCTGGTTGGCTTGACGGGGTGGGGCGCCGGGCGCGCTCGCGCTCCAGGACGGACGTCACGTCGTCGTTGTGATGCCGCCTGGGTGCGACGCGGTGCCGCTGCGTGGTGATGTGCTCGCGGTGCCCTGCGCACCGGTTGTCGGGCATCTTTTGAATGCCATTCCGATCCTCGGATCGAGCGGCGACAAACACGCCGTCGCGGACGGAAAAATATCGATTGAAATTGGCCGCCGCGACGTAAACTGATACGCACCATGGCGGGTCGATCGGTTCCGAATGCAGCGCGCGGTAAATCGCGCAAGCCGCATGCAATTGCCGTCGGCGACACGGATCACTTGGCCGAGCGGGACATGCGCGCACGCGCGCGCACGTTCGCTGAGCCGCTGTTGACCGGGGAATCGAGCCATGCCGGTGAAAGCCTGCTGGCGCACGCCGATGCGGTGGCCGACATCCTGGCCTCCATCGGCGGTTCCGAATCGGTTCAGGGCGCCGCCTACCTGGCTTACGCGGCCGGGCAACTGAGTCGGCCCGAAGAAGTCATTGGCTCGGCGTTTGGCGCCAGCTTTGCGCACCTGGCAGTGGCCGCGGCCAAACTGGAGCGTGTGCAACAGGCGTCACGTATCGGGCGCGAGCGTGAACTTTCCGATACCGAGCAGGCGCGTGAGCGCACCGAATCCGTGCGTCGCATGCTGCTCGCGTTCAGCCGGGATCTGCGGGTCGTCTTGTTGCGGCTGGCTTCGCGCCTGCAAACGCTGCGCTACTGCGCGGCCACCGGCCAGGCCTTGCCGGCCGGCTTGCTGCAGGAGGCCGACGAAGTGCTGGCGCCGCTGGCCAATCGGCTCGGGATTTGGCAAATCAAGTGGCAACTGGAAGATCTCGTTTTCCGTGCCAACGAACCCGACGCCTACCGGCGCATCGCGCGTTTGCTGGACGAAAAACGGGGTGAACGCGAAGCGGCACTGGAACGCCGCCGTACGGAAATCGAGATCGCGTTGCGTGGCCGCGGGATCGAGGCACGCGTCACCGGACGCCCCAAACACATCAGCAGCATTGCCCGCAAGATGCGCGGCAAGAACCTTTCGTTTGATCATGTCTTCGACGTGCGCGCGCTCCGCGTGACGGTCCCGGCGGTGGCGGATTGCTATGCGGTGCTGGACTGGGTTCATCAGGCCTATCAGCCGGTGCCCGGCGAGTTCGACGACTACATCGCCAAGCCCAAAGTCAACGGTTACCAGTCGATTCACACGGTGGTGCGCGACGGCCAAAACCTGGCGTGGGAAGTGCAAATCCGGACGCAGGCGATGCACGAATACGCAGAGCAGGGCGCGGCGGCGCACTGGGCCTACAAGGAGGCGGGCACCAAGGGCTACGCGGGCGTGAGCGCCGCCAGCCAATACGACACCAAAATCGCGCTGGTGCGCCAGTTGCTCGCGTGGGAGCGCGACCTGTCCAGCACGGCGTCGACCCATGGCCTGTTCGACGACCACATTTACGTGTTGACGCCCGAGGCCGCGGTGGTCGAGCTGCCGGCCGGCGCCACCGCGGTCGATTTCGCCTACGCGGTGCACACCGAACTGGGCCACCGCTGCCGCGGCGCCACGGTGGACGGCGCAATGGTGCCCTTGAATACGCCGCTGCAAAACGGCCAGACGGTAAGCGTCACGGTGGTCAAGGAAGGCGGTCCGTCGCGCGACTGGCTCAACGCCGATCTGGGCTACCTCGCGTCGCCACGCGCCAAGGCCAAGGTGCGCGCCTGGTTCAACGCGCAGCAGTTGCGGAACACCATTGCCCATGGGCGCGAGCTGGTCGAAAAACTGCTGCAGCGCAAGGGCCGCACGGCGCTGGCGCTGGATCAACTGGCCGACGACCTCGGGTTTGCCAATCCGGACGCGTTGTTCGAGACCGTCGGCAAGGACGAGCTGTCGTTGCACAGCATCGAACACGCGCTGGAGCCGCCCGCTGCCCGCGAGCCGGCCGCCGAGCCGGCTGAGCTGCTGCAACGCAAACCACCTGACACCATGCGGCCGCACAGCGGCGTGCTGGTGGTCGGAATCGATTCGCTGCTGACGCAGCCGGCACGCTGCTGCCGGCCGGCGCCACCCGATGAAATCGGCGGCTACGTCACCCGCGGCCGCGGCGTGACGGTGCACCGCAGCAACTGTCCGACCTTCAAGGAACTGCGCGCGCGCGAGCCGGAACGCATCGTCGCCGTCGACTGGGGCAACGCCGGTGCAGACCAAATGCCGGCGTACCCGGTGGACGTGCTGGTCCAGGGCGCCGACCGCGCCGGGCTGCTGCGCGACGTCCTGGACGTCTTTGCGCGCGAAAAAATGAACATCAGCGGCGTGCAGACGCAAACCCTGAAAGGCTCCAGCCGAACCACCCTGACGGTGGGCGTTCGCGATACCCAGCGCCTCATGCAAATCCTGGCGCAAGTCGGCAAGGTTCCCGGCGTGGCGCGCGCCACGCGGCGCTGACCCCCTGTCTGTTACACTTTCCAGCCGTTTTGCAGGCACGTAGCTCAGCTGGTTAGAGCACCACCTTGACATGGTGGGGGTCGTTGGTTCGAGTCCAATCGTGCCTACCAATGAAAGCCCAGTTAAATCAACCGTTTAGCTGGGTCTTTCTTTGTCGGGGTTGCTCGTGAAATGAGCAACGCTCAAAAAACGCTCCAAAACCGATACAGAAGAGCGGGCAACAAAAAACCCCGTCCGTCGGACGGGGTTCAAGATCTTCTGGACTTCCGCTCGGCCTATCCCGTCGCGCCCCGAAGTGCGCGCGTATAAGGGCCGTTCACTCGCGGGTCTGAGGGCACCACAATCACTATCGACCGACCAAAAGCGTCCTTCGAGACTGAGCTGGGGCACGCGCGCGGTCGCACCGGCATTCGCGAGCGTGCGCGGGGTGCCGAGGAACTCGGTGCGGCCTGACATGGACGGACCTGTCCGCTCCGGTCGTCATCTCCGGCCCTGGGCTGACGCGGTGGTCCGAGCCGCGTGCAACGTGTGTGTCAGCGCGACTTCCGGCTATGCATCTTTGACGATGTCAACCGAGATTTCCATCGCCGAGACCGTGCCGCGATTCTCAAGCCAGTGTGTGGTGTTTCGATCCTCGGGCCAGCCGAGTCCCGGACCGTAATCCTTGGCGATCCCGTTTCGATGGTCGGTGATCGTTCCCTGCAACACGTAGACGGCGCCGGGACGGCCCTTGTGGCTGTGCACCGGTCCGAATACGCCGCCGGGTTCGATCGTCACCAAGCGCATACGCAGCTCGCGGCCGGCCATGCCCTCGATTTCGGGACCGAGGTCGACCGTGGCGAGCAACTCCACCGTGACGCCTCGGGTCTCCGGAGCAGGTTTCTGGCGGCTCATTGCGCTCTCCTTCGTTGACTGTCAACGCCTTGCATCAATCAGGGACGTTGATACTCGGGTAATGCGCTGCGCGTGACCGGTTGTGGCGTGGAGCGCATTTTGGCCGAGCTCGATTTCGGGCTACCCTGCCACGGCCAGCGCCACCCATGCGCCGACGCCGATCAGCAGGACTCCGGCGATGCAGTCAATGCGCCAGCGTGCTGGCGCGAGCCTTTCGGCCAGGATGAATATCGCGATGACTGCCATCCAGAACAGATTCATGACGCCTACCACGAACATCAGGGCCATGAGCGCCCAGCAGCACACCACGCACCAACTGCCGTGGCCGACGCCGAGCCGCAGCGCGCCGGAGCCGCCATCGCGCCACATGCCCATGAGCTGCAGCAACGGGCTGCGGCAGCGCGTGACGCAAACCCGTTTCAGCGGCGTGAGTTGATAGACGCCCGCCGCGATCAGGACGCCGGCAGCGAGATAGGGGCTGGCGAGGGCACCTATCGGGGTCAGCCGCATGGCCGTCGCGAGCGCCGATTGCGCTGCGGCGGCAAGTGCCGCGTAGCCCAGCCAAGCCCCGAAGTAGCCCGCGAGGAAGCCGGCGGCGGCAAGCATGGCGCTGCGATCCGGATGGCGTCGGTGCGCCAGTACGAGGTACGCCGACAAACCCGGCGCGGTGGCTGGCGCCATCATCGCCACCGTCATAGCCGCCCACATCGCCAGCGCCATGCCGTAGCCGGGATTCGGTGCATTCGTCGGGTCCGTCATCAGCATTCCGGACATGGCGACGGGATGCAGCCCGGCCGAGACAGCGCTCATGTGCGCCAGCACGAACCAGCCGGTCGCGCTGACGCACGCGAGTCCTCCCAGCAGGATCGCGCGGTCGCGCCGCAGTTGCGCCGACGTGGCCATGGCGATCAGCCCGAGGCGTAGGTGAAAGGGCTGACGAAGCCAGTGCGCCCCGAGAGCTCCCATTGCCAGTCGTAATCGCTGAAGCCGAAATGCGTCGAGCGCGCCACCTTTGCCGGTTCGCCGGGAGCAATCGCCAGCGGATGGCCGGTGATCGTGATCGGCGCGCCGCCCTGGCCTTCGAGCAGTTCGATCTCGGCATCGGTGATTCCCGGAATCGTGAGACTGCTGCGTTTGCCCTCGCTGCGAAAACGCATGGGCACGCTTTTTGCGCCCAGCATCTTGCCGATGAAGGAAGCCAGCATCGCAGGGTGGCCGCCCGCCTTGCCGCCGAAGATGGCGTGCAGCGCCGCGTCCTGCGCGCCGTCGGCTTTGTCGTCCAGATAGGCCGCCGCCGTCCACGTGGTCTGGGTCATGTTCCCGGGCGCGTGCACGGCAAGCGCCACGTTCAGCCCGTCCAGTGCCACGTCGCCGTAGCGGCCGCGCTCGATATGCCAGGCCACCAGCACCGTGCAGTGGCCCTGCGTTGGCGGACTGAGGAAGACGCATGGGCATGCGGCTTCGCAGTTGCAGGTTTCGAAATACGTTCCAACCAATTTCCACTCGGCCATGATTGTGTCTCCTTGTGTGTTTGGGGTTGATCAGACGCCTGGACGTTACTGACTCAGGAAGGGTTTGCCCGCAGCCTTCCAGGACTTGAACCCGCCGTCGAGGTGCGCGACGTTGACATAGCCAAGCTCACGCAATGACTGCGCGGCCAGCGCGGAGCGCCCGCCCGAGGCGCAATACAGAATCACGCGGTTCTGCGGTGCGAGTTCGGCCTTGTGATAGGGGCTCGCGGGATCCGCGTAGAACTCCAGCATTCCGCGGGAAGCATGCACGGCGCCTCGAATGGTGCCGTCAGCCAACTCCGGCGCGTCCCGAACATCGACCAGCGTGATGCCGGCTGCGGCCATTTCCGCTTCGACCTGATCCGGCGTGAGGTTGTCGATCTGGCTCTTCGCGGCTTGAACCAGTTGCGCTACGGTTGTCATGATTCAACTCCTGTTCTGTGTGGTGGATGGGTTCTGCTCTCCGGCGCAACAAACGCGTTCAAGCATGCCTGGGCAGGTTCGCGCAGCGGTTGTGCCGCCCGCGCAGAGCCGGCGGGCGGCGGGGCCTGCGATCAGGCAACCAAGGCGGGGTCAATCAGCGTTTTGACGCGCGAGATTTTGTTCACTGGAAAGCCACCTTTCTCTGCGTGTTGGCGCACGGCTGCTTCGTCTGGCGCGATGTACACGCAGTAGAGCTTGTCGTCCGTCAGGTAGCTGTGCACCCATTGAATCTGCGGTCCCATTTCTCGAATGACGTCGCAGGACTTGCGTGACATGTCTTGCAACTCCTGAAGGGACAGGCTCCCAACTCCTGGGGCCTCGCGTTCGATGATGAATTTCGGCATGTGGGTCTCTCCCCGTATCGGCAGCCACAGACGGCGATGCCGCAAGCTGAACTCTCCGCCTCGGCGGCGCGCTTGACAATGATCGAAACTTCGCCGTATATGCGGGAAACGCCGAAATCGTGCGGAGACGACGCGTGAGCAACGACCTGCTATCGGATGTCCTGGATCTCGTGCACCTGACGGGCGCCCTGATTTTCGAGCTGGACATCACCGGCGGGTGGAGCATCGCGAGCAACCCGACGATCGAGAAGTTCGCGCCGTTGTTGCGGCCTGGAACCACCAACGTGATCACGTTTCACGTCGTGCTCGAAGGCGAATGCTGGGTCCGTTTCCCTTCGGCCGACTGGACGGCCGTGCCCATGGGGCACGCGGTCGTCATCACGCACAACCAGCCGCACGAACTCTGCGATCGTCCTGGTCGAAAGGCGGTGCCGTTCGAAACCGTTCTGGGCGAGTGTTCTCTACAAGACGTGCGGCGTGTCCGCTTCGATCTCGGCGACGGCGGTACCACGCGGTTGCTATGTGGCTTTCTGGGTTGCGACCGCCGCGCCTTCGATCCCCTGTGCGCGTCGCTGCCCGCGCTTTTCCAAGTGGACTTGGGCGAGCGCATGCAGACCCTGTTGCCCTACGCGATTGCCAATGCGCTGGACGACAGTCCCGGGGCCGCGGCCCTGCGTGGGCACGTGGCGGAACTGCTCTACCTCGGCGCGGTGCGGCTCTACATGCGGGGCCTGCCGCAGGACGCCTCGGGTTGGCTAGCCGGGCTGCGCGATCCGGCGATCGGGCGCGCGTTGCAGGCGCTGCACGCGCAACCGGCGCGACACTGGAGCGTGGGCGACCTGGCCGCCGTCGCCGCCAGCTCGCGCTCCGTGATCGCGGCGCGTTTTGCCCAAATGCTGGGCGAAACGCCTATGCACTACCTGACGCGCCTGCGCATGTCGCTGGCGGCACGCCAGCTCACCGACAGCCACAAAAGCATCGCGGCGATCGCCGATGAAGTCGGCTATGGCTCACCGGCCGCGTTCCAGCACGCCTTCAGGCGTGACTTCAACATGCCGCCGGCCGCGTGGCGCAAGAACGCCGCGGGCGGCGCCCAGAGATCCGTGGATTCGCGGTGATGCGCTGGAGCAGGATTCAATCGTGGCCTTCCCCGCCACGGATAAACGCATCGCCATTGGCTGTGGGGATGCGTCGCACAACCCTCGGGGCCCAGGCTTCAGTCGATGGTGGACGCTGCGCCGGCTGTTCACGCACCACGGATTGACGTATAACCAAAGGCGCTCAAACAAACACAAAGGGGACTTTGCATGTGGCGAAAACTTGTTTCCTGCCTCTTTATGGCAGCACTGGCCGCGTTTTCCGCGACCGCAACGGCCGCGACTGCGCCCGCGGAAATCAGGATCGGCACCTTGTACGCATCGTCCGGGCCGTTTGCGGCGCTCGGCATGCCGGATTACATGGGGTTGAAGATCTGGGCTGCGCAAGAAAACGCGCAGGGCGGCGTGATGGTCAAGCCCTTCGGCAAGCGCATTCCGGTCAAGCTGATTGCCTACGATGACCAGAGCGACACCGCCACGGCGGCCACGCTCTACAACCAGCTCATCACGCAGGACAAGGTCGACATCCTGGTGGCCGATGGCGGCTCGGTGCTGACGTCCATGGCGGTGCCGATCGCGCGCGAACACAAAATGCTGCTGATCGACCAGTCTGGCACGGGCGGTGGTTTCTTCACGTCAGGCAATCCGTATATCGTGCTCACCTCGACGCCGCTGTCCACCGTGTGGCCGCAAGACGTCGCCAAGTTCCTGACGGAAGAAGGCCAGAAGCTCGGCATCAAGCGCCTGGCGATCATTTACGCGACCAACGAATTCACCGGTACGCAGGCCAAGACGTTCCGCCAGATGATCAAGGATTCGAAAGCGCCGCTGGACATCGTTTATGACCAGGGCGTGCCCACCAACACGTCGAACTACACGGTGCTGATCAACGACATCAACGCGCACAAGCCGGACGCGGTGGTGCAGTTGGGCTACCCCGACAACGATGCGGCGTTCCTGCGCAATCTCGAGGCGTCGGGTATGCACTTCAAGTGGCTGTTTGCGATGTACCCGGGGCTGGAATTCGACGATTTGATGAAAACCGTGGGCGCCTCCGGCATGCAATACGTCTACACGTATGCGCCGCCTTCCGTCATGGAAAACAAGGTGAACTCGGGCATGACGCTGCCGGAATTCAAGGCGGCGTGGGACAAGGCCTACCCCGACACCAAAGTGGCGTTCGGCTTCAACTCCACCGCGGGCTACACCACCGGCCAGGTGATCCAGAACGCGCTCGCCGCAACCGACAGCATGAGCCAGGACGATTTGCGCAAGGCGATATTCGGCTTGTCGGGCAAGCTCAAGACGCTGGGCGGCGCGTTCGAGCTGAACAAGGAAGGCGCGCAGATCGGCGAAGTCATGCCGCTCGCGCAACTGGTGCCCGATGGCAAGGGCAAGTTGAAATTCGCCGTCGTTTATCCGCCGTCTCAAGCCAACGCGAAACCGCTGTATCCGGCGCCGGAAAACTAAAGGCACGTGATGAAGAGGCACCTCGGCGCTGAAGCTTCGGCGCCGAACGGGAGGAAACTGTGCGATCAACACACGTGGAACCGGATGGGCGGGGGCAATAGCTCACCAGAAGTGGCGCACGCATGCTGACTTATGCGATCCTGGCCGGACTGTTGTTCGGCCTTTACTTTGGCCTGGTGGGGCTGGGCCTGAATCTGATCTTCGGCGTGATGCGCATCGTGAACCTGGCGCACGGCGACTTCATCATGCTGGGTGCGATGGTGGCCATCGGCCTGTATAGCGCGTTCCAGCTCAACCCGGTCTGGGCGGCCATCGCCAGCCTGTTCATCTTCATCGCCGTTGGTATCCCGCTGTATTTCGCGCTGGTGCCGCGCCTGCTCAAGTCGGCCGATCCGGAGATGCTCTCCATCATCCTGTTTTTCGGCCTGTCGCAATTCATCGAGGCGGTGACCACCATCGTCGTCGGCCCGAGCGCGCGCTCGATTCCGGGCAGCGTGTTCGGTCGCCACCCGTTCCATATCGGCGACAACACCTTCCCGGCCGCTTGGCTGGGCAGCGCAATCGGCAGCGTGATCGTGGTCGCGCTGGTATTCCTGTACCTCTACCGCACGCGCATCGGCCGCTTGACGCGCGCCGTCATGTCGCAGCGCGACGAGGCGCTGGCGGCCGGCATCAACGTGGCGCGCGTCTCTGCCCTGGCGTTCGGCATCGGTCTCGGCGTGGCGGCAGTGGCCGGCGTCTTTGCGCCGTTGATGCTCGGCAGCGTCACGCCCGCGATCGGCGTGAGTCTCACCGTCGTGTCGTTCACCGTCATCATCATCGGTTCATTGGGCAGTCCGCTTGGCACCGTGCTCGGTGGCCTGATTTACGGCGTTGCGCTGATGGTGATGCAGACGTATCTGAGCGCCTGGTCGGGCTTGCTGCCCTACGTACTGCTGATCGCGATTCTGCTGGTGCGACCCAGCGGCCTGCTCGGACGGACGGTGCGCCATGTCTAAATCGATGTGCAATTCCATCGCGATCCTGTTGCCGCTGATCGCCGTGGCGGCGCTCGCGCCGCTGGGCTACCAGAACCACCTGCTGCTGTTCAATTTCATCGTCTTCATCACGCTGGCGCAGGGTGTGAACGTGCTCTACGGCTTCACCGGCTATTTGCCGTTCGGTTACGTCGGCTTCTTCGGCGCCGGCGCGTATGGCTTTGCCATCGCGGTGATGCATCTGAACGCCGATCCGGCGCTGGCGCTGGCGATCGGGGCGCTGATATCCGTCGGCTTCGGCGCCATCCTCACGCCCACCTTGCGCCTCTCGGGTGCCTACTTCGCCATCGCCAACCTGGCGGCGGCGCTGGCGATCGAGCAGATCGTGTCCAACCCGGCGTTGACCGATCTCACCAAGGGGCCCTATGGCGTGTCGATTTCCAACGTGTTCAACCCGACCTTGAGCTACGCGGCCGCCATCGGCATCATGGTGTTGGCGACCGCCATCGTTCTGTACCTGCGCTATTCGCGCTTCGGCCTGGCGCTGCAGGCGGTACGCGACGACCCGATCAGCGCCGCCACCGCCGGCATCAATATCGGCCGAGCGCGCACCATCGCCTGGCTGCTGTCGGCGCTGATCGGCGGGCTGATCGGCGCCGATTTCGCGTGGTACGTGACGGTCTTTTTCCCCGACAACGTGTTCGGCACCAACTTCACGATTTTCGCGCTGGTGTTTGCGCTCTTTGGCGGCGTCGGCACGGTCATCGGCCCGATCCTGGGCGTGCTGCTGCTGTACGGCCTGTACAACTACATCGGCGTGTCCACGCCGCAATACTTCCAGTTGATTTTCGGCCTGCTGATCGTGGTCTTGGTGCTGTTTCTGCCCAACGGTCTCACATCGCTGCTGCGGCGCTGGGGAGTGCGCGTTGTCTGAAGTGCAGCAAGCTGCCGCCGCGCAGAGCGCCGAGCCCATCCTCGTGATTTCGCACCTGGCCAAGAAATTCGGCAGCTTCCAGGCGCTGAAGGACGTGAACCTCGCGGTACGCGCGGGCGAAGTGCTGGGGTTGATCGGCCCCAATGGCTCCGGCAAGACGACCTGCATCAACGTCGTCACGGGCCTGTACCGGCCAGATGGCGGGAAGATCGAATACCGCGGCCACGCCATCGGCCGGCAGCGGCCGGACGAGCTGGCGCGGCTGGGTGTCAACCGGACGTTCCAGGTGCCCAAGCCGTTCAAGTCGCTCACGGTGCGGCAAAACGTCGAGGTGGCGGCGCGCTACGGCGGTGCCGATCTGGGCCGCGCCGACGTGCAGGAGCTGCTGGAATTCCTTGAACTCGACCAGCGCGCCGAGCATTCGGCGGCGGAGCTCACCAGCGCGCAGCAGAAGATGCTCGATCTCGCGCGGGCTCTCGCCACGCGCCCCAAGCTGCTGTGCGTGGACGAGCTCGGTGCCGGCCTGAACCCGGAGGAACTGAGCCAAGTCGCGACCCGCTTGCGCCAACTGGCTGGCAGTGGCCTCGCGCTGCTGGTGGTCGAGCACTTGATGGATTTCGTCGATCAGGTGACGGACCGCCTGATTGTGCTGAGCGCCGGCAAGGACATTTTTTCCGGGCTGCTCGCCGAGGCGGCGCAGGACCCGCAAGTGGTCGAGGTTTTCCTGGGCACTGCCGATGGCCACTGAACTGCTGCACATCCAGGGCCTCGACGCCGGCTACGGCAAGATCCAGGCGCTCTGGGGCATCGACTTGGCGGTGCACGAGCGCGAAACCGTGGTGCTGGTGGGACCCAACGGCGCCGGCAAGACCACGCTCATCCGCACGCTGATGGGGTTGCTTCGCCAGTGGCACGGCGATCTGGTTTTTGCCGGTGAGTCGATTGCGCACCGGCGCACCGACCAGCGCGTGCGCGCCGGCATTGCCTACATGTCCGAAGTGGGCTGCTTCCCGGACATGAGCGTGGACGACAACTTGCTGATCGGCGCGCAGTTCCTGCCGCGCAGTGAATCCAAGCGCCAGGTCGATGAGTTGTACCAGCGCTTTCCCACGCTGCAGGAAAAGCGCAAGGCGCTGGGCGGCAGTTTGTCGGGCGGACAGCGCAAGATTCTGGGCGTGGCCAAGGCGCTCGCGAGCAAGCCCAGGCTGCTGGTGATGGACGAGCCTTCGGCGGGCCTCTCGCCGGTGTTCGTGAACGACGTGATCCGGGCGCTGCAGACTTCGCGTGAAGCGGGTCTCGCGCTCCTGGTGGCCGCGCAGAACGTGAAGTTCCTGGACATCGCCGAGCGCGTCTACACGCTGGAAGGCGGCCGCATCGGCTTTGTCGGCACGGTGCCCGAAATGCACGCCGACGCGGCGCTGCAGCGCGCTTATTTCGGCCTGCATGCGCGCCATGCAGCGCCAGCGCCGAACCCGGGTTGAGCGCCGCGCAGGCGACTTCGGACCCGTCGGTCCGCGCACTATTCGATGTTCTGCACCTGCTCGCGCATCTGCTCGATCAGCACCTTCATATCGACGCTGATGCGCGCGAGCGCGAGCGTGGCCGCCTTGGATCCGAGCGTGTTGGCTTCCCGGTGCAGTTCCTGGATCAGGAAATCAAGCCGCTTGCCGATCACGCCGCCGCGCTGCAACACGTCGGTGATTTCGGCGAGGTGCGCGCCCAGCCGTTCCAGCTCTTCCGCGACGTCGATGCGCAGCGCGAAGGCCGCCGCTTCGGCCAGCGCGCGCTCTTGAACCGCGCTGGCGGGGACTTCGCTGTCAATCCCCGAGAGCGCATCGTTCCAGCGGGTCAGGAAGCGCTTTTGCTGTTCCTGGACGGCAACCGGCACCCGCGGGACTGCTTGCGTCACCAATTGCCGCAGCGCGCCGATGCGCTCTTCCAACAGGACGCGCAACCGGCCGCCTTCGCGTTGGCGCGCCGCGACAAGATCGGCAACCACGGATTGCGCCAGCGCACGCAGCGGCACGGTCAGGTCGTCACGCAACGCCGGCGCGGGATCACGGGTGAATTGCAGGATTTCGTAGACGCTGAGCGGCCTGGCTTCGGGCAGCGAGCGCTGAACCGCTTGCTGGAGTGCCGTCACCTGCTGCAATGCGGCGCCGTCGACCTGACCGCCTGTCGCACCTTCGGTCCGCGTGACGCTGACCCGGAGTTCGACTTTGCCCCGATGCAGCGCTTGGCCGACCAGCTCGCGCAGCGGCGGCTCCAGCGTGCGCAAGTCGTCGGGCAGGCGCAGCGCCAGGTCGAGGAAACGGTTGTTCACGGAACGGGCGTCGACCACGAGCCGTACCGCGGCGCGCGTTTGATTTCCGGAGAGGTCTTGGGTGGCTGTCGCGTACCCGGTCATGCTGTAGACTGACATGCCGGTTGATTGGACGCGGGCCGGAGGCTGAAAGCAAGCACCGATCGTTGGGCATCGCTTTTATTTTCTCGGTTTTCCTATCGTTTGCATGTCTGAAACTCCGCGCGCGCCATTGCCCGCTGATACCTTCGTGGGCGGGTACCGAATCGTCAGCGAGCTCTGGGACGGCGGCTTCGGCATTGTTTACGTTGCGCTGGATTCATCCGGCAACAAGGTCGCGCTGAAAGAATACTTGCCCATTGGATTGACTGCGCGTGCCCCAGGAACGCTCGTGCCGCAGGTTCTCCCCGGTAGGGCCGAGACTTATTCCCAAGGCGTGAAAGATTTTCTCGAAATCGGCCGGTATGCGCTGCAGTTTTCCCACCCGGCGGTGGTGGGCGTATCGGCCGTTTTCGAGGAATATCAGACCGCCTACCTGGTGATGGAGTACCTGCACGGCGAGACCCTGCAGAATTTCATTGTCACGGCGCGCACCCGCAAGCGACCGGAGGTTTTTCAGGAAACGACGATCCGCTCGCTGTTCGCGGACGCCTTGCTCGGCCTGCAACGGCTGCATGAACGCGGCGTGATCCATCTCGACCTGAAGCCGAGCAATTTCTTCATCACGAACGACAACCGCATTGTTTTGCTCGATTTCGGCGCTGCCCGCGTCGGCGGCCACAACGGCGCGGGCCTGCCAGTGCTTTCGCACGTGGTGTACACGCCCGGATTCGCGGCACCCGAGGTCTATCGCCGCGGCGCGACGCTTGGCGCCTGGACCGATATCTACGCGGCGGGGGCGTGCCTGTTCTCTTGCATGCGCGGCTACCCGCCGCGCGACGTTCCGCAACGCCTCAAGGAAGATCTTCTGGAGCGGTCACTGGCGCGGCTCGGTGCGGTCTATTCGGCGCCGTTGGTCGATGCCGTGCGCCGCTGCATGGCCCTCGATGCCGCAGCGCGTCCGCAGTCGGTTTCCGCGCTGCGCGCGATGCTTGAGCAATGAGATGATCGGACAGGTTGCCCGGTGGTGCCGCGTGATGGCCGCTTCGTGCGGGTGGGCGGTTGTGTAACGGCGCGACACGCCGCGTCGACCCGCGGGGTCCAGGACACCCCTCTCATGAAAACACAGCTTTCGGTCAATCTGAACAAAGTCGCCCTGGTGCGCAACACGCGCCACCTCGGCATTCCCAGCGTGACGCGGGCAGCGGAGATTTGCCTGCGTGCGGGCGCGCATGGAATCACGGTCCATCCGCGGCCGGACGAGCGCCACATCCGGGCGTCCGATGTGAACGATTTGCACGCCCTGCTGGTGCACTGGCCGCACGCCGAATTCAACATTGAGGGCAACCCCGCGCAGAACCTGATGGCGTTCGTGCGCGCAGTGCGCCCGCAGCAGGCCACGTTCGTGCCCGATGGCGTGAACCAGTTCACCAGCGATCACGGCTGGGCTTTTCCGCAGGATGCCGCACGCCTGCGGCCGCTGATCGCGGAGTGCAAGGCCCTGGGCGTGCGCGTGAGCCTGTTCATGGATGCCGAGCCGGCATTGATGGAAGCCGCCGCTGCCGTCGGCGCCGACCGGGTCGAGCTCTATACCGAACCCTATGCTGCGGCGTGGGGAACCGCGGCGCAGGAGCAGCAGATGGCGCGCTACGTCCGCGCCGCCGATGCGGCGCTGCGCGCGGGCCTTGGAATCAACGCCGGGCACGACCTGAATCTGGACAACCTGACGGCGTTCGTGGCCCGCGTGCCGGGGCTGCTGGAAGTCTCTATCGGCCACGCCTTTGTGTCGGACGCCCTGGAGATGGGCTACGCGACGGCGGTTGCGGCGTACTTGCGTTGCATCGACGGGCAGGGGGACAGCACGGTGAACGGGGCGCTCGATGGGCGCCGGGGCGCAACGGACCGGGCGGCGGAAGGCCACGCATGATCTACGGCATTGGCACCGACATTTGCGACGTCCGCCGCATCCGCGCCAACCTGGAGCGCCGCGGCCGGCGTTTCGTCGAAAGAATCCTGAGCGATCGTGAAATCGAAATCTGGCAGCAGCGCGCGGCGCGCTGGCCGGAGCGCGGCACGCGATACGTGGCGACGCGCTTTTCCGCCAAGGAGGCGTTCAGCAAGGCGATTGGGCTCGGGCTGCACGAGCCGATGCGCTGGCGTTGGTGCGCCATCGTCAACCGGCCAGGCGGCCAGCCGGAAATCGTTTTGAGCGGCGCGCTCGAATCCTGGTTCGGACAACGCCACCTGGTCGCGCACGTCAGTTTGAGCGATGAAACCGACTACGTCAGCAGCTTTTGCGTGGTGGAGCGTGTCGACGGCGTTGTCCACGGGTGACCGAATGTTCGGCAGGTGATCAACGCAGTGCTTGATTTCGATGCGCCGCGTCGTCATGTGATTCGGGCGCAATCGGCGATCCGCTGCTGCATCGGGTGATCCCGTTCTCTTTTTTATGACCCAAGCCCCTCTCATCATCGACATTGCCGGGCCGGAGCTCACGGAAACCGATCGCCGGCGGCTGGCGCATCCACTGGTCGGCGGCCTGATCCTGTTCCGGCGCAACTGGCGAGACCGCCGGCAACTGACGCGCCTGTGTGCCGCGATCAAGCAGGTGCGCCCCGACGTGCTGATTGGCGTCGATCAGGAAGGCGGCCGGGTGCAGCGCTTCCAGGATGACGGATTCACGCGCCTGCCGGCCATGCGGACGCTGGGCGCTTTGTGGTCGCGGGACGCAATGCGGGCGCAGGATGCTGCTACGGCCTGTGGTTACGTCCTGGCCGCTGAGCTGCGCGCCTGCGGCGTGGACCTAAGTTTTGCGCCGGTGCTCGATCTGGATTGGGGTCACTCCGCGGTGATCGGTGATCGCGCGTTTCACCGCAACCCGAAGGTGGTCGCCATGCTCGCCAAAAGCGTGCTGCACGGGCTGTTGCAGGCCGGATTGGCCCACTGCGCCAAGCACTTTCCGGGCCATGGCTACGCCGCCGCCGATTCGCACACCACCATCCCGCACGACGCGCGCGCGCTGGCAACGATCCTGAAATCCGATGCTGCTCCTTACCGCTGGCTCGGGTCGGTGCTTTCGGCCGTGATGCCGGCACACGTGGTGTACCCGCGGGTGGATGCGCTGCCGGCGGGCTTCTCGGCGCGCTGGCTGCAACAGGTGCTTCGAGATGAGTTGGGTTTTGATGGCGCCATCATCAGCGACGACTTGAGCATGGCGGGAGCGCGCACCGTGCAGGGCCGCACCATGACGCGCGTGCAATCCATCTTGGCCGCACTCGGGGCGGGCTGCGACCTGGCGCTGTTGTGCAACCAGTCGCTGGAGCCAGGCGACGTGATCGACGGTGTGCTGGCGGATTTGTCGGAAGCGCAGCGCCAGGGCCGCTGGATTGCCAGTGACCCGAGCGAACGGCGCCGGCGCGCCTTGCTACCGCGTTTCCCTGGTTTGAACTGGGATGCGCTGCACGCGGCACCGACCTACCAGCGCGCACTGCGGCACTTGCCCTGAACTCTGCGTCGACCTCGGAATCCCACCCGTTATGACTGATCCACGTCGTCCTTCGTTACCGCAGCCATCGGGCTTTTCCGCTGCGCCGCTGGGCGGGATCGTGGGCTGGATCGTCGCCTGGATGGGATGGATGCTGGTGGCGCTGGTTGGCCTGGTCTTCATCGCCAGCGTGCTGATCTGGCTCGTGGTCTTGATTGCTTTCAGCCTGATCCGGGGTTGGATCACGGGCCGGCCTTCGACCGTGGCGCTGCTCTGGCGCCATTACCGCGATTTGATGCGCGGCCGCTGGCCGCAGACGCCGGGGAAAAAGCGCTCGACCACGCCGCGCGCCGATGCGGTTCAGGCCACCACCGCCGATGACTCGGTGCAAGACGTGAACTGGCGCGACGTGTCCGACAAAGAGAATTCCTGAACGGCTCTACCGGTTCGCTCCCGCTCCCGCGCCGCAGGCCGGGCGCGCGGCGGGTTTGCTCAATCGGCTTCGCGCCGGAGCGTCGGGAACAGGATCACGTCGCGAATGCTGGGGCTGTCGGTGAGCAGCATCATCAGCCGGTCCAAGCCCACGCCGCAGCCCGAGGTGGGCGGCATGCCGTATTCGAGCGCGCGCACGAAGTCGGCGTCGTAGTACATGGCTTCGTCGTCGCCCGCCTCTTTGGCGGTGGCTTGGGCGCGAAAGCGCGCAGCCTGATCTTCGGCGTCGTTCAGCTCCGAGAAACCGTTGGCCATCTCGCGCCCCGTGATGTAGAGCTCGAAGCGCTCGGTGATTTCCGGTTCGGTGTCGCTCGCGCGCGCGAGCGGGCTGATTTCGGTGGGGTGGTTCATGATGAACGTGGGCTGCCAGAGCTGTTCTTCGACCGTTTCCTCGAAGTACATCACTTGCAGCCGCGCGAGGCTCATGCGCTCGAGCTTTTCGCGCGATTCGCGCACGTGACGCTTCAGCAGCCTGTCGACCAGCGCGGCGGCATCGTCGAGCTGGGCACCGATATCGGTGTGCGTCGCGATCGCGTCGCGGATCGTGAGCCGCCGGAACGGTTGCGCCAGGTCCACGGCCTGGCCGCCGTAGCTCAGTTGCAGCGTCCCGGTCGCCGCCTGTGCCGTGTGGCGCAGCAGTTGCTCGGTGAAGTTCATTTGGTCGCGATAGTTCCAGTACGCGGCGTAGAACTCCATCATCGTGAACTCGGGGTTGTGACGCACGCTGATGCCTTCGTTGCGGAAGCTGCGGTTGATTTCGAACACGCGCTCGAAGCCGCCCACGATCAGGCGCTTCAGATAGAGCTCGGGTGCGATGCGCAAGTACATATCCTGGTCGAGCGCGTTGTGGTGCGTGATGAATGGCTTGGCGTTGGCGCCGCCCGGGATCGGGTGCAGCATGGGCGTTTCCACTTCCATGAAGTCGTGCGCCAGCATGTAGTTGCGGACCGCCGTCAGCGTTTTGCTGCGCAGCGTGAAGCGCGCGCGCGTGGCGGAGTCCATGATGAGGTCAACGTAGCGCTGCCGGTATTTCAGCTCTTGGTCTTCGATGCCGTGGAATTTGTCCGGCAACGGCCGCAGGCTCTTGGTCAGCAGGCGCAGGTGCGTGACGTGCACCGAGAGCTCGCCGGTCCGGGTCTTGAACAGGTGGCCTTCGGCCGCGACGATGTCGCCCAGGTCCCAGCGCTTGAACGCGTCGTAGGCCTCGGCGCCGATGGCATCGCGCGTGACGTAGAGCTGGATCCGGCCGGTGCCGTCCTGAATCGTCGCAAAGCTCGCCTTGCCCATCACGCGCCGCAGCATCATGCGGCCAGCGATGCCGGCCTGAATGGCTTTGCCATCGACCACGCAGCGTTCCAGCTCGGCGCCGTCGGCCGCATCGTGCGCCTGGTGGAGCAGAGCGGCGCGATCCTTGGGCTTGAAATCGTTGGGAAAGGCAACCGGCCCACCGGCTTTTTGAATGTCGCGCAGCGCCTGCAGTTTGGCCCGCCGTTCGGCGATCAGCCGGTTTTCATCCTGTCCTGGCGTGCTGGACGCGACGGCGCTTTCGGTCGGTTGGTTCATGGTATGGAGTGATGTCTGGCGCGGGGCTGGTCGAAGTGAAATGCTCGGACGAGGGCGTCCGCGGTGCGCGGTTCGCAAACCGCTGATTTTACGGAGCGCGTTCAGGCATCTTTCCGGGGGAAGGGCGCCGGCTTCCGATTTTTCCGCACTGACGGGTCCCAGCGGCGCCTTTTCGACGAGCGTCCCGCGCGAACGGCTAAGCTTGCCGCTTCCGCTGACTACTTGGGGTGGCCGTCGCCATGCTGTTTGACGTGTTCATGTTTCTGCTCCGCGCGGGCGTCACCCTGGTGGGGGGTGCGTGCCTGGTGCGCGTGCTCATGCGCTGGCGGCGCATGTCGTTCGTCAACCCCGTGGGGCAGATCGTGCTGCTGTTCTCGGATTGGATCGTGGCGCCCCTGTCGCGCTTGTTGCCGGCGAGCCATCGCATTGATGCCGCCAGCTTGCTGGCGGCCTGGTTGCTGGAGTTGGCACAGTTCGCACTGTTGATGGCGGCGCTCGGTTCGCGCGCCTGGGGAATATTGCCGGTGCTGGCCTTGTTTGGCGTGGTGCAACTGGCGATATCGATTGCCACGGCGCTCATCATCCTGGCCGCCATCCTGTCGTGGACCGGCAGTTCGACGCTGATCCAGAACGTGCTGGACCACCTGGCGGACCCGCTTCTCGCGCCGATTCGGCGGGCGCTGCCGACGCTGCGTGGCATCGACCTGTCACCGCTGGTCGCGGTGCTGGTTTTGCAAGTGATCGGAATCGTGCTCGGATCGTGGCAGGTCGCATTGCTGGGCACGCCCACGTTGCTGGGCTGACCCGCCCGCGTCGGGCCTGATCGATCCGTCTATTGGACCGATTCCGTCGGTTCGTTCTGCAGCAGTGCCAGGATGCGAGCCACTTTGGCGCGCAGTTCGCGCCGGTCGCAAATGAAGTCGATCGCGCCCTTGTCTTGCAGGAACTCGGCGTGCTGGAACCCGTCGGGCAATTTCACGTGCACCGTGTTTTCGATCACGCGCGGCCCGGCAAAGCCAATCAGCGCCTTGGGCTCGGCAATCACCACGTCGCCCATGAAGGCGAACCCGGCCGACACGCCGCCCATGGTGGGGTCGGTGAGCACGCTGATGTAGGGCAGGCCTTTTTTCGCCAGGCGCGTGAGCGCTGCGTTGGTCTTGGCCATTTGCATCAGGCTCAAGAGGCCCTCCTGCATGCGCGCGCCGCCGGTCGCGGTAAAGGAGATGAACGGCACTTTCTGCTTGACCGCGACTTCCACGCCGCGCACGAAGCGCTCGCCTACGACCGAGCCCATGGAACCGCCCATGAATTCGAATTCGAATGCCGCGGCCACCACGCCCTGCGACTGAACCGCGCCGCTCATCACCACCAGCGCATCGGTTTCACCGGTGGCTTCCATGGCCTCCTTGATGCGCTTGGTGTATTTCTTGCTGTCCTTGAACTTGAGCGCGTCGGTGGGCACCACGTCCTGGCCGATTTCCTTGCGGCCATCCGCATCCAGGAAAGCGTTCAGGCGGTCGCGCGCGCGCATGCGGTGATGGTGGCCGCAGTGCGGGCAAACGAACAGATTCTGCTCGAGGTCGGAGTTGTAGAGGACGGTATCGCAGCCCGGGCATTTGATCCACAGGCCTTCCGGCACCTGGCGGTGCCCGACCGCGTGCTGGATCTTGGGGGGAAGCAGTTTTTCAAGCCAACTCAAGTGAATGTCCTTACACAGGTTTGCGTTGCGCGTCCAAGGCCACCCGGATCGGGCGCAGGAAGTCGATGGCAGCGGCCGCGACGTTTTCGTACGGCTGCTGTTCGATCTGCTGGATCACGCGGCTGCCGATGATCACGGCGTCGGCCACGGCGCCCACGGCTTGCGCGGTCTTGGCATCGCGGATGCCGAAACCCACGCCCACGGGCAGCTGGACGTGCCCGCGGATTTTAGGAAGCATGGCCTGCACTTCCGCGGTGTCGATGGCGCCCGAGCCGGTCACCCCGCGCAGCGACACGTAATACACATAGCCGCTCGCGGTTTTGGCGATTTGATCCATGCGCTCTGGCGTGGACGTGGGCGCCAGCAGGAAAATGAGATCGAGGCCGTGCAGCTTGAGCGCGGCTGCGAGTTCCGTGCTTTCTTCCGGCGGATAGTCGACGACCAGAACGCCATCGACCCCGGCACTCGCGGCATCCGCGGCAAACGCATCGGTTCCGCGCGCCAGGTCGTAGCGCTCGATCGGGTTGGCGTAGCCCATCAGCACGACCGGCGTGGTTTTATTCTTGGTGCGGAAGGCCTTCACCATGGCCAACACGTGTTCCAGGCCGATGCCGAGCTGCAGCGCGCGATCGTTGGCTTTCTGGATGGTGGGGCCGTCGGCGCTCGGGTCGGAAAACGGTACGCCCAGCTCGATCAGGTCGGCCCCCGCCTTGACCATGCCGTGCATCAGCGCGGGCGTGATGTCGGCGTACGGAAATCCGGCGGTCACGTAGGGGATGAGCGCGGTGCGACCGTGCTCGCGCAGCGCGGCGAAAGTGGTTTGAATACGGCTCATGACTTCAACTGCGCTTCCGCTTTTCCGCGGCCGGTGGATTTTTCGGCCTGCTTGACAGCCCGTTGACGGTCCAGTTCGGCCACGGTCTCGATGTCCTTGTCGCCGCGACCCGAGAGACACACCAGAACGGACTGGTCGGACCGCAGGGTCGGCGCCAGCTTCATGGCGTAAGCAAACGCGTGGCTCGATTCGAGTGCCGGAATGATGCCTTCGACGTGACACAGGTAATGGAACGCGTCGAGCGCCTCATCGTCCGTCGCACTGACGTATTCGGCGCGCCCGGTGTCTTTCAGCCACGCGTGCTCCGGTCCCACGCCCGGGTAGTCGAGGCCGGCGGAAATGCTGTGCGTGGGCGTGATCTGGCCGTGTTCGTCCTGCAGGATGTAGGTGCGGTTGCCGTGCAGCACGCCCACCGACCCGCGCTCCAGGCTGGCCGAATGCTGGTCGCTGTCGAGTCCGAGTCCCGCCGCTTCCACGCCGATCAGGCGCGTCTTTTCATAGGGGATATACGGGTAAAAGATACCCATCGAATTGCTGCCGCCGCCCACGCACGCCACCACCGCGTCGGGCTGTTCCGCCTTGATGCCGTCGGCCGCCAACATGGCCGGCATCTGCACCAGGCACTCCTGCCCGATCACGCTTTGGAAATTGCGCACCATCATCGGGTAGGGGTGTGGTCCGGCCACGGTGCCGATGATGTAGAACGTGTTGTCGACGTTGGCCACCCAGTCGCGCATGGCTTCGTTGAGCGCATCTTTCAGCGTTTTGCTGCCCGATTCCACAGGAACGACCGTGGCGCCCAGCAGCTCCATGCGATAGACGTTGGGTCGCTGGCGCGCCACGTCCTCGCTGCCCATGTAAACGATGCATTCCAGCCCGTAGCGCGCGCAGATGGTGGCCGTGGCTACGCCATGCTGGCCGGCGCCGGTCTCCGCAATGATGCGGGTCTTGCCCATGCGCCGCGCCAGCATGGCCTGGCCGATCACGTTGTTGATCTTGTGCGCACCGGTGTGGTTCAGATCCTCGCGCTTCAAGTAAATCTGCGCACCGCCCAATTCGCGGCTGGTGCGTGCCGCGTGATAGAGCGCCGAGGGCCGGCCGACGTAATGCGTGAGCTCGTCCTGGAATTCGCGCTCGAAATCCGGATCGTGCTGATACTTGGCGTAGGCGTTCTTCAGTTCGTCGACGGCATAGGTCAGCGTTTCGCTGACGAAGCTGCCGCCATAACGGCCGAAGTGACCGCTTTCATCGGGTTGGTGGTAGTTCATGAGGGAGTTATCCAGAACAGGAGTCATCGGCAGCGCGAACCGCGGCGATGAAGTGCCGCATTTTGTCAGCGTCCTTCACGCCTTTCAGCGGCCGTCCGGCGGCATCGGTGGCTTCGACGCCAGACGAGACGTCGACGGTGAGTGACGCACCACGCCCGCGCAACGCCCGGATGCCCGCGCGGACGTTCTCCGCCGTGAGCCCGCCTGACAGCACCACGTGCGCCGGAATTTTCGCCGGCAACAACGACCAGTCAAAACTGCGGCCGCCACCGCCATAGCCGGCGACTTCAGCATCCAGCAACAGCGCTTGCGCCGCGCGGTATTCAGCGGCAAATTTTAGCAAGTCGAATGGCCGATTCGCCGGGACGCGCGCGGCGCGCCAAAAGGGGCGCCCGACGCTGGTGGCGATGGCCACGCAGTCCGCCGCCGATTCATCGCCGTGAAACTGAAGGATGCAGCGGTCGAAGCGGCCACAGGCGTCGCGAATCTGTGTCAGCGTCGCATTCACAAACAGGAGTACCGGCGTGACGAGCGGCGGCAGGCGCCGTGCCAGCCCGGCCGCCACCTCTGGGGGAACGTAGCGCGGGCTCTCGGGGTAGAGCACGAACCCGACGGCATTCGCGCCAGAGGCCACGGCGGCGTCCACATCGACTGCGCGCGTCAGGCCGCAGATCTTGACGCAGGTGTGCGCGAATCGGGTCGGAACCGTGTCAACGCCGGTTGCAGAGGGTGGGGCGCCAGTGATCATGGCAGCCAATCATAGGCGGCGGTCCGATCCGGCAGATCCCACTTCGGCGCATAAACCGGTGCGCAGAAGTAGAGGCCATCGGGGTTGAAAGTGGGCGCCGCCGCGTTGCGATCACGCGCCTGCAAGACAGCCTTCATCCAGCCCGGCGGCTGGAGCCCCTGGCCGACCGCGATCAGGCATCCCATGATGTTGCGAATCATGTGGTAGAGAAACGCATTGGCGCGGAAGTCAAAGCGCAGGTAGGCGCCGCGCCGCGAGATTTCGATGGTTTCCATTTGCTTGATGGGCGAGGGTGCCTGGCAGGCGCTGGCGCGGAACGATGTGAAGTCGTGTTCACCCAGCAGGTGTCGTGCGGCGACGCGCATCGCATCGACGTCCAGCGCACGGAAACTCCAGCCCACGCGATGCGCATCCAGGCTGGGCCGCACGGGCGATTCCAGCACGACGTAGCTGTAGCGGCGTGCGAGCGCGCTGGCGCGGGCGCCGAACACCTCCGGCACATGCTGCGCCCATTGAACTGCAATGTCTGTGGGCAGGAAGCGATTGGTTCCGCGCACCCAGGAAAACGGAACCCGATCGATGTCGGTGTCGAAGTGCACGACTTGCATCAGCGCATGGACGCCCGCATCCGTTCGACCGGCGCAATGCACCCGAACCGGGCAGGTCGCGAATTTCGCGAGTGCCGCCTCCAGTCGGTCCTGGACCGTCAAGCCCGAAGGCTGGCTCTGCCAGCCCTGGTAACGGGTGCCGTCGTAGCTCAGGCCGAGCGCAATTCTCACGCGAGGTACCGCCGCCGCGGATGCTGCGGCACCCGCTTTCTCAAAGGTTGGTCAGGAATTTTTCCGCGCGTTGCTTCAGATCGCCGCTGGCGCCGGCGATCACCTCTTGCGCGAGACTGCGCGCGCCGTCGGTATCACCGATGTTGAGGAACTCCTGCGCCAGCGTCAACTTGGTCATCAGGGCACCGGCTGCGTCTGCGATCGAGGTGGCCGGACTGCCGTGAGAAGCGGGTTCTACAGTCAGCGTGTCGGGATCGAAGTCGATCGTTCCACGGTCAGGCACAGGCGCAGGCGCCGCCTTGGGCGGAGAGAAGCTCAGATCAGGCAATGTGAGATCGTCCAGAACCGGGCGGCTGATCGCGCCGGACTGTCCCTGCGGGGTGCTCGCCGTTGTTCCCGAACTCGGGGCGTGCAGCGCCATCGTGGTTTCCTGGAAATCGGTCACGTCAGGATCGCCGGCCGCGTCGTCCATCAGGTGGTGTGGCTGTGTCGGCGCCTGGGGTGCGTCCTGTTTGGTTTCCAGTTCCGGGAGTCGCATCGACAGCGTCGTCGGTTGAAAATCGGTGACATCGGAATCGTCGGAGGCAGATATCCCGGGGGCGTGGCCATCGTGTTCATTCAAATCCAGATTCAGGTCGACGGCTGACGCAGTCGCGTCGGCCTGGGTTTCGACCGTGTGGAAGGTTGCTGCGCCGTCAGCGGCCGTGGCTGCCGCCGCACCCGCAAGTTCGTGTGCCGCCGTAGGTTGTGATGGCTCACTTGTCTTGACCGGGGTTTGCGTGCGTGTCGGCGTTGATGTCCCGCCCGCCTTTGGGGCGTCCGCATCACCATCCATGCCACCGAAACCCGCGGCGTCCCCGCTCTTGTGGCGGCGCTTGCGGTAGAGGCCGTAACCCACGAGTAAGACGATCAGTGCAGCCAGGAGGCCCAGCGTGCTGGGGCTATCGGTCAAATCGTCGTACCAAGCTGGCGCGGCAGCAGGTGTGGGGGGCGGGTTCGCCTTGACGGCCACGCTCGGTGATGCCGTTTGGGGCTGGCTTGCAGCCGGTGGCGTTGCTGTGGCGGGTGCCTGTTCGCCACCAGCGGATTGCGGCGCGGCCGCGTTCTGCGGTTCGGTACCGGCTTTGCTCGTGCCGGCTGGCGCGGCCGACGAAGCATCACCCGACTTAGATTCGGTCGCTGCTGGTCCGGCGCTCGCTTTCGTGTCCTGATTGGCCGCCGCTTCGGCCGGTTGCGTGCCGTTGCCCGGGGCCGCGCCGCTATCAGCCGCCTGGGTCTGCTTTTCGAGTTGCGACAAGTCTTGAATGTTCTTGTTCAACTCGGCCACGCGATCGCTTTGCGCGTGTTCTTCCCGGGATTGAGCCACTTGTGTGGCACTCGAGTCTTTTGCCTCCGCCTTGGAGACTTTCAGCTGATCCGGGGATTCCGCGGCGGCGTGCTCGTCTTTGACGTGGGCTGGCTGAACGGCTCCTTCGGCCGCGTGCGCGACGACTGTACTCGCGGGCGCCTTGGTCGGGGTGTTGCTAGCGAGGCGCTGCCGGTAGGTGTGGAAGTCCTGCGTTTGCGCCAGCACCAGCTTGCGCGCCTCTGTCCGGGATGTGGCGCGGGCCTCGGCGGCGGTCGGAATGCGAACGACCGCGCCGGCTTTCACCAGATTGACGTTGCCATCAATGAATGCGCGTGGGTTCGCGTGCAGCAGGGCGATCAATTGCTGGTCGAGCGATACGCCGCGTGTCCTGGCCGAGTGCACGATTCCGCTGGCCGTGTCGCCGCGTCGGACGGTGACTTTGCGGCGTTCAGGTGTTTCTGCAGCCGGCGCCGCGATGCTCGCGCGCTCTCGCCTTAACGGAGCTTTTCGTGGCGCCGCAGGTCTGACCTGCTCTGCAGCGCTCGGGATGATGGGCGCTGCTGCGGTTTGTGCCGGCATGGTCGCCGTTGCTGCGCTCTCTGCGGGCGTCACGGCGGGTATGGCAGCGCGGCCGGGCGGGTTCAGCAGCGCGGTGTAGTCGCGTCGCAAATGACCGTTGGCCCACGTCGCGTTGATCACGATGTTGACGAATGGCTCGTTGATCGCCTGGCGCCCCGTGATGCGCAGATAGGGCTGCCCGTTGGCGCGATGCTGCAGGCTGACCTGCGCTCCTTTGAGCGCGGCGCTGTAGTCGACACCGCTCGCCTGGAATTCCTTTTGCGTCGCGATGCTGGCCGACAGCGAGGAGGCCTGCTCCGACGTCATTTCGGGGATTTCGATCTCCGCGTGCAACGGTTCGCCCAGCGCGGACTGAACGCTGATCGCGCCCAATGCCAGTGCCTGGGCATCAACGCTGACACCCAACAGCGACAGCGCGGCCACCGACGCCAGAACCGTATGTCTGAGCCAAGTCATCGGCATCGCGCCGGATGCCTTGTGCACCCGTTTGTCTTCACGTGTTGAGAATCTGTTTGTTCGCATAACGCCGGGTTTCCCCAAGAGCAGGTAGCAGACGCCGCAGATGGACGGGAGCCTGAAATTCCGTTGCACTTGGGCCAGGCTTGCATGACACGCCGCGCAACCTGCCGGCCCCCGTCCGCCCGACGGGCTGCGGCGATGATACAGCCAGTTTCCAGCGCCGCGACCGGGTTCGGCGGATTATCGTTCCAGCAGGATGCGCAGCATGCGGCGCAACGGTTCCGCAGCGCCCCAGAGCAACTGGTCGCCGACCGTAAACGCACTCAGATATTCCGGCCCCATTTTCATTTTGCGCAGGCGGCCAACCGGGATCTCCAGCGTTCCGGTCACGGCGACTGGCGTGAGACCGCGCATCGTCGCTTCGCGGTTGTTCGGGATGACCTTGACCCACGCGTTGTCGGCCGCGATCAGGGCTTCGATGTCGGCGAGTGGCACGTCCTGGGTCAGCTTGATGGTGAGCGCCTGGCTGTGGCAGCGCATCGAACCCACGCGCACGCAAATGCCATCGACCGGGATTGCAGGAAGCGAAAAACCGTCGCCTCGGCCCAGGATCTTGTTGGTCTCGGCCATGCCTTTCCACTCTTCGCGCGAGAAGCCGCCGTCCAGGTCCTTGTCGATCCACGGAATCAGGCTGCCGGCCAGCGGTACGCCGAAATTCGCGGTTTCTTCGGCCGTGAGCGCGCGCTGTTTGGCGATCACCTTGCGGTCGATTTCCAGAATGGCGCTGCTGGGGTCCGCGAGCAAGTCCTTCACTTCGGCGTACAGGGTGCCGTACTGCGTGACCAGTTCGCGCATGTGCTTGGCACCGCCGCCGCTCGCGGCCTGGTAGGTTTCGGTGCTCATCCACTCGACCAGCCCGGCCTTGAAGAGGGCGCCCACGCCCATCAGCATGCAACTCACGGTGCAGTTGCCGCCGATCCAGTTGGTGTTGCCTCGGTGCATGGCGTCCTTGATGACGCTCATGTTTACTGGATCCAGCACGATTACCGCGTCGTTTTCCATGCGCAGCGCGGATGAAGCGTCGATCCAGTGGCCTTTCCAGCCCGCGGCGCGCAGCTTGGGAAAGACGCCGTGGGTGTAGTCGCCGCCCTGGCAGGTGATGATGATGTCGCAGCGCCCCAACGCATTCACGTCGCTCGCGTCTTGCAGGCGCCTCTCGTTTTTCGCCATGGCAGGCGCCGCGCCGCCCGCATCGGAAGTCGAGAAAAAGACCGGCTCGATCAAGTCGAAGTCTTTCTCGGCCTGCATGCGCGCCATCAGCACCGAGCCGACCATGCCGCGCCAGCCGACAAAACCTACCACACTGCTCATTTTGGGCCCCTTACAAGTGAAAGTCCGTGAAACGGCTGCACCGCTCTCGCCCGGCTCGCCTGCCGGATGGGGCACACGACGAGCCAGGGCTGGATCAGCCGGTCGTCTTTTTGATGATGGCTGCGCACTCACTCCCGCCGATCCGCGGGACGGCGGCGATGTTCCGATTGAACTGGCGTGCAGCAAACATGGCCTCGATTGTAACTGCGCGCTTGCCGCCGGGGGATGCGCCGATAAAGCGGCACGCCGATCTGGCTGGCGCGAAACCGGGTGTTGCGCGGGTACGCGCGCTCCGATGGCCGGGGCTGTCGATCGAGCTCGCCCAGCTTGCGCTGATTACATTGCCGCCGCTTTCCATCGCGCTCATCGGCCAGAAACGCGGTCGCTGTGCTGGCGACCGCGTTTCTGGCGCCCGTCGTGCCAGGCTGGAACACGCTTGCGATGCTTGGCATCCAGTTGCGGCGGGCGTTGCCCAAGCAGGCGCACTTGGCATCGATTGCGTAGGAAGCGGTGGGTGCGCCGAAGCGCGTCAGGCGAGTGCTCTCCGTACCGCGTCGCCCATTTCGGCCGTGCCGACGCGCGTGGTCCCATCGCTCGCAATGTCGGGCGTACGCAGGCCCTGTTTGAGCACGGCCTTGACCGCGCCTTCGATCCGGTCGGCCGCTTCGGCCTGATCGAGCGAATGGCGCAGCAGCATGGCCGCGCTCAGGATGGTGGCGAGCGGGTTGGCCACGCCTTTGCCGGCGATGTCAGGCGCGCTGCCGTGGATCGGTTCGTACAGCCCCTGTTTTTTGTCGTTCAGGCTGGCCGAAGGCAGCATGCCGATGGAGCCGGTGAGCATCGACGCCTCGTCGCTCAGCACGTCGCCGAACAGGTTGCCGGTGACGACCACGTCGAACGCCTTGGGTTCGCGCACCAGTTGCATGGCGGCGTTGTCGACGTACATGTGCTGCAGCTCGATGTCCGCGTAGTCCTGGTGCACCGCGATCACCACGTCGCGCCAGAACTGCGAGGTCTCCAGCACATTGGCCTTGTCGACGCTGGTCACCTTCTTGTGGCGCTTGCGCGCCGCTTCGAACGCCACGCGGGCGATGCGCTCGATTTCGGGGCGGGCGTAGCGCATGGTGTCGTACGCTTCGTCCGCGCCCTTGAACGCGCCGTCCGGACTGCTGCGCCGACCGCGTGGCTGGCCGAAATAAATGCCGCCGGTGAGCTCGCGCACGATCAGGATGTCGAGTCCGGCGATCGCTTCCGGTTTCAGGCGCGACGCCTCCTGCAGTTCGGCGTAGCAGAGGGCCGGTCGCAAATTTGCGAACAGCCCCAGGTGCTTGCGCAAGCCCAGGATGGCCTGTTCCGGCCGCAGTGCGCGATCGAGCTGGTCGTACTTCCAGTTGCCCACCGCGCCAAAAAGAATCGCGTCGGCGGATTGCGCCAGTTTGAGCGTGGCTTCCGGCAGCGGGTGGCCGCTTATGTCATACGCGGCACCACCCACGGGCGCCTGCTCGATTTCCAGTTTCAAATCGAGCGCACGCAGCACCTTGACAGCTTCGGCGGTGATTTCGGGGCCAATGCCGTCGCCGGGCAAAACTGCGATTTTCATGGTGCTGCGTCTAGGGAAAAGAGGGTTGAGCGTTCGGACGGATTGCGATCAGCCGTTCAGCGTGTGCGCGAGCCACGGCTTGGCGGCGAGGCGCCGCGCTTCGAACGCCTGGATTTCGCTTTTGTGATCGAGCGTGAGGCCGATGTCGTCCAGGCCGTTCAAGAGGCAATGCTTGCGGAATGGCTGCACGTCGAAGAGCAGTTCGCTGCCGTCCGGTTTGACGACCACCTGCCGCACCAAGTCCACGGTGAGCTGGTAGCCGACGAACGCTTGCACTTCGTCGAATAGCTTGGCCACGGCACTCTCCGGCAGGACCACCGGCAGCAGCCCGTTCTTGAAGCAGTTGTTGAAGAAAATGTCGGCATAGCTTGGGCCGATGAGCGCACGAAAGCCGTATTGCTGCAGCGCCCAAGGCGCGTGCTCGCGGCTCGAGCCGCAGCCGAAATTCTTGCGGGTGAGCAGAACGCTGGCGCCTTGGTAGCGCGGCTGGTTCAGGATGAAATCAGGATTCGGCTTGCGAGTTGCCGGGTCCATGCCGGGTTCGCCGTGGTCCAGATAGCGCCATTCGTCGAACAGATTCGGGCCGAACCCCGTTTTCTTGATGGACTTGAGGAACTGCTTGGGGATGATGGCGTCGGTATCGACGTTTTCGCGGTCGATCAGCGCGACCAATCCCTTGTGCACGGTAAATTTTTCCATCACGACTTGCCTTATTTGTTGGCCGCGCGCTCGATGGCGCCGCCGGCTTGCTGGACGTCCTGGCCCATGCCGCGCACGGTGTTGCAGCCCGCAAGCAGCAGGGCGAGTGCCAGGGCGAAGAGGGCGGAGGTGGTGCGCATGTCGATCTTCGGTGCGGGTTCAAGCGAATTTTCGAATATCGACGAAGTGACCGAAAACGCCGGCGGCCACGGCCATCGCCGGACTCACCAAGTGCGTGCGGCCGCCGGCGCCTTGCCGGCCCTCGAAGTTGCGATTGCTGGTGGAGGCGCAGCGTTCACCCGGCATCAGGTGGTCCGGGTTCATGCCGAGGCACATGCTGCAGCCTGGCTCGCGCCACTCGAAACCTGCTGCCAGGAATACCTTGTCAAGCCCCTCGGCTTCGGCCTGCTTCTTCACCAGGCCGGAGCCTGGCACCACCATCGCGAGCTTGACGTTGGGCGCGACCTTGCGGCCGATTTTCCTGAGCAGAGCCGCGGCGTCGCGCATGTCTTCGATGCGGCTGTTGGTACAACTGCCGAAGAACACCTTGTCGATCACGATGTCGGCCATCGCCGTGCCCGGCTTCAGGTTCATGTACACCAGCGCGCGCTCCATCGCCTTGCGCCGGCTTTCGTCTTTCTCCTTTTCCGGGTCCGGCACGCGGCCGTCGATCCCGGTGACCATTTCCGGGTTCGTGCCCCAAGTGACTTGCGGCACGATGTCGCTGGCGTTCAGGTCGACCACGCGGTCGAACTGCGCGCCTTCGTCGGAATGCAGCGTTTTCCAATAGGTGACGGCCTGATCCCATTCGGCGCCGCCCACGAATTTGTGCGTGACCGGATCGGTTCCAGGCGCGAGCCGACGGCCCTTCAAGTAGGCGATGGTCTTGTCGTCCACGGCAATCAGGCCGGCGCGCGCGCCGGCCTCGATCGTCATGTTGCACACCGTCATGCGGCCTTCCATGCTGAGCGCGCGGATGGCGTCGCCGGCGTACTCGATGGTGTAGCCGGTGCCGCCAGCGGTGCCGATCTTGCCGATGATTGAGAGCGCAATGTCCTTGGCCGTCATGCCGCGCGCCAACTGGCCGCCCACGCGCACCAGCATGTTCTTGGACTTCTTGGCAATCAGCGTTTGCGTGGCCAGCACGTGTTCGACTTCACTCGTGCCGATGCCATGCGCCAAGGCCGCAAACGCGCCGTGCGTGCTGGTGTGGCTGTCGCCGCAGACCACCGTCATGCCGGGCAGGGTGGCGCCGTTTTCCGGACCGATCACGTGCACGATGCCCTGATGATCGCTCAGGAACGGGAAGTACGCGGCCGGCTGGATGGTGTCGATATTTTTGTCCAGGGTCTCGATCTGCTCCTTGCTGATCGGATCTGCGATGCCCGCGTAGCCGTGCTCCCAACCGGTGGTGGGCGTGTTGTGGTCGGCGGTGGCAACGATGCTGCTTGCGCGCCACACCTTGCGGCGCGCCTGGCGCAGGCCCTCGAACGCTTGCGGGCTGGTGACTTCGTGCACCAAGTGCCGATCGATGTAGAGCGTGGTCGTGCCGTCGTCTTCGGTGCGGACGACGTGGTCGTCCCAGATCTTGTCGTAAAGCGTGCGTGCGGGCATGGGTCGAATCGTCCTCAGGAATCAGCGAATTCTAGGTAACCTGCGATCGCTGCATCGGCTCGGGGGATCGCGTTGCTGGCTTGTGGCCGCGATTTGTACGGCGCGCGCTCCGCACGCTACTGTGCAAACGAGCGCACGGCTGTCTCTGTCGATTTCGGAGTTCCGGAAAACAACCGCGTCCTGCCGCGTTCCGGGTCACTGGTGTTTGCCCTGAGCGAAGTGACTGCCGGGTGCGGCCCCTCAGTTCGCGGGACCCGAATGGAACGGCGCGCCGTTCCCCACCTTGTTTTTGATCGCCGGCATTTCCAACGAAATCGCCGTGAACGACGGCGCTTCCACCTTGCTCGCAGGCTTCGGCATGAGCACGGGTTTGAGCTTGGGTGCGGCGCCGTTTTGCAGTTGCCACATCAGGTTGGTGGGGGAATCGGCGAACGCCAGCCCGTCTTCGCGCGTGATGCATTTCTCTCGGATCAGGCGGCCGATGTCGGCTTCGAACGTCTGCGTTCCTTCTACGATGGAGTTTTCCATCGCTTCCTTGATGCCGCTGAAGTCGCCTTTTTCGATCAATTCCGAGACCAGCGAACTGTTCAGCAAAATCTCGACGGCGGGAACGCGCCCGGCGCCATCGGCGGTCGGGATCAGGCGTTGCGACACGATGGATTTCAGCGATGCCGCCAGGTCGCCCAGCAAGGTGGGGCGGACTTCGACCGGATAGAAGCTCAGGATGCGGTTGAGCGCGCGGTAGCTGTTGTTGGCGTGCATCGTGCCGACGCACAAGTGGCCCGACTGGGCGTAGGCGATGGCCGCGGTCATCGTGGGTTGATCGCGGATCTCGCCGATCATGATGACGTCGGCTGCTTGCCGGAGCGCGTTCTTCAACCCGATTTCGAGTGACGCCGTGTCCGTGCCCACTTCACGCTGGTTCACGATGGACAATTTGTTGACGAACGTGTATTCGATCGGGTTCTCGATCGTGAGGATGTGGCCGTGCCTGCGTTCGTTGCGGTAGTCGAGCATCGCCGCGAGCGTGGTCGATTTTCCCGTGCCGGTGGCGCCCGTGACGAGGATCAGGCCGCGCTTTTCCATGATCAGCTTGGACAGCACCGGTGGCACGTTGAGCGTGCTGAGCTCGGGGATGTCCGAACTGATGAAACGGATGACCGCGGCGTACGTTCCTCGCTGGCGCAGCGCGGAGATGCGGTAGTTGCCGATGCCCTGAAGCCTGGTTGCCGTGTTCAGTTCCCCGGTGGTTTTCAGTTCGTCCACCGCCGCCGCCGGCAGCACTTCGAGCAGCAGATTGAGGATGGCGCCCGGCGGCAGCGGCTGCGGGTTGACCGGCGTGCACTCGCCATTGACGCGGATCGTGATCGGCGCCTGCGTGGACAAGTAAACGTCCGACGCGTTTTTCTGCGCCATCAGGCGCATCACGCGCTCCATGGTCGACATGGGTGATTCGGGTTCAGACATGGCTCGGTGCTTGATTGGGATAGCGGACGCGATACAGGCACGTCGTGCGCGCGCTCGTGCGGTCTTGGAAGCATAGCCTACTCGCTTCCGCGGCGCATACGTGCGTTGTCGAGCCGATGTTGTTGTTTTTACATCACTTTTTCGCTCGGCTCGAAAGGCAGGGTCGAATCGAGTCCACCCGTCCCATTTCCGGGCGCTTGAATCCTCGGGCGCCAAGACTGCGCCGCTATGATGACAGGTTGCTTTTCGTCCCTCCAGATTCCCTTCGTCGTCAGCGTTCGTGCGCCTGAATTCGATCAAGCTCTCGGCTTTCAAATCGTTCGCTGAGCCCACCACTTTTTCTCTCCCTGGGCGACTGGTGGGCGTGGTGGGCCCCAACGGCTGCGGCAAGTCCAACATCATCGACGCGGTGCGTTGGGTGCTGGGCGAGTCCAAGGCCAGCGAGTTGCGCGGCGAGTCCATGCAGGACGTCATCTTCAACGGCACCGTGGCACGCAAGCCGGCGTCGCGGGCGTCGGTGGAACTGGTGTTCGACAACAGCGACCAGCGGGCGGGCGGGCAGTGGAGCCGTTTCAACGAAATCGCGGTGAAGCGCGTCCTGACGCGGGACGGCGTATCCAGCTACCACATTAACAACCAGGTCGTGCGTCGGCGCGACGTACACGACGTTTTCCTGGGCACCGGGCTCGGGCCGCGCGCCTACGCCATCATCGGTCAGGGCACGATCGGCCGCATCATCGAGTCGCGCCCGGAAGAGTTGCGTCTTTTTCTGGAAGAGGCGGCGGGCGTCAGCAAGTACAAAGAGCGGCGGCGCGAGACGGAAAGCCGCCTGGTGGACACCCGCGAAAATCTGAACCGCGTGGACGATGTTTTGCGCGAACTGGGCAGCAACCTGGCCAAGCTCGAGAAGCAGGCCGACGTCGCCAGGCGCTATCGCGACCTGCAAGCGCGCGCGACGCTGAAGCAGAACCAGTTGTGGTTTCTGAAGCGGCGCGCGGCAGAAGGGGAGCAAGCCCGCGTTCAATCGGAGATGGCGCAATCCGCCACCCAACTTGAAGCCCGCACGGCCGCGTTGCAGCGGGCAGTGCAAAGCGTGGCAGGAGAGCGTTCCGCCCTTGCTGCCGCGAGTGAAGCGTTGCAACAAGCGCAGGGCACGCTCTACGAGGCGACGGCGGAAGTGGCGCGCCTGGAGGCCGAGATTCGCTTGGTGGGTGCGAGCCGCGCTCGCATCACGGGTCGTGTGGCGGAGGTGAGCGACCAGGTTGCGCGCTGGGACGCGCGGCGTGCAGAGGCCGCGCAGGCGCTGCAGGCGCTCGAGCGTCATGCAGGCGAAGCACAGTCGGCTGCGCAGGGGCTGGGCGCCCAACTGACTGAATTGCGGACAGCGGCAACACAGCGTGAAGCCGCTCTGCGCGACGCGCGCGCAGCGCAGCAACGGCAGCGCGACCTGGGCGTTCAACTGCAGCAGCGCATTGAATTGCTGGTCGCGGAAGAGCGGGGAATTGAAGCGCAACGGCGCTTGCTTTCCGAGCGGCAGCAACGGTTGCAAAGCGAGCGGGCGGCGTTGCCGGCGGCGGATGCGGATCGCTTGGAAGAGGTGCAAGTCGAGTGGCGGAAAGCGCAAGCGGATGCGCAGGCGGCCGGAAGTGTGCTGCAGGCGTTGCAGGCCGAGGTCGATTGCCTGGAGCAAGAGCGCAAGCGCCGCCGCGGGGTTGCCAGCGACGAAGGCGCCCGCGGCGCCACGCTGTCGGCACAGCTTGATGCCCTGAAATCGTTGCAACAGCGCCTGCAAACCAACGAGAAGCTGCAGCCGTGGCTGAAAAAGCACGGGCTGGACCGCGAAGAACGGTTATGGAGCCGTGTTCGCGTGCAGCCCGGATGGGAACTGGCGCTGGAGTCGGCGCTGCGCGAACGCGTGCAGGCGTTGGCTTTGGGTGATCTCGATCAGGTGCGTTCCTGGACGGGCGAACCGCCGCCCGCGCGACTCACGCTTTTTGCTTGGCCGGAGAGTGCGTCCAACCCTGTGAGCGGACGGTTGCCGCAGCTCGCACGTTTCTTGCAACCCGAGACTGATGCGCGCGTGCAGGCGTTGCTGGGCGAATGGTTGGCCGGTTGCTTTGCCGCCGAAACCCTGGATCAGGCGCTGGCGATGCGCCGCGAGCTGTCGGCGGGCGAAGCGGTGTTCGTGGCCGATGGGCACTGTGTGCGTCGCCGCGACGTGACCTTTTATGCGCCCGACGCGGAAGGCGCCGGCGTATTCGTTCGCGCGCATGAGATCGAGGCGCTGGAGCAGCGTCTGCAAGCGCAGAGCATCGTGCGTGACCAGGCCAATACGGCCTTGGCGAAAGCCGAGCAGGGCCACGCCGATGTCAGTGCGCGGATGACGCAGGCGCGCCAGGACGAATCGCAAGCTCGGCAGCGCGCGCAGCAGCTCCAGGTGGACGCGTTGCGCTGTTTGCAGCAGGTCGAGCAAACCCGGATGCGCGCCGCCCGGCTGGACGCGGATCTGACCGAGTTGTCGGCAGCTCTTGCAGCTCTGGTGCAGCGCCGCGAACCCATTGCCGTGCGTCTGGCGGAAGCGCACGTCCAGTTGCAGCCGATAGAAGCGAGCCGCGACGCGATGCGCGTGGGGACGCAGCAACTGGAGCGTGAATTCGCCGAAGCCCAGGCACGGGTACGCGAGGCTGAGCAGCAGCTCGCAGAAATCCGCTTCGACCTGCGCAGTACCGAGGCGCGCCGTGCCGAATTGGAGCGTACGGTTCAAGGCGCGCTCGAGCAAATCGACACCCTGCGCGCCGAGCAGGCGCGCGCGCAAACCGAACTGCAAGATCTTGCCAACCCGACGGCACAAACCGATCTGGAGCGAGCGAAAGCGACGAAAGCCGAGCGCGAGCAGCTTCTAGCGGCCCGGCGCGCCGCGGCAGATGCGAGCGGCGTCCGGCTGCGTGCGGCCGACGAGCAGCGCCTGGCGCTCGAGCGGGATCTGCCGTCGCTGCAGCAGCGCGTGGTCGATTTGCGCCTGGAGGAGCAGGCCGCACGCTTGAGTGTTGAGCAATACACCGGGCAACTGGCGGGCGCCGAAGTCGATCTGGGTGTGCTGGCGCAGTCGATTGGAAGCGAAGCGGTCGAATTGGACGGATTGCAGGAAGAAATCGAGCGCTTGCAACGGTCGTTGACCGCCCTCGGCGCGGTCAACCTCGCGGCGCTCGACGAATTGACCGGCGCGCGCGAACGCAAGACGTTGCTGGCCGAGCAATCGGCCGATTTGCTCGACGCCATGACCACGCTGGAAGGCGCCATCCGGCAAATCGACCACGAGACGCGGGCCTTGCTGTCGGATACGTTCAGCGCGGTGAACCACCACTTCGGCCAGTTGTTTCCCGCGTTGTTCGGCGGCGGCCAGGCGCGATTGCTCATGACCGGTGAAGAAGTGCTGGATGCCGGCATCCAGGTCATGGCGCAACCGCCGGGCAAGAAGAACCAGACCATTCACCTGCTTTCCGGCGGCGAAAAGGCACTGACGGCGATCGCCCTCGTGTTTGCCATTTTTGAACTCAACCCTGCGCCTTTCTGTCTGTTGGATGAGGTCGATGCGCCGCTGGACGACGCCAACACCGAGCGCTATGCCAACCTGGTGGCCCGAATGAGCCAGCAGGGGACGCAGTTTCTGTTCATCAGCCACAACCGCATCGCCATGGAAAAGGCCGAGCAACTGATTGGCGTGACCATGGCGGAAGAGGGTGTTTCGCACTTGGTCAGCGTCGATCTGGAGCGCGCGCTGGGATGGGCGCAGGCGGGTGTGTAATTTTCAGAAAGAACGTGTGGACGTATGACTCCTTTGCAAATCGGTTTGACGGCCGGGGGCATCGTGGTGCTGGTCGTGGTGATGCGCTACAACTCCTGGAAAGAGCGCCGCAGCGCGCCGCGCGAAGCAGCGCCGGCGGGCGCGCCCGCCGAAGGCGACGGCGAGGGCTCGCGCGTTGAACCGCTGCTGGGCGTGCCCGGCGCTGCCGAGCCGCTTTCGTCGCTGGACGGATTGATCGACTCGATCGTTCCGCTGGCCCTGGAGCGCACGCCGATTGCCGCTGAAGCGCTGTTGGGCGTTCTGCCACCGACCCGCCGGGTGGGCACCAAGCCGTTTGCTGTCGAGGCGCGCACCGCCGCGGGCGCCTGGGAATTTCCCCGAGCCGGCCAGCGCTACGACGCCGTGCAGGCAGGGGTCCAGTTGGCCGGACGCATGGGGGCGCTGAACGACATCGAGTTTTCCGAGTTCGTGGTCAAAGTCGAACGTATGGCGGATGCATTGGGCGCAAGTGCCGAGTTTCCTGAAATGGCGCACGAGACCGCGCGGGCACGGGAGTTGGATCAATTTGCCCGCGGATACGACGCGCACCTGGGGCTGCTTGTGCGAGCGAACGCGGCGGCCTGGAGCGCCGGTTTCGTCATGCAGCAGGCGATGAAGCGGGGGTTCCAGGCAACCGCCGTTCCGGGTCGGATGGTGCTGCCGGCCGGTAGCGGGGTGGGGCATACGATCCTCGAACTGAGGATGGACCCGGGGGCCGCGGCGCCGGAGAATTTCGCCGAAGCGCCGCTCGGCGAGGTTGCCCTCGGATTCGACGTGCCGCTGATCGCGCCGGAGGATCGGCCGCTTGAACACTTGGGGCAGCACACTTGGGCGTTGGCGGAAGCCATGAATGGCACCGTGACCGATGAGACCGGGCGCGCGCTGGGCGCGGACGCGATGACCGGGATTGCTGCCGACCTGCAGCGCTTGTATGCAGCGCTGGATGAGCACGGATTGCCGGCGGGTTCGCCCCAGGCGCAACGACTTTTCAGTTGATGTGCGCGCCGCCGTGGTCTTGAATGCGCCACCCGCCGGGCGCGGATGGCGCTGGTATGCTGGCTGGCACCATGTCGACAGATCCTGAAATCGAACAGCGCATGGCGGCGTTGCGCCAGCAACTCAACCAGGCTGCCTACCAGTACTACACGTTGGACGCGCCCGAATTGCCGGACGCCGAGTACGACCGCCTGTTTCGTGAGCTCCAGAGGCTGGAGCGGAGCCACCCCGAGTTGCGTACATCCGATTCGCCGACCGCGCGCGTGGGCGGTCGTCTGCTGGAAGGTTTTGCCACGGTTCAGCATCGCGTGCCAATGCTCAGCATTCGCACCGAAACGGATACCACGGCCGAGGGCGCCGAAAACTTCGAGCGCCACATCCGCAACTACCTGGCGGGCGAGCAGCGCCGTCACGAGCTGGAGCCGACCGATCCCCGCTACCGGGCGCAACCCTTGTGCGCAGATGCCGTGCGGGCCGTGGCCGGCCTGCCGATTGCCTACGTGGCCGAGCCAAAGTTCGACGGCCTGGCCATGAATCTGCGCTATGAAGGTGGCGTTCTGGTGCAGGCGGCCACGCGCGGGAATGGCGCCGAGGGCGAAGACGTGACGCAGAACATCCGTACCATCGGCCAGATTCCGCTGCGCTTGCGCGGCAGCGCGCCGCCGGTGCTGGAAGTGCGCGGCGAGGTCTACATGCGCCGCGATGATTTCGAGGCGCTGAACGAGACGCAGCGCGCTCGCATGGCGGCTGGCGACAAGGTGGCCAAGACGTTCGTCAATCCGCGCAATGCAGCGGCGGGCGCGGTGCGTCAGTTGGACCCCGCCGTCGCGGCGCAACGCCCACTCAGTTTTTTTGCTTACGAGCTGGGTGAAATCACGCCGCCTGATCAGGGCGGCCCCGACTTTGCCTGCCATTGGGACGTCTTGCAGGCACTGAAAGGCTGGGGCTTTCCGGTCTCCGATTTGTCACGACGCGCGCAGGCGCCAGCGGATCTGGCGGCGTTTCACACCGATCTGGCGGCGCGACGCGATCGCTTGCCGTTCGACATCGATGGCGTCGTTTACAAGGTCGACTCGATTCCGTTGCGCCGCGAGTTGGGTTTCGTCACGCGCGAGCCGCGTTGGGCCGTGGCGCACAAATACCCGCCCCAGGAGCAACTCACGGTGGTGCAGGCGATCGACGTGCAGGTCGGCCGCACGGGCAAGCTCACGCCCGTGGCCAAGTTGGCGCCGGTCTTCGTCGGCGGCGCCACGATCACCAATGCCACGCTGCACAATGAGCTGGAGATCCAGCGCAAGGACGTGCGCGTGGGCGATACCGTGGTGGTGCGGCGCGCCGGCGACGTCATCCCCGAGGTGGTGAGCGTGCTGCCCGAGCGCCGGCCGCAGGCAACCGTACCGTTCCAGATGCCCGCCCGATGCCCGGTGTGCGGCAGCGCCGTGATCCGCGAAGAAGGCGAAGCCGATCATCGCTGTACCGGAGGCCTGTTCTGCTCGGCCCAGCGCAAGCAGGCGTTGCTGCACTTTGCCAGCCGGCGCGCCATGGATATCGAGGGCCTGGGCGACAAGTTGGTGGATCAGTTGATTGATGGCGGGCTGGTGCGCGTGCTGCCGGACGTTTATCGGTTGACTGTCGGCGATTTGGCGGCGCTCGATCGGATGGCCGAAAAATCAGCGCAGAACCTGATCGATGCACTGCAAAAATCGAAGCAAACCACGCTGCCGCGCTTTCTGTTCGCGCTCGGCATTCGGCACGTGGGCGAGCGCACCGCACGCGATCTGGCCGTGCAACTGGGCTCGCTGGAGCAGATCATGGCGGCGGATGCCGAGCGGCTGCTCCAGGTACCCGACGTGGGGCCGGTGGTGGCCGAGAGCATCCATGCCTTCTTTCAGGAGCCGCACAACCGCGACGTCGTAGCGCAATTGGTGGCGTCGGCCATCCACTGGCCGGCAGCGTCGGCGTCAACTGCCGCGCCGCAAACGCTGGCCGGGAAAACCTTCGTTTTGACGGGAGCGCTGCCGACCTTGAGCCGCGACCAGGCGCGCGCGCTGCTCGAGGCGGTCGGCGCCAAGGTGAGCGAAAGCGTGAGCCGCAAGACCGACTACGTGGTGGCGGGCAGCGAAGCCGGCAGCAAACTGGCGCGCGCACAGGCACTCGGGATTGCGGTCATCGACGAACAGGCGATGCGCCAATTGATCGGTCAATGAATTTTGCCCAAAGCGCCGGATTTTTTGGGCTACCAGATACCCGATGCCACGGTATGAACGCAGAAACGACGGCCGCGGTCTGAGCACTCGGCGCGCAACCTCGAATCAGGTTCAGTGCCATACTGACTCCGAGCGGATTACGCGTTCGTTACGTTGAAATCATGACCCCCTTCATTCCTGCTTGCAGCCGGCGCCGTTGGGCGTTGTGCGCTGTAGCCCTGGGTGCGTGCTTGCTGGGTGGCTGTGTCGTCGCGCCCGCGGGGCCGTATGCGATTGGCGCACCGGTGGCATATTCGGCCACGCCCGTCTACGCGGCGCCCGTCTATGCGCCTGCACCGTACTACGGCTATGGCTGGCCAGCCGTGTCGATTGGGCTTTATGGGACTTTCGGCCACGGCTACTGGGGTGGCGGCCACCGAGGCGGATGGGGCCATGGTGGTTGGGGCCACCGCGGCGGCTGGCGGCGTTAGTTCGATCCGCTGCGGCGTCTGGCGCCGCGTGTCCGTGCCGCCCCAGCCACGCGCACCGGGAATCAAGGGAAGGCTTCATTGGACGTGCTCGCGGGCCGCGTCTGTCAGGCGGCCGTTTGACTTTTAGTGGAAAGTCAGCCGGCGCGCGCCGTCGAAGCGTTTGGCCCAGTAGCTCATGCTCAACTCTTCGATGCGCACGTCTTGGCCGGCGCGTGGAGAGTGGATGAACTTGCCGTCGCCGATGTAGATGCCGACGTGGCTATAGGCGCGTCGCAGCGTATTGAAAAACACCAGGTCGCCCGGTTTGAGCTGCGACTTGTCGATTTTTTCGGTGGTGCGTGCTTGGGCGGCAGCGTTGTGCGGCAGGAGCCGACCGGTGGTTTCTTCGTAAATCGCGCGGACGAAGCCGCTGCAGTCGAACCCGGTGACGGCGGAAGTGCCGCCTCGGCGGTAGCGCGTTCCGATCAGGTCCAGCGCGTTCTCCACCATGTCGTGCGCAAGGGTTGCGCCTTGCTGGACCGAATTCTGGATGTTCTCGAAGAACCCTCTTTTCACCAAGACTTGATGCAACGGATCGCTCGTCGATGCGTCGTCTGCGGCGGCGCCATGCGCTTCAATCGGGGCGTGAGATGCTTGCTGTGCGTAGACAGCAGGGACGAAAAACAAAACGAAAACGGCGGCCAGCAGTTGATGGTTCATCGTGGAAGGTGCGCGTCGAAGCGGGTACCGTTTGCCGGCGAATGCGACGCGTCTCAAAGGCGTTTTTGGTTGTTCGTTTACTTGGTTTCGGCGGGGAGTTTACAACACGCGAGCGGCCGTTCCAATGATTCAAGACGGCACTCGACGTCGCGGCGTCCACCAAGACGGAAAACGCCGTCACGTCGCCTGATCTGCACTGGGGATGTTCCGCGCCGTGATTGTCACGCTCGCCGGCTCCGAGGTTGTAGAACACCTTGACCCGGTCGCCCGGCACGGGGTCGTTGAAGCGCTCGCGCGTCGCCTGCCAGCGACCGCTGCTGCGGTTTACCTTGGGTGAATAGCGCCAAGGTTCGAACACCGTGGCAACGATGACGGTGATGCTCCAGGTGAACAAGTGAATGGCCGGTGTGTAGAGTCTGAACGCCAGAAACAAGACAGCGGTCGCCAGGCCTGCGATACCGAGCGCAATGACCAAACGCTTCCGCATGTCGGCCTGTCTTTCACAGCGCGACAGCCGTGCCGTAGGCCGGGATCTCGCTCATGGTGACCGATTTCGGAGGAATCGCAACGCATTGTCACGATGCCGTCGGCGCCCATGGCCGTGGCGTTCCGCACCAAGCGATCGACGGCGTGGCGGCGAGCTTTTTCCAATATTTGCGTGTACTCGGTGATCTCGCTGCCCTTGAGCGACCGCAGACCCGCCATGATGTCGCCGCCCAGCCCGCGGCTGCGCACCGCCAAGCCAAATGCCTGTCCCCTTGGTTTCCTTCACGCGGGGTAACTCGCGACGTTCTCAGAAGTCATGACGACCATGTCTGACCACTCCGATTTGACGGTGGAGCCCGGACCCGTCCGTATGTCGCGCCCGGCGTTCTCGACCGCCGACCGAGTTTCAAGTGGTCGCACGCTGTTCATGCCGCACGCCGCCCAGGGAAGCAGCGTCCGGGCGCGAAGGCGACAAAAAAAGGCAAAAAAAGGGCTGATCTTGCGATCAGCCCTGAAGGGATCCCTGAACTCGGAGAGTTTCGAAAGGATCCGAGGAGACAACTCTTGCGTCAGGCACTGCCTGACTTCTTGCATTCAATAAAACCCTAAGTGGCTTAGCTCAGCGCTCAATTAGCGTTTCTTGCCGCCGACTGCAGCGCTCTTGGCGATCTTGGTGGCATTCGCGGCAGCCGCATTGATGTTGGCTTCGGCGATGTCGGACGCTTGCTTGGCCGCTTTTTGAACTGAATCAAACGCATTGTTGGCAGCGGAGACGGCGCTCTTGAACAGGGCAACAGCCGATTCCGAGCCGGCCGGGGCATTTTTTGCGGCGTCTTCAATGAAGGCGGCGAATTGCGCCTGGTTTTCGGCGAGCTTGGCTTCGAAAGCCCTGCTGAATTCGCCATTCACGCCAGAAGCGATGTCATACAGGTGGCGGTTGTAGGCGGCCACTTTTTCGGCCAGAGGCTCGACCACGCTGCTTTGCAGCGCCAGGAACTCTTGCACGTCCTTGACGGACAACAGCGCTTGGGTGTGCTCGTTCGATTCGACCATGGCCGACTTGGCGGCTTGGACGTTGAGGTCGATCAGCTTTTCGACGCCTTCGAACGCCTTGACGCTCAGGTCGTTCAGGGTTCTCAGGCTGGTTTTTTGCGATTCAATGAATTGGTCGGGCGTGAACATGTGGAATATCTCCGTGGCAATGGTGGGCAAATACACTCGTGAGTGCTGCTCTGAACCACTGCTTTATGTTGCAGCGCAGCATGGGATGAATGTTACGGTATTCGCCGGGCAAATCAAGGGGTTTTCCCTGATCCTGGCTTGTTTAGACACGGCAGTCTAGAAGCGCGCGTCAGGGGCTTTGCCGCCGCGGGGCCGTCCGCTTGCGTAGACTCGCGTCCTGATCGGCCCCAGTCTCGACACGGTTCCGTTCTGCCCCCGAAACACTTTCATGACACAACTCAACGCCCGCATCGCGGATCCAGCCAGCGTCGATGCGGCGATCCTGAACCGTTACTGCGTGCGTGCGTTTTCAGCGCAACCGGTGCCGCGCGCCTCGGTGAATGAAATCCTGCAGGTGGCGCGCTACGCGCCATCGGGCAGCAACGCCCAGCCCTGGCGGGTGTATGTGCTGCAGGGTCGGGCGAGAGAAGCGTTGGTCACGCAAGTGTGCGCCGCCTACGACGCGATTCGCGACCGACCCGATCTGGCTGCCCGGTACCAGGAAGAGTACGACTACTACCCAAGCCACTGGCTGGAGCCTTATCTCGGGCGTCGGCGCACCAATGGTTGGGGCCTGTATGGGTTGCTGGGCATTGCGCGCGGCGAGAAAGACAAGATGCACGCGCAACACCGGCGCAATTTCGAGTTTTTCGACGCGCCGGTCGGATTGATTTTTACCGTGGACCGAATCATGGGCGCAGGCAGCCTGATCGACTACGGCATGTTCCTGCAAAACATCATGGTGGCGGCGCGCGCCCGGGGACTGCACACCTGTCCGCAGGCGGCTTGGAATCGGTTCCACTCGATCATCATGCCGTTCGTGGGCGCCAGTGCCGACGAGAAGCTGGTGTGCGGCATGTCGCTCGGCTGGCCCGACGAATCGGCGCCGGTGAACACGTTTGCCAACGCGCGCGCTCCGGTCGAGTCGTTCACCCGGTGGGTAGGCGATGCGGACGCGCCGCAAAGCGCGTGTTGACTCAACTCACCCAAGAAATCCAGACGGTCGCGTTCAAGCGCGATGAGAAAAGGTAGCTGACATGATCATCGACAGTTTGCTCGACACCGATCTCTACAAATTCACCATGATGCAGGCCGTGCTGCACCAGTTTCCCGGCGCCCAGGTCGAATACAAGTTCAAGTGCCGCACGGAAGGGGTTGCGTTGGCGCCGTACCTGAAGGAGGTCCAGGACGAGATCGCGCATTTGTGCAGCTTGCAGTTCACCGAGGGTGAACTGGCGTACATGCGCAGCCTGCGTTTCATCAAGAGCGATTTCATCGACTTTCTCGGGCTGTTCAAGCTCAACGTCAAGCACGTGGCGTTGAGCGCGCAGGACGACGGCGAAATTGCGATCCGGATTCGTGGACCGTGGTTGCACACCATCCTGTTCGAGGTGCCGCTGCTCGCGATCATCAGCGAGGTTTATTTCCGCAACACCGCGCCGCATTTGAGCCATGCTGAGGGCCGGCGGCGCCTGCAGGAAAAAATCGGCCTCTTGAAGAATCCACATCTGGCGGCGCTGAAACTGGCCGATTTCGGCACGCGTCGCCGCTTCTCGCGCGCGTGGCACCAGGAGGTACTGCAAACGCTGGCACGTGGGCTCGGAACGGGCGATGACGGGCAGTTGTCGGGCACCAGCAACGTGCTGTTTGCCAAGGAGCTTGGCTTACGGCCGGTGGGCACCATGGCGCACGAGTATTTGCAGGCCTGCCAGGCGCTCGGGCCGCGGCTGCGCGACAGCCAGGTGTTCGCCTTTGAAAAGTGGGCGCAGGAATACCGCGGCGACCTCGGGATTGCGCTCTCGGACGTGTACGGCATGAACGCTTTCCTGCGCGATTTCGACATGTATTTCTGCAAACTCTTCGATGGCGCGCGCCACGATTCGGGCGATCCGTTCGTCTGGGGTGAGCGCATGATCGAACACTACACCGCCAACCGCTGCGACCCGCGCAACAAGACGCTGGTGTTCAGCGACGGCCTCACCATCCCGCGCTGCATCGAGCTGTTCAAGCGTTTCCACAAGCGCGTGGGCGTCTCGTTTGGGGTAGGCACCAATCTGACCAACGACCTGGGCCCCGAAGCGCTGCAACTGGTGCTGAAGATGGTGCGCTGCAACGATCAGCCTGTTGCGAAAATTTCCGACACGCCCGGCAAGACCATGGTCGAAGACGATGGCTACCTGACTTACTTGCGCCAGGTGTTTGGCTTGGGGTCGGCGCCGGAGTCTTCCGCCAAGCGCGATGACGCGGCCAACAAAGCCGCCGGGTGAAGGGCCGGCCAATGCGCGCGCCCGCTCGGCGGAGGGAAGTCCGAATCGGGCCGGCGGGCCGCCTGGCGCTGCTGTGGGTGTTGTCGTTCGGTTCGACTTCGGTGCACGCCGCCACTGTCGACGGCAGCGCGCTGGCGTTCTGGTGGGGTCTGCCGTTCATCGGCGTGCTGTTGTCGATTGCGGTGTGCCCGCTGCTCGTCCCGACGGTCTGGGAACGCCACTTCGGAAAAATCACCGCGGCGTGGTCGTTGGCGTTCTTCCTGCCTTTTGCGACGGTTTTCGGCTCCGGGGCGGCGGCGGCGGGGCTGGTGCATGCGCTGCTGGACGAGTACATCCCGTTCATCGTTCTTTTGACCGCGCTGTTCGTGGTGTCGGGCGGCATTTACGTGCGCGGCAATCTGCATGGCAAGCCGCTGGTGAATGTGGCTTTTCTGCTGATCGGCGGCGCTCTGGCGAGCTTCATGGGCACCACCGGCGCTTCCATGTTGTTGATCCGGCCGCTGATCCGCGCCAACGACAACCGGCGCAATTGTGCTCATGTCGTGATCTTTTTCATTTTCATCGTGAGCAACATCGGCGGCTCGCTGACGCCGCTGGGCGATCCGCCGCTGTTCCTCGGGTTCCTGAAGGGCGTGACTTTCTTCTGGACCGTGGAACACGTCATTCTCGATACCGTGTTTCTGATCGGCGCTTTGCTGGTGATCTTTTTCTTGCTTGACAGCTATCTGTACAAGAAAGAGGGCGTCATGCCGCGCGATCCAACGCCCGACACGCATTCGTTTGGTTTCGACGGCGCCGTCAATTTCGTCCTGCTGGCAATCGTCGTCGGCCTGGTACTGATGAGCGGTCTGTGGAAATCGCCGGTCGCGTTCGACGTTTATGGGACTTCGGTCGGCTTGCCCGGGCTGGTGCGTGACGTCGGCATGGCGTTGGTCACGATCGCTTCCCTCGTGGTCACGCCGGCGCCGGTGCACCGGGCCAACCAATTCAGCTGGGGACCGATGAAAGAAGTGGCGATGCTGTTTGCCGGCATCTTTCTCACCATCATTCCCGTGATCGCCATGTTGCAGGCGGGAGTCCACGGCGCATTTGCGCCCGTCGTGCGCGCTGTCACGAACGCCGACGGGACGCCCAATCCGGCGGCGTTCTTCTGGGCCACGGGTGCCTTGAGTTCGCTGCTGGACAACGCGCCCACGTATCTGGTGTTCTTCAATACCGCGGGCGGCGACGCGATCCACCTGATGGGGCCGCTGGCCGATACGCTGGCGGCCATCAGCGCTGGCGCGGTCTTCATGGGCGCCATCACCTACATTGGCAACGCGCCCAACCTGATGGTCAAGTCTATCGCCGTGGAACGCGGAGTCCGGATGCCGAGCTTCTTTGGCTACATGGCGTGGAGCGTGGGCATCCTGGTGCCGCTTTTCCTGATCGAGACCTGGCTGTTTTTCTGAATACGAGCGACGCGGCCGCGCGGCGTGGGTCCGTGACCACAACGCGGTCGCGAATCGGGCTTTAACTCAGGCGGCCGAGCAGCAGGTATTCCAGCAGCGCCTTCTGCACGTGCATGCGGTTCTCGGCTTCGTCCCAGACGACGGACTGCGGGCCGTCGATCACGTCAGCGGCCACTTCCTCGCCGCGGTGCGCGGGCAGGCAGTGCATGAAGAGCGCGTCGGGCTTGGCTGCCTGCATCATGTCGGTATCCACGCACCAACTGGCGAATGCTTCCTTGCGTACCTTGTTTTCCGCTTCGTAGCCCATCGACGTCCAGACGTCGGTCGTGACCAGGTCAGCGCCTTCGCAGGCCGCGCGCGGATTGGCGAAGTTCTTCCATGCGGGTGCGCCGTGGCGATGCCCCTTGATCGCGGCCAACTGTTCGTTCACTTCATAGCCTTGCGGCGCGCTCACGTGCAGGTTGAAGCCGAGCAGCGTGGCGGCTTGCGCCCAAGTGTTGGCCATGTTGTTGCCGTCGCCCACCCACGCCACCGTCTTGCCGCGGATGTCCCCACGGTGTTCGCGGTACGTGAAGAGGTCGGCCAGGATCTGGCACGGGTGGTATTCGTTGGTCAGGCCGTTGATCACCGGCACGCGCGAATATTCAGCAAAGCGCTCGATCCGCGCCTGCTCGAAAGTGCGGATCATCACGATGTCGGTCATGCGACTGATCACGCGCGCCGTGTCTTCGATCGGCTCGTTCCGCCCCAGTTGGCTGTCGCCGCTGGTCAGATAAACCACCGATCCGCCCAGTTGGTACATGCCGGCTTCGAAGCTCACGCGCGTGCGCGTGCTGGCTTTCTCGAAAATCATCGCCAGCGTGCGGTCGTGCAACGTGTGGTGCTTTTCGTACGCCTTGAATTTGCGCTTGATGAGCGCCGCACGATCGAGCAGGTAGGCGTACTCGTCGGCGCTGAAATCCGCGAATTGCAGGTAGTGCTTGAGGGCGGTGGGTGCGGTCATGGGGAACCTCTTTATGGCTCTTGCAGGAACGCTTCGACCAGCGGCACCAGGATGGCCACCAGTTCGTCCGCATCGGCCCGGGTGAAGATGAGCGGCGGTACCAGACGGATCACGTTGCCCGCGGTCACGCTGATCAACAAGCCGGCTTTAACCGCGCGCTGCGCGAGGATGGCGCAGGGCTTGATCAGTTCGACGCCGATCATCAAGCCCTGGCCGCGGATTTCGCGCACGCCCGGGTTGGCGCCGAGCTTTTGCTCCAATGTGACTTTCAGGTAAGCGCCGACGTCGGCGGCGTTTTCCAGCAGCTTTTCCTCTTCCATGATGCGCAGCGTCTCGACCCCGGCGCGCATGGCGAGCGGGTTGCCGCCGAACGTGGTGCCGTGGTTTCCCGGCTGGAAAATGTCGGCCGCTCTCGGCCCGGCGACGACCGCGCCGATGGGCACACCCGAAGCCAGTCCTTTGGCGAGCGCCATCACATCCGGCACGATGCCGGCCCACTGGTGCGCGAACCACTTGCCGGTGCGGCCCATGCCGCACTGCACTTCGTCGATCATCATGAGCCAGTTCTTCTGGTCGCAGAGCGCGCGCACCTGGCGCAGGTATTCCGCTTCCATCGGGCGGATGCCGCCTTCGCCCTGGATGGTTTCGAAGAACACCGCGGTCACGTTGGGGTGGTCGGCGGTCGCGGCCTTCAGCGCATTGATGTCGTTGCGCGGCGCGCGGATGAAACCTTCGACGTAGGGGCCGAAACCTTCACGCACCTTGGGATTGGCGGTTGCGCTCAAGGTCGCGATGCTGCGGCCGTGGAAGGCATCGTCGTACACCACGATTTCCGGTCTGTCGATGCCACGGCCGTGGCCGAACTTGCGCGCCAGCTTGATCGCGGCTTCATTCGCTTCCATGCCCGAATTGCAGAAAAACACGTTGCGCATGCGGGACAGCTCGGCCAGCCGGGCGGCGAGCTTTTCCGCGTTCGGGACGTAGAAGTAATTGCTGGTGTGGATCACCTTGCCGATCTGGTCCTGCAGCGCCGGCACCAGCTTGGGGTGCGCGTGGCCCAGGGTATTCACCGCGATCCCGCCGAAACCGTCCAGATAGCTCTTGCCGTTCACGTCCCACAGGCGGCAGCCGCGCCCGTACGCAATCGCGACCGGCAGGCGGCCGTAGGTGTTCATCAAGTGCGGTTCCTGGAGTTCGGCAGCAGCGTCCACGGTCGGTTTCCCTCGAAAGCAAACAAGAAACGGGCCAACGAGGCCCGCGGGAGGGTCATTTTAGGCAGATGGAGTGGATCGGCGGTGCCGGCGGGACGCCTCCGGCTTGTCGCCCGTGCAGCACGACGCGCACGGAGTTGTGGATTGGAATCGACGCCGGATGTGCGGACCAATAACCCGCACGGGGATGCGGGCTCCGGTTGGCTCGCGCCGGGCGTGGGAGCACACTTGGACGTGTCGTGTTGGGGCTGATGTCCGCGGCCTGCATTGCCGGGCGCGGTGCGCGGTGGATCGATTGACCGCGCGCGCCGAAAGTCCCAACCGAACCGGCACTTGATTTTGAAGGGTTCATCCATGCAGTGTTCGATCGACTGGTCTTTGGCCAGGGCCCTGGTCTTTGCGCTGGCGCTGGGGCCAATCTGCGCCATGGCGCAGAGCGCCGATCAGCCCAAGCCCATGGCGTTGCGCGGCATCATGCTGCAACTGGACAGCGACATGAACGCGGTGAACGGCGCCATTTCGCAGAAGGACTGGCAGACGGTGGCTGAACTTGCGCCCAGGATCGCCAACCACGCCGAGCCGCCTATTCTCGAGAAAGTGAAAATCCTGGCGTGGTTGAACATCGACGCGCCCAAGTTTCGCGGCTTCGACGTGAAAGCCAAGGATGACGCGGCAGCGATGGGAGACGCCGCGAAGAAAGGCGACGGCCAGGCCGTGGTGGCCGACTACGCAAAAATCCAGCAGAGCTGCCTCGGGTGCCACGAACAGTTCCGGCAGAAGTTCATCGACCACTTCTATGGGGGGTAGACGTGCGTCGATACCCGGGAACGACAGCGAGGCATCCATCAAAAAACCGCCCGAAGGCGGTTTTTTTCTGTCACAGCGCACCGATTCAAACGGCAGGCGGCGTTGCGTGGGCGCCGCCCGGGCTGCACTTCGTGCGGGTTACGCGGCGCTCTTCGCGAGCGCCTTCACCCTGACGGCCAGGCGATGTTTGTCGCGCGCCGCCTTGTTCTTGTGAAAGATGTTCTTGTCCGCGACGCTGTCCACCACCGATTGCATGATCGTGAACGCCGCCTTGGCCTTGTCCTGATCGCCCGCGAGGACGGCTTTTTCGACGTTCTTCACCGCGGTGCGGTATTTCGAGCGCAACGACGTGTTGTGCGCGTTGAGCCTGATATCCTGACGCGCGCGCTTGCGGCCGGAGGCCAGGCGCGGGTTTTTCTTTTTCGGCTTTTCAGTCGCCATTGAAATATTCCTTTTCGAGCTTGCTGATGATGTGACAGAACCGCGCATTTTAGCGAATATGGGCGCCGAGGACTGAGCGACTACACTTCACGCGCTTTGGTGCGGCACGCCCGCAATTGCCTGAGACGCTCCCGTGAGCCTGATCCGATCCGCCTCCATCGTTTCTCTCCTGACTCTGGCTTCGCGCATCACGGGCCTGGCACGCGATTTGCTGATGGCTGCGGTGTTCGGCGTAAGCGGCCTTACCGACGCCTTCAACGTGGCGTTTCGCATTCCCAACCTGATGCGCCGCCTGTTCGCCGAAGGCGCTTTCAGCCAGGCTTTCGTCCCGGTGCTCGCCAGCAGCAAGGCGCGCCGTGGCGACGCCGCCACCCAGGTCCTGATCGATGCCGTGGCCACCGTTCTGGTGGCCGCGCTGATTCTGGTCAGTATCGCGGGCGTGATTGGCGCACCGGTCTTGATGTGGGTTTTGGCCAGCGGCCTGAAGGAATCGGAGTTCGCCGCGGGCGTGCTCATGACGCGGGTGATGGTGCCCTACATCGCCTGCATGTCGCTGGTGGCGCTGTCCGCGGGCGTTCTCAATACGTGGCGCCATTTCGCCGTGCCGGCAGCCACGCCGATTCTGCTGAATCTGTCGATGATCGTGGCGGCGTGGTTCGGCGCGCCATGGTTTCAGCGCATGGGGATCGAGCCGATTTATGTCATGGCCGTGGGCGTGATGGCGGGCGGCGTGCTGCAACTGGCCGTGCAAATTCCGGCGCTGGCCCATGTCGGCGTGTTGCCGCGCATTCGCCTGGGTTGGCGCCAAGTGCGCGCGGCTTGGGGCGACGCTGGCGTGCAGCAGGTGCTCAAGCTGATGTTGCCCGCGCTGCTCGGCGTGGGCGTGGCGCAGCTCTCGCTTCTGATCAACACCCAGATTGCGTCCTACCTGGCGGTGGGCAGCGTGACCTGGCTTTTTTATGCCGACCGGCTGATGGAATTTCCGACGGCGCTGCTGGGCGTGGCGCTTGGCGTGGTGCTCACGCCGCAACTGGCGGGTGCTTATGCCAGTGGCGACCACGTGCGTTACTCGAAGATGCTCGACTGGGGTTTGCGGTTGGTGTTGCTGCTGACCTTGCCGTGCGCGGCCGGACTCCTGATGTTTGCCACGCCGCTGGTGGCCACACTCTTTTACTACGGCCGTTTTTCCGTGCACGACGTCGAGCGCACGGCGTTTGCGTTGGTGTTTTACGGCGTCGGGCTTGTTGGCCTGGTCGGCGTCAAGGTGCTGGCACCGGGGTATTACGCCAAGCTTGATATCCGGACGCCGGTGCGCATCGCCATCGTCGTGCTGGTCGTCACGCAGATGTTCAATGCGATCTTCGTGCCGTTCCTGCAGCACGCGGCGCTCACGCTCTCCATCAGCCTGGGCGCGCTGCTCAACGCCGGCTGGCTGTTGCGCGGCCTGATTCGACGCGGCAGCTACCGCCCGGAAAAGGGCTGGAAAGCGTTTGGCGCCAAAGTCATCGCGGCGACGTTGCTGCTTTGCCTGTTCCTGGGTTGGGCCGCGCGCGCCGTCAACTGGGTGGCGCTCCCGGGCGCCCAGCGCGCCGGCTTTCTGGTGCTTGCGCTGCTGGGCGCCGCGCTGGTTTATTTCGGATCGCTGGCGGCGTTCGGCATGCGTCCGCGCCAGCTGCTGCGCCTGTAACAATGGCCGGAATTCGGGGCCAGAGTTTGCTGCGCAGCGCCCGAGTTGACGGCACGATCCCATCCGCCTAAAACCTCATCATGGATACGAACTGGTCCGCTCCGTCCCCGCTGGAATACTTCGCCATGCTGGTGCAAAGCGATGATGAACTGCCGTTGCTCGAAGCCGCCGCCAGCCTGGCACAGGACGAGGAGCCAGCGCTCGACCTGCAGCAAGTCCTGGGTGACCTGGACCGGTTGGAGCGGCGCCTCAAGCGCCGCATGAAAGTGGAATCGAGCGCGCTCGAGCGCCTGCATCTGCTCGGCCAGTTTTTCTTCTCCGAACTGGGTTTTTCCGGCAACGTCAACGACTACTACAACGCCGACAACAGTTACCTGCACGTGGTGCTGAACAAGCGCCGCGGCATCCCGATAACGCTCGGCGTGTTGTGGCTCGAGCTGGCGCGCAGCCTGGAGCTGAAATCCAGCGGCGTGAATTTCCCAGGACACTTCCTGGTGCAGACCGACATCGGCATGGGCCGGGTCGTAATCGATCCGTTTACCGGGCAGTCGCTGAGCGAACGCGACCTGGTGGCGCGCCTGGAAGCCTGGTCCGAGCAGCGCATGATCGCCAGCCGCGACGAGGGCACGCTGCTCGCGGGCTACCTCAGCCCGGCCACGCCGCGCGAGATTCTGGCGCGCATGTTGCGCAACCTGCAGGCCATCCACCGCACCGAAGCACACTGGGAATTGCTGGTGGCGGTGCAGGACCGCATGATCACGCTGTTGCCGCGAGCCTGGGCCGAATACCGCGAACGTGCCTTGGCGCTGGCGGAACTGGGCGAACGCCAGCGTGCCCGCGCCGATCTGTCGCGCTACCTGAGCCACGTGGGCGACGCCGACGACCGCGGCGCGATGCTGGAACTGCTCGAAGATTTGGGCGGCTGGGTGCAGTAGCGGCGATGCGGGCGCGGCGTTTCAGGGCGCTGCGGCATTCGCTTGTCGCGTGGTTTGCGCTTGCGCAACGAAGGCGCGCAAATAGTCGGTGTCCAGTTCATCGATGCGCGCGCCCAAGTGGATCTGCTTGGGAACACCCTTGGCGCCCAGCCGCAGGGCCACCAGGCCGAGTTGCTGCGCGTACTCGCCCACCAGCCAGCGCGGCAACGCGGTGACGCCGCGGCCGCTGGCCACCATTTGCAACATGATGTCGGTGGTCTCGATGGTCTTGTGGCGCCGTGGGACGATGCCCGCGGGATTGAGGAACTGGGTGTAGATATCCAGCCGATCGAGCGTGACCGGATAAGTGATCAACACTTCGCCCGCCAGTTGCTCCGGCCGGACGGCGCGCGCGGACGCGAGCGGGTGCTCGCGTCCCACGACCAACACTTGCTCGTAATCGAACACCGGTTCGAAATGCAGGCCGGCCACGTTCACGGGATCAGGGGTCACCAGCAAATCGATCTGCCGATCGAGCAGCGCGGCGATGCCGCCGAACTGGAACGCCTGCTTGACATCCACGTCCACGGTCGGCCAGGTTTTCAGGTAAGGCGCGACGACCTTCAGCAACCACTGGTAGCACGGGTGGCATTCCATGCCGATGCGCAGCGTGCCGCGCTCGCCGCGTGCGAATTGGGTCATCTGCTGTTCGGCCAGTTCCAGTTGCGGCAGCAGGCGTTGCGCCACGCCGAGCAGATAGCGCCCGGCCTGCGTGAGGCGCAAGGTGCGGCCTTCGCGCAGCCACAGCGTGATGCCGAGCTGCCGCTCCAGCTTCCGGATCGAATGGCTGAGTGCCGACTGCGTCACGCACAGCGCGTCGGCGGCCGCGGTAAGCGTGCCCTGCCGGCTGACTTCACGGACGATGGCAAGGTGCGAGCGTTCGAGCATATGAGTGAATGGATTTCATTGATTTGTGAGAAAACATCACTTTACTTCACGCATCAGGCTTTGTACCCTAAGGTTGTCATTCGGGTTATCTCAAGGCATTTTCATGGTCAGTACACACAATCTGGGTTTCCCGCGCATCGGCGCGCAGCGCGAGCTGAAGTTCGCACTCGAGTCGTATTGGAAAGACGCGTCTTCGCTGGATGAACTGAAAGCCACGGGCGCGCGCCTGCGCCGCCGGCACTGGGCCGACCAGAAAAACCTCACCTGGGCGCCGGTGGGCGATTTTGCGTTCTACGACCAAATGCTGGACATGAGTTTCACGCTCGGCAACCCGCCGGAGCGCGTGCAGGGTTTCCAGGGCGACGCGCTCGACAACTACTTTCGCGTCGCGCGCGGCCGCTCCGCCAAGGCGAGCCACAGCACGCCGGTCGCGGCAGGCGAGATGACCAAGTGGTTCAACACCAACTACCACTACATCGTGCCCGAGTTCAAGGCGGATACGGCGTTTGCGCTGGATGCAAGCCGGTTGCTTGAGCAACTGCAGGAAGCGGAGGCTCAGGGGGTTCACGCCAAGCCGGTGCTCATCGGGCCGGTGACCTATCTGGCGCTCGGCAAGGCCAAGGACGATTCCGACAAGCTGGCGCTGCTGGAGCGCCTGCTGCCGGTGTACGTGGAACTGCTCGATCGCCTGGCCGCAGCGGGGGTCGAATGGGTACAGATTGACGAGCCAATCCTGGTGACTGAACTCGACTTGCGCTGGCAGCAGGCGTTCAAGACCGCCTATGCCGCGCTCGCCAAGGGCAAGGTCAAGCTGCTCCTGACGACCTATTTCGGCGCGCTCAAGGGCAATCGGGATCTGGTGATGGCGTTGCCCGTGGCCGGTGTGCATATCGATGCGCTGAACGGCCGCGAAGACGTGGACGCGCTGGTGCAGCACCTGCCGGCGCCCAAGATCCTGTCGCTGGGCGTGGTCGATGGCCGCAACATCTGGAAAGAGGATTTGGAGGCGTTGCTGGATTGGTTGGAGCCCATCGCCAAGCGCCTGGGTGATCGCCTGTGGCTGGCGCCGTCGTGCTCGCTGCTGCATGTGCCGGTCGATTTGAAGAGCGAGCAGAAGCTGACGGCTGACGTGAAATCATGGCTCGCGTTCGCCTTGCAGAAGCTGGATGAAATCACGCTGCTGGCACGGGCGCTGAACGAAGGCCGGGGCGCGGTTGCGGCCGAACTCAAGACCAATCGCGCCGCGCTGGATGCGCGCAAGGGCTCGCCGCGCGTGAACAACGCCGCCGTTCAAGCCGCGATCGCCGCCATCAACCCGGCGTCGGGCCAGCGCCAGAGCGGCTACGAGGTCCGTGCCGCCAAGCAGGCTGCGATTCTGAAACTGCCGCCGTACCCGACCACCACCATCGGCTCCTTCCCGCAAACCAGGGAAATCCGCCATGCGCGCAGCGAGCACAAGGCCGGCCGCCTGACCGACGCGGCCTATGAAGCCGCCATGCGTGCGGAAATCGAGCATTGCGTGCGCGAACAGGAAAAGCTGGGCCTGGACGTGCTGGTGCACGGCGAGGCCGAGCGCAACGACATGGTCGAATACTTCGGCGAACAGTTGGGCGGCTACGCGTTCAGCCAGTTCGGCTGGGTGCAGTCCTATGGTTCACGCTGCGTCAAGCCCCCCATCATTTTTGGCGACATCAACCGCCCCAAGGCGATGACGGTGGCATGGACGCAGTACGCGCAATCGCTCACGCAACGGCCCATGAAAGCCATGTTGACCGGGCCGGTCACGATGCTTAACTGGTCGTTCGTGCGCAACGACCAACCGCGCTCCACCACCTGCAAACAGCTCGCGCTGGCGATGCGGGCCGAGGTGCTGGACCTGGAAAAGGCCGGCGTGCGCGTGATCCAGATCGACGAGCCGGCGTTGCGCGAAGGGCTGCCGCTTCGCAAGGCCGAGTGGCAGGCGTACTTGGACTGGGCGGTGGAGTGCTTCCGCATCACCGCGGGCGGCGTGCGTGACGAAACGCAAATCCACACGCACATGTGCTATTCGGAATTCAACGACATCATCGCGTCGATCGCGGCGCTAGACGCCGACGTGATTACGATCGAAACGTCACGCTCCGACATGGAGCTGCTGGATGCGTTCGATCACTTCAAATACCCGAACGGCATCGGCCCAGGGGTATATGACATCCACTCGCCCAACATCCCGACGGAAGATCACATGGTGCATTTGATGCGCGAAGCCGCCAAGCGCATTCCGCCGAAGCGCCTGTGGGTGAATCCGGATTGCGGCCTGAAAACGCGCCAGTGGTCGGAGGTGGTGCCGGCGCTCGCGCATATGGTGGCGGCAGCGCAGGCGTTGCGTACTGCGGCTGCGGCGCGCTGAGCGGCTCAACCCCACGCAGCGGAGTTGGTGCGCCGGAAGAAAGCGCGACCAGCGGTTTCATTGACGCAATGAAAGATGACTTTGCCGCTGCGCGACGGCTTTGCCACCACGCTTTGTCATGACCCCGCCAGGCGGTCGTCATCGAAGTGCAGCGAGATCATGCCACAGCGCAGCGAGGACAGTCGTCCCGCCAGATGTCGGACGGAAAGCACGTTCGTGCGAGCCAATGACAGGCGTCGGGCGGGCCGCTACACCCAGCCGCTCGCTTCCAGCTCCTGCTTGGCGTAGGCGTAGAAGAGCGGTGCGGCCACCAGGCCGGCGGCGCCAAAAATCGCTTCCATGGCGAACATCACCGTGAGCAGCTCCCAAGCGCCCATATGCACGCGCTGGCCGACGACCTTGGCATTGATGAAATATTCGGTCTTGTGGATGGCGATCAGGAAAATCAGGCAAGCGATCGCCACCGGCAGCGAGACCGAAAGGCCCACCAGGGTCAGGACCGTGTTGCAGATCAGGTTGCCGACGATGGGAATCAGCCCGGCCATGAACGTCAGCAGCAAGAGCGCCGTGGTGTAGGGCAGGCGCCCTTCCCAGAGCGGCATGACGACCAGCAGAAAAATGGCCGTCAGGCTGGTGTTGAAGAGCGCAATCCAGAACTGCGCCACGATGATCTGCGTGAACACGCGGCCGAAATGCCGAATCCGGTCGCGCAGGGCGGCGGCCAGCGGCCGTGGACGGCGCACGGGTTTGCTGCGTGCAGCCGCGAGCACGCCGATCAAAAGCCCGATGAAAGCCAGCAGCAGCCCCATGATCCAGGTGCGGCCGGCGTCGGCCAGCTTGCCCGCCTTGCTCGCGAGGTAGGTGGCGATGGCGTGCTGCACGTCGGCTGCGCCGACCGGCAACTGGGCGGCGATGTCGCGCGGCAGCTTGTCGCGCAGCTCCAGCACGGTTTGCGCCAGGAACGCCAGCAACTCGCGGTACTGCGACGGCGCGTCGATGATGAGATGGCGCGTGCGCGGGACGGTCAGTGCCAGCAGCACCAGCGGCGCGATCGCCACGAGCGTTCCCGCGATCACGGGCGCGTAGCTTTTCTTGCTGCCGAGCAGACGGCCGATCGGCTGGCTCAATCCACGCGTCGCCAGGAACCCGAGACACAGGCACAGCAGCCCGGCCAGTAGGCCGTAGCGCATTACCAGCAAGAGCGTGCCGGCCACCAGAACGTGGCTGACCAGCGTGGCCCGTCGGCGCACGGCGCTGATGGGGGATGAGGAATGACCGCTGGAGTGCCTGGCGGACCGTTTCGGGTGCCGTGTGCTTGCCTCGACGTCGAGCGCTTGCGGGGCGGGCACGACCTCGCGGATTACCGGGTGCGGCCCGCGTTCGGGTGTGCGCGCGCCGTGGGGGTCGACCGGATGGGTAGTTGCCATTTTTTTCGCAGAGATGGGCAGCTCAGTTCGTGTGCCTGGTGTTGTACCGGCACTTGATCAGGGTCTGCGATGAGTCGTTTGCGCACGGCCCACGCGAGCAAAGCACGACGCGTGTCGGCTGAAGCGTGCTGCGGCTCGGATACATGGGACGTCCTCTGGGTGAATGGCCGACAGCCAGGTTGCCGGCGGGACCGGTTGCGAGCGTAATGGCGGCAGTCGCACGCCCGGTTTTCCGGCGGACCGGTGCGCGGCTTAAAATCGTATGTTCATTCTAGGCGCTCATGGGCCGTTGGCCGGGCGCAAAGCCGATCTTTCGGTATCGCCGCAGGCGCGTAGCCCGCCACTCTTGCGTCTCTATCACGTGTTGTCGAAATCATCTGTCGTTCGGGTGGCGCGAGCCGCACCGCGAGCCTGGCCCCAAGGTCCACGGCTAGCCGGCATCGTCACGACCAATCCTCGTTTGCTGGACTCGGCTCGACATCGATTTGGCGCGGCATGAAGCAACTGGCTCTCGATCTGGACATGGCGCCGCGCGCGCTGCTGTCCACCTTCATTGCCGGGCCGAACGTTGAAGTGGTTCAGCACGTGAAAGCCTTGTGCGAAGCGCCCGAAGCGCCCGAAGCGCCCGAAGCGAGCGCGACGCCCACGTATCTCTGGGGCCCCGCCGGCTCGGGTAAAACCCATTTGCTGGAAGCCGCCGGTCAAGCGCTGGAACAGCGGGGCTGCACCGTGGCGTGGCTGGGCCCGCGGGCGACGGCGTTTGCTGCCTTCGACGACCACTGGGATGCCATCCTGATGGACGACGTGCACGCCTATGGCGCCGTGCAGCAGCACACGGCATTCAACTGGTTCGTGAATGCCGTGGCGCGCCGCGACGAACGCGCCTGCACGGTGCTGGCCGCCGGCGCGCTGCCGCCCGCCGATTTGCCCTTGCGCCCGGATTTGCGCACGCGGCTGGCATGGGGACTGGTGTTCGAGCTGCATCCCTTGTCCGAAGCGGACCGGATCGCGGCCTTGCAGCGCGCGGCATGCGAGCGCGGCATCGCGTTGCCGGCCGAGGTCATGCATTACTTGGTCACGCGCTTCGATCGTGATCTGAGCCATTTGATGGCGCTGCTGGATCGGCTCGATCGCTTTGCGCTGCAAACGCAGCGGACGCCCAGCGTGCCGCTGGTCAAGGCGATGCTCGAAGAACAACGGCTCGAATCGCGCGCGGCGGACGCACCATGCTGAATCTCGCCCTGTTTGATCTGGACGACACGCTGATTCCGATCGATTCGGATCATGCGTGGGGCGACTTCACGACGCACCTCGGCTGGACCGATGCTGATTCCTTCAAGCGGCAGAACGACGCTTTCTTCCGGCGCTACGCCACGGGCGCGCTCGACATTCGCGAGTACGTGCGCTTCGCCACCGCGGCGCTGCGCGAGCACGGGCCGGTTGCGGCCGCGGCAGCGCAAGCGCGTTTTCTGGCTGAGGTGGTGGAGCCGGTCATCACGCCGCAAGCGCTTGCATTGCTGCAGGCGCACCGCGCGGCGGGTGACACGCTGGCCATCGTCACCTCGACCAACGAATGGGTGACGCGGCCGATTGCCGTGCGTCTCGGGGTGGGTGAATTGATCGCGATTCGCCTGCGGCGCGATGCGCACGGCTGGATCACCGGCGAAATCGACGGTACGCCGTCATTCCGCGAAGGCAAGGTGACGCGCGTGGCCGAATGGCTGCGGATGCGGGGCCTGGGCTGGACCGACGCCCGCATCACTTTTTATTCCGATTCCATCAACGATTTGCCGCTGATGCTGCGTGCGCAGCAGCCGGTGGCGACCAACCCCGACGCGCGCCTGCGGGCCATCGCGCTGGCCCGCGGCTGGCGCATTCTCGATTTGTTCGATTCCCTCTCATGATCAAAACCCTGATTTACAACCTGATCGGCCGCGGCCGTGGCGCCGCCGCGCATGCGCGTCAGCGCTTTGGCAAGCGCGTGGAGCACGGCCCGCAGACCCACGGCATCGATCCCAATCTGGTCGACGAACGCGCCGTGACCGTGGTACGCACCCTGAAGAGCGCCGGCTATGACGCGTATGTCGTTGGCGGCGCCGTGCGCGATCTGTTGCTGGGTTTGCGCCCCAAGGATTTCGACGTGGCCACCAGCGCTACGCCCGAACAGGTGAAGGCGCTGTTCCGGCGCGCGTTCATCGTCGGGCGGCGCTTTCGCATCGTGCACGTGGTCTTTGGCCGCGGCCGTCAGCACGACGTGATCGAAGTGTCGACGTTTCGTGCGTTTTTCGACAACACGTCCGAAGACGTGGTGGCCGGCAACGAACGCACCGCCAAGGAGGAGCTGCAAGGCATGAAGCACGCCGTGGGTGCCACCGGCCGGGTGCTGCGCGACAACGTCTGGGGCTCGCAGGAAGAGGATGCGGCGCGCCGCGATTTCACGCTGAACGCCATGTATTACGACCCGGAAACGCGCATGCTGGTCGACTACCACGGCGGCATGACCGACGTCAAGGCCAAGCTGATCCGCATGATTGGCGACCCGGTGCAGCGCTACCGCGAAGATCCGGTGCGCGTGCTGCGTGCCGTGCGCTTTGCCGCCAAACTGGCCAAGCGCGGCTTCAGGCTCGACGCCAAGACCGCGGCGCCGCTGGCCATGGCGAAGGCGTGGCTCTCGGACATTCCGCAAAGCCGCCTGTTCGACGAGATGCTCAAGTTCCTGCAGACCGGGCACGCGCTGGACAGCGTGGCGCAGGTCAAGGCCTTGGGGCTGGGCGGCATCGATTCGCTGCTCGACCTGGCCGTCGAGCGCGCCCACGAGCCGTTCGTCAAGGCGGCACTGCGCGACACCGATCGGCGCGTTGCCGAGGGCAAACCAGTGGCGCCGTCGTTCCTCCTTGCGTGCCTGCTGTGGCAGGACGTGCGCGCCGGTTGGCAGGAACGCATGGCGCGCGGCATGTACACCTTCCCGGCGTTGAACGAGGCCATCGACGAGATTTTCAACGCGCGCGTGGGCGAGATTTCCGGCCGCGGCAAGCTCGGTGCCGAAATGCGCGAGATCTGGCTGATGCAGCCGCGTTTTGAGAAGCGCAGCGGCAAATCGCCGTTCAGCCTGGTGCGGCAACTGCGTTTCCGTGCCGGGCTCGATTTCCTGCGCCTGCGCGCCGAAGTGCACGAGGTGAAGGACGAGTACCTGAATTGGTGGCAAGCGTTCAGCCTGGCCGACGAAGCGGCGCGCGAAGACCTGATCGCGCAGGCGCGTGCCGAGCAGCCGCGGGGCGGATCGTCCGCGCGCCGGCGCGCACCGCAGCCTGTCCTGGACGAAGCCGCGGCCACGCAAGCCGAGAGCGCATTCGATGAAGGGCCGCTCGAGTCCGAGCGCCGCACCGCAACCGATGATGAAGGCGCTGCCATGCCCCGAAAGCGCCGCCGGCGGCACCGGGGCGGCGGCGCGCGTCGAAACGTCTCCGGGTCGGGCGAAGCGGAAGCGGCCCCTGACGTGGATCCGCACCCAGAATCCGAATGACGGTCGCGGCGTTCGTCGGGTTGGGTGCCAATCTGGGCGACGCGCGAGCCACCCTTGCGTGGGCCGTGAGGCAGTTGGCGGCCATGCCTTCAACGACGGTCACGGCGCGCTCGCGTTTTTACCGCAGTGCGCCGCTGGAGGCGGATGGGCCCGATTACGTCAATGCGGTGGCGCGGGTTGAAACGGCGCTGACCGCGCCGGCTCTGTTGCGTGCCCTGCAAGCGATCGAGCATGCGGCCGGACGCACGCGGCCTTATTGGCACGCGCCCCGGACGCTGGACCTGGATTTGCTGCTGTACGGACGAGGCCGGATCTGGAGCGCCGAGCTCACGGTGCCGCATCCGCGCATGTTGGAGCGCGCTTTCGTGCTCGCGCCGCTGCACGACATCGCACCCGAGTGGGTTCCCGCCGCCGCATTGGCCGCGGTGGCCGATCAAATGTGTGTGCCGCTGGAAGAAAGTGACGACCGTCGTGCCTGTTGAATTGGCCACGGCGATGGGGCTCGTGAACGGAAAAGCGGACTGCGCGCAGCCAGCAAGCGGCAGCGTCGCAGTCGGTCGATTGCCAGCCAGATGCGCACAGGCACGCGTTACACTTGGCCGCCGTCCGCCCGCACGATGCAATGTCGGCGATGATGAGTGGCGCAATCCCCGGACGTTCGCTCCCAGCAGGAAGGTCAGAGACGATGTGGTTGAGTAAGCTGTTGCCCAAAGAGGGTAACTTTTTCGAGTTGTTTGACCAGCACGCCGGGCACATCATGGAGGCCGCTCACGCGTTCGAGAACCTGGTGGCGCATTACGCCGATCCGGCGCTGCGAGAGCAATACAACGCCGAAGTGGACCATGCCGAGCGCGCCGCCGACCAGGTCACGCGCAAGGTCAACCTGCTGATCCACACCACCTTCATCACGCCGATCGACCGCGAACAGATTCACACGTTGATCGACGTGATGGACGATGTGGCCGATCTGCTGCAGGACTCGGCCGAGACCATGTCGCTCTATGACGTGCGCCACATGACCGCCGAGATGAAGGAACTCACCGATTTGTCGGTGCGCTGCTGCGGCAAAGTGCAAACCGCGGTCGGCCTGCTGGCGCGTATCGGTGAGCCGGCAGTGGCCGAGCAAGCGCTGAAGGTCTGCGAGGAAATCGACGAACTCGAATCGGCCGCCGACCGGGTGTTGCGCAGCTCGATGAGCCACTTGTTCCGCAACGAACCCGACGTGCGCGAACTGATCAAGCTGCGCGCCATATACGACCTGCTGGAAACCATCACCGACCGTTGCGAGGACGTGGCCAATGTGATCGAAGGCGTGGTGCTCGAGAATTCCTGAGCACCTGCGGTTCGCAACATGGAAGTCACCCACACCGCGTTGTTGGTCATCACGCTGCTGGTGGCCCTGGGCTTCGCCTTCGACTTCATGAACGGCTTTCATGACGCCGCCAATTCGATTGCCACGGTTGTTTCCACCGGTGTTCTGAAGCCGGGTCAGGCGGTCGTTTTTGCCGCCTTTTTCAATGTGGTTGCGGTGTTCGTTTTCCACCTGAGCGTGGCGGCCACCGTCGGCAAGGGCATCGTGCTGCCCGGAATCGTGGATCTGCACGTGATTTTCGGTGCGCTCGTGGGCGCCATTGCGTGGAATGCGCTCACTTGGTACTACGGCATTCCCAGCAGTTCGTCGCACGCGCTGATCGGCGGCTTGGTTGGCGCCGCGCTGGTCAAGGCTGGCGCCGGTGTGCTGATGTACGGCGAGCTGTCCAAGATCGTGGCCTTCATTTTTGTTGCGCCGTTGCTCGGGTTTGTCTTCGGCACCTGCGTGATGATTGGGGTGGCGTGGATTTGCCGTCACATGCGGCCCGGGCGCGTGGATCGGTCGTTCCGCCACCTGCAGTTGATTTCGGCCGGCGCCTACAGTCTGGGTCACGGCGGCAACGATGCGCAGAAAACCATCGGCCTGATCTGGCTGTTGCTGATTGCCACTGGCTACAGCGATGTGAGCGCCGCCGAACCACCGGTCTGGGTGGTGGCCGGTTGCTATTTCGCGATGGGCATGGGCACCATGTTCGGCGGCTGGCGCATCATCAAGACCATGGGTCAGAAGATCACCAAGTTGAAGCCGGTGGGCGGCTTTTGCGCCGAACTGGGCGGCGCCATGACGCTGTTTTTGTCGACCGAACTTGGGATTCCGGTATCGACCACGCACACCATCACGGGCGCCATCATCGGCGCCGGCTCCACGCAGAGGCCCTCGGCCGTGCGCTGGGGCGTGGCGGGCAGCATCGTCTGGGCCTGGGTGCTCACCATCCCGGCCAGCGCCATCATGGCCGCGCTGGCGTATTGGGCCAGCGTTTATCTGTTTTAGCCTGAGCGTCGATGGCCTCGGCTCTCGTCAGGCGTGATCCCGATGAGAAGTTGTGGCGGCCGTATCGGCAAGGCCGAACAAGCGCGCTCTGTTGTCCACGTCGAAGCGGTTGGGTTCCAGCAAGGAATGTTGCTGGGAGATCTTGCGGGCTTGTTCGATCTGATATTCGAAATAATGCTGGAAGCTGAAGGCGATGGACGCCATCAGGACGCCGGCGCCGACCAGCAATGTGGTGGCGAGACCGAAGATGGTGACCCAGTTGCTGCGACCCGGCTTGGCATCCAGGGGGAGCTGCGGGTTGAAGCGCGCGTTCCATTGCTCGGGCGTCATCAATCCGTAAAGGATCGCACGCAGCGCACAGCCGGCGAACGTGAAGCCGACGAAGGGAATCAGGATCCAACTCAGGTGATCGTCCACGCCGAACTGCTGGATGCGATCTATTCCGTAAAGGCCGATGGCGGTCGGAATCGGCAGTGCCCAACCGAGTAGATCGTTGAAGCCCTTGAGGTAGAAGCGGTGCAGGCCCAGCGAGCCACCCAGGAAGGTGAGCCAGGTCGCGACGGTTTTGTTCTTCATGGAAAGCGCAGCGTGAATGTAACGGCTGATGCGAAGCTAGACGAATCGTTATAATCATAAGCTTTTCATCGACGCTACTTGCCTCAATCACGCTGAAGCGCACTCGTTTCAGCGACGTGCCTGCTGGGCGGCAGCCAGTTGATTCACTTCCAGAGAACTCGATTCAAGATGGTCGTAATTCGTCTTTCCCGCGGTGGCGCCAATGGCAGCCCGTTCTACAACCTCGTGGTCGCCGACAAGCGCGTGCGCCGCGACGGCAGCTTCATTGAGCGCGTCGGCTTCTACAAACCCGGTGCGGTCGAAGGTGAAGAAGGACTGCGCATCCAGCTCGATCGCGTGACCTACTGGCTGGAGAAGGGCGCCAAGGCATCGCCCACGGTGCAGCGCCTGGTGGCCCAGACCAAGGCCGCTGCTCCGGTTGCTGCCTGATCCGTCCCAAGGCGGCTGCCTGCCCGCGCTCAAGCGGGTGCCGCGGCCCGGGGATGCGGTTGAGGTCGGCCGGCTAACGGGCGCCTGGGGTGTCCATGGCTGGCTCAAGGTTCAGCCTTACAGCGCTTCTGCCGAAGCGCTTTTTCATGCCAATTGTTGGCTGCTGAGTGAGAAGCAAACACAGCCGGTCCGCGTCGATTCGAATCAGCTCATTGAAGTTGCCGTTGCCGAATTGCGCAACCATGGCAACACGCTGGTGGTGGCGTTCGATGGTGTGGCCGATCGCAACGCCGCCGAAGCGCTGGCCAAAAGCACCATTCTGATTCCGCGCTCGGCTTTCCCGTCGCTCGAAAGTGCCGAGTATTACTGGGTCGATCTGATCGGCCTTGACGTCGTAAACCGCAGCGGTGAGCGTCTTGGTCAGGTGACCGACTTGATGCCCACCGGGTCGCACCAAGTCCTGGTGGTGGTCGACCACCGCAGCAGCCAACCCCGAGAGTGCCTGATCCCGTTTGTCGACGTGTACGTGGACGACGTCGACTTGGCGGTGCGGCGGATCACCGTCGATTGGTCGCTCGATTACTAGCGACGGCGGCCTGTGGTTTGGGCTCGGTTGCCGCGGGCGCTTGCGCGGTCGTTGTTTGATCCGCCGACGCGTTATCCGTGCGCGGCGTGAGCTGCACGAAGATTTCGTTGGGCCGCACCATGCCCAATTCCATGCGGGCCTTGCCTTCCACCATGCCCAGCCCGTTTTTCAGATCGTCGATTTCCGATGCAATTTGCTGATTTTTGATCGCAGCGGCTTTGTTGGCTGCGTTCTGCTGCGCCAGCTCATTTTCCAATTGAGCCACTTTCGGAACGCCACCTGGGCCGAACCACATTTGCCCATGGACCACGCCCAGCAGCGCGATCAGGATGGCGGGGACCAGGAAGCGGGCCATGGAGCCAGAGACAGCGTCATCGGACGGAGTATGCGCTTGGAGCGGTCACTCCTCGGTACCCGTGGATTCGACGGCGCCGCTGGAGTCGACGGTATCGGCGCTATCGGTGGCAGTACGGCCCAAGTTGTAGAACGCGTCGCGTCCCGGGTACTGCGCCATGTCGCCCAGGTCTTCTTCGATGCGCAGCAACTGGTTGTATTTGGCCATGCGATCGGTGCGTGACAGCGAACCGGTCTTGATTTGCCCGGCGTTCGTGCCCACGGCGATATCCGCGATCGTCGTGTCTTCGGTTTCACCGGAGCGGTGGCTGATGACCGCGGTGTAGCCGGCGCGCTTGGCCATTTCGATCGCTTCGAACGTTTCGGTGAGCGTGCCGATCTGGTTGATCTTGATCAGGATGGAGTTGGCAACGCCCTTGGCGATGCCCTCTTTCAGAATCTTGGTGTTGGTCACGAACAGGTCATCGCCCACCAGCTGGATGCGCTTGCCGAGCCGGTCGGTGAGCAGCTTCCAGCCGTCCCAGTCGCTTTCTGCCATGCCGTCTTCGATGCTGATGATCGGGTATTTGTCGACCCAGGCCGTGAGCAGGTCGCCCCATTGTTCAGCGTTGAGGTGGCGGTCGCCTTCACCCGCCAAGACGTACTCGCCGTCTTTGTAAAACTCGCTGGAAGCGCAATCAAGCCCGAGCGCAATGTCTTCGCCCGCCTTGTAGCCGGCGTCGCCGATGGCTTGCAGGATGAGTTCGATCGCAGCCTGGTGGTGCTCGACGTTGGGCGCAAAGCCGCCTTCGTCGCCCACCGCAGTGGTCATGCCCTTGTCGCCGATGATTTTCTTGAGCGCGTGAAATACCTCGGCCCCATAGCGCAGCGCCTCGCGGAACGAAGGTGCGCCCACCGGAATGATCATGAACTCCTGCAGATCGAGGTTATTGTTGGCATGCGCGCCGCCGTTGATGACGTTCATCATCGGTACCGGCAGTTGCCGGCCGTTCATGCCGCCGAAGTAGCGGTAGAGCGGCAAGTTGGATTCTTCCGCGGCCGCGCGCGCCACCGCGAGCGATACCGCGAGCAGGGCGTTGGCGCCCAGGCGGTTCTTGTTGTCGGTGCCGTCCAAGTCGATCAGCGTTTTGTCGAGGAACGCCTGTTCGGCCGAATCAAGCCCCACCACCGCTTCGCTGATTTCGGTGTTCAGGTGTTCCACCGCGCGCAGCACGCCCTTGCCGCCGTAACGTTTGGCATCGCCGTCACGCAACTCGATCGCCTCGCGCGATCCGGTGGACGCGCCCGACGGCACGGCAGCGCGCCCCATGACGCCCGATTCCAGCAGCACGTCGCATTCGACCGTGGGGTTGCCGCGGCTGTCCAGAATTTCGCGGCCGACGATATCGACGATGGCACTCATGGGTGTCCTTGGTTGAATTGCAGTAAGTAGATCGGGTTCAGGCGCCTTCGATGGCCACCATGCGCATGATGGCCGCGCCAGCGCGCGCAGCGCGCGCTTTCTTGTATTCAGGCGACTCGTAGAACGCTTTGGCCGCGGAATAACTCGCGAACTTCAGGATGACCACGCGCTCGGGCTGCCAGTCGCCTTCCAGCACCGTGACGTCACCGCCGCGCGTCAATACGTCGGCGCCGTGCGCTTTCATGGCCGCGGTGGACCACTTCTTGTATTCGCCGTACTGGGCAGGGTTGGTGACACGGACGTTGGCAATGATGTAGCCGCTTGGCATGAGGCGTTCCTTGGGTCAGGCAGAGAAATCGTTTTCGAGCAGGGGCCGGCTCTTGACCACGCGGTCGAGCGCCATCAGGGTTTCGAGCAGTGCCTTCATGTGCTTGAGCGGCACCGCGTTGGGGCCGTCGCTCAGCGCGTGCTGGGGGTCGGGATGCGTTTCCATGAAGACGCCGGCCACGCCTGCTGCGACCGCTGCGCGCGCCAGCACCGGCACCATTTCGCGATCGCCGCCGCTGCTGGTGCCCTGTCCGCCGGGCAATTGCACGCTGTGGGTGGCGTCGAACACCACTGGCGCACCCGTTTCGCGCATGATCGCCAGGCCGCGCATGTCGCTCACCAGGTTGTTGTAGCCGAAGCTGGCGCCACGCTCGCAGGCCATGAAGTTGTCGGTTTCCAGGCCTTTTTCGGCTGCCGCTGCGCGCGCCTTGGCGATCACGTTCTTCATGTCGTGCGGCGCGAGGAACTGGCCTTTCTTGATGTTCACCGGCCGGCCGCTTTGTGCCACCGCGCGGATGAAGTCGGTCTGGCGGCACAGGAAGGCCGGTGTTTGCAGCACGTCGACGACGTGTGCTACGGCGGCAACCTGCGCTTCGGTGTGGATATCGGTCAGCACCGGCACGCCGATCTCGCGCTTTACTTTGGCCAGGATCCGGAGGCCTTTGTCTTCGCCCAGCCCGCGAAAACTTGTACCCGAACTGCGGTTGGCCTTGTCGAAGCTGCTTTTGAAAATGAACGGGATTCCCAATGCCGACGTGATTTCCTTCAATTGACCGGCGACATCCATTTGGAGCTGCTCGGACTCGATGACGCAGGGGCCGGCAATTAAAAAGAATGGGTGATCAAGGCCCACATCAAATCCGCACAGCTTCATGCGCTGACTCCCACCTTCGCAGGAGTCGACGGGTTTTTTTGCTCCGCAGCAGGCCCACGGCGCTTCAGCGCCGCGCCGATGAAGGCGTTGAACAGCGGATGCCCGTTCCACGGCGTGCTCTTGAATTCCGGGTGGAATTGCACGCCGATGAACCACGGATGCACGCTTTGCGGCAGTTCGATGATCTCGCTCAGGTGTTCGCGCTGCGTGAGCGCCGAGATCACCAGCCCCGCCTCGCGCAGACGATCGAGGTAATTCACGTTCAGCTCGTAGCGGTGGCGGTGGCGCTCGGTGACGACGTCGCCGTACACCTTGTGCGCCAGCGTGCCGGGCATCACGTCCGAGCTTTGCGCGCCCAGACGCATGGTGCCGCCCAAGTCGGAGTCGTGGCCCCGCTTTTGCACCTGGCCGTTCTTGTCGTGCCACTCGGTCACCAAGGCGATCACCGGATGCGGACAGTCGGGATCGAACTCGGTGCTGTTGGCGCCTTTCAGGCCCGCGACGTCGCGGGCGTATTCGATGGTGGCCACCTGCATGCCAAGGCAAATGCCCAGATACGGGGTTTTTTGCTCGCGCGCAAAGCGTGCCGTCGTGATCTTGCCCTCGATGCCGCGCGAGCCAAAGCCGCCCGGTACCAGGATGCCGTCGTAGCTCGCGAGTTGTTTCACTGTTTCCGGTGTGATGGTCTCGGAATCGAATCGGTCGATCTGCACTTGCGCCTGGTTCTGGATGCCGCCGTGGCGCAGCGCCTCGATCACCGACTTGTAGCTGTCCGAGAGCTCCACGTACTTGCCCACCATGGCAATGCGCACCTGGCGCTTGGGGTGTTCCACCGCGTACACCAGATCGTCCCAGCGCTGCAGGTGCGCGGGCGGCGTGTTGAGGCGCAGCTTGTCGCAAATCAGGCCGTCCAGACCTTGCTCGTGCAGCATGCGCGGCACTTTGTAAATGGTGTCCACGTCCCAGACACTGATCACGCCCCACAGCGGCACGTTGGTGAAGAGACTGATCTTGTCGCGCTCTTCGTCGGGAATCGGGCGGTCTGCACGGCACAGCAAGGCATCGGGCTGAATGCCGATTTCGCGCAACTTCTGCACCGAGTGTTGTGTTGGCTTGGTCTTGAGCTCACCCGCAGCCGCAAGCCATGGCAAATAACTCAGGTGCACGAAGGCGCTTTGATTGGGCCCGAGCTTCAGGCTGAACTGGCGTACCGCTTCCAGGAAAGGGTGCGACTCGATGTCGCCCACGGTACCGCCGATTTCGACGATGGCCACGTCGGCCGCGTGATCGGTATCGACGCCCGCGCCGCGCTTGATGAAATCCTGGATCTCGTTGGTGACGTGCGGGATGACCTGCACGGTCTTGCCGAGGAAATCGCCGCGCCGTTCCTTCTCCAGCACGCTCTTGTAAATCTGGCCGGTGGTGAAGTTGTTCGACTTCTTCATCCGCGTGGTGATGAAGCGCTCGTAATGGCCCAAGTCCAGATCGGTCTCGGCGCCGTCGTCGGTCACGAATACTTCGCCATGCTGAAACGGGCTCATGGTGCCCGGATCGACGTTCAGGTATGGATCCATCTTGATCATCGTGACGTGCAGGCCACGCGATTCCAGGATGGCGGCGAGAGAGGCGGCGGAAATTCCCTTGCCCAGGGAAGAGACGACACCACCAGTGACGAAGACGAATTTGGTCATTGCTTTTGAGGGCGCCCTTGTGCGTCGCGCCACAAGGTTCTTGATTATAGGAAGCGACCTTCCGGCGTGGCGGCTTTTTGTTACATTCGCGCCCATGAGCAGCGTGGATTTCACTGGCGAACTGACCGGTCGGCGCGTCGTGCTGGGCCTGTCGGGCGGCGCCGCGTGTTTCAAGGCGGCCGAGCTGTGCCGCCTTCTGATCAAGGCGGGCGCCACGGTCCAGGTGGTGATGACCGAAGCCGCGTGCCGGTTCATCACGCCGGTGACCATGCAAGCGCTCTCGGGACGCCCGGTGCTGGTGTCGCAATGGGATGACCGCGAGCCCAACGACATGGCGCACATCAACCTGACGCGCGAAGCCGATGCGATCATCGTGACACCCGCGAGCGCCGATTTCATTGCGCAGCTCGCGCAAGGGCGCGCGGGCGAACTGCTGGCGCTGTTGTGCCTGGCGCGGCCGATGGCGCGCGTCCCGCTGCTGATCGCACCCTCCATGAACCGCGAAATGTGGGCGCATCCGGCCACGCAGCGCAACCTGCACCAGGTGGCACGCGACGGCGCCAACGTGCTGGGCGTGGGTGACGGCGAGCAGGCCTGCGGCGAAGTGGGCGAGGGCCGCATGCTGGAACCCGAAGAGCTGATGGGCGAGCTGATTGCCTGCTTCACGCCGCAGTCGCTGATCGGGCAGCGCGTGGTGATCACGGCGGGCCCCACGTTCGAAGCCATCGACCCGGTGCGCGGTCTCACCAATCTGTCCAGCGGAAAAATGGGCTTTGCCATTGCCAGTGCGGCCTGCGAGGCCGGTGCCGACGTGACGCTGATCGCCGGCACGGTGGCACGGGCTACGCCGCGCGGCGTTGAACGGGTGGACGTCGTGTCGGCGCTCGACATGCAGACAGCGGTTGTAAGCGCCGTGGCGGATGCCGACATCTTCATCTCGGCCGCAGCGGTGGCGGATTGGCGGCCCGCCGACTTGGCGGAGCAGAAGCTCAAGAAAGACGGATCCGGTCACGTGCCGCACCTGACGTTCGTTGAAAACCCGGATATTCTTTCGGGCGTCGCGCATTCACCGCGGGCGCAGGCCGGTGATCTGTTCTGCGTCGGGTTTGCGGCTGAGACCGAGAATCTGCGCGCCAATGCCCAGGCCAAAAGAGCGCGCAAGGGCGTACCGCTGCTGGTGGCCAACATCGGCCCGGCAACCTTCGGGCGCGACGACAACGCCCTGCTGTTGGTCGACGATGAAGGCGAGACCGAATTGCCGCGCGCCAGCAAACGCGCTCTGGCGCGGCAATTGATCACGGAAATCGCCCGCCGCGTATCGGGAGTCGACGCGTGAAAGTGGCCGTCCGGTTGCTGGACGAACGCCTGCGCGACCACTTGCCAAGTTACGCCACGCCTGGCAGCGCGGGCCTTGATTTGCGCGCGTGCCTCGGTCGACCGCTGGCGTTGGCGCCGGGCGCCTGCGAGTTGCTGCATACCGGCATCGCGATCCATCTGGCCGATCCGGGTTACGCCGCAATGATCTTGCCACGCTCCGGCTTGGGCCATCGGCATGGCATCGTGCTGGGCAATCTGGTCGGGTTGATCGACAGCGACTATCAAGGTGAACTGCTCATCAGCACATGGAACCGCAGCGCCGCCGCGTTCACAATCGAACCCATGGAGCGCATTGCCCAACTGGTCATCGTGCCCGTAGCGCAAGCAGAATTCAACGTCGTGGAAGAATTCGCACCGTCGGATCGTGGGCAGGCGGGCTACGGATCGACCGGCCGGGCTTGACGGCGTGGCCTGCGCTTCCGAGGCGTCCCGTTCGTGGGTGGTTTCTCGCCATCTTTACATTCCGTTACCCGCCCCGTTCGGGGCCGATGTGGAATTTTTTATGATCGGCAAGGTCTACAACGCGCCTTTGCGGATATTCGCTCGAGCGAATCCGTTTGGTTCGATCAGGAGGATTTCGGTGCAAACCCAAAAACAATTCATTTCGCGCCTGGCTGTACTCGGGGGCGTACTGGCGCTTGCCGGCTGTGCGGTGCCGGGCCAGTACCCGTACTACCAGCAGCAGCCAGCGCAGCCGGTGTATCAACAACCGACGGGCGCGTATCAGGGCGGTGCGGTGCAGTCCGAATCGGGGCGCGTCACCAATGTGCAATACATCCCCGCCACGAACAACAGCAGCGCGACCAATATTGCCGGGACGATTGCCGGTGGCGCGATTGGCGGCATTGCCGGCCACCAGGTGGGCGGGGGCAGCGGCCGCACGGCAGCAACCATCCTTGGCGCCGTCGGCGGTGCGTTGGTCGGACAGGCGCTGGCGCAAAACGCCACCGCCGGTCAGCAACAGCAAGGCGTGTACCGCGTGACCGTTCAGTTCGACGACGGTTCGGTGCGCGCGTTCGACTATGCGCAGCCGCCCAGCGTGCAGATTGGCGATCGCGTGCGCTCGGACGGCAATCAGCTCTTTCGCTGACGCGGCGTCGCGCTGCGGCGCAAACGCATCAATGCAACCCGCGTGACGGGCCTGTCGGTGATGCCTTGAGCCGGAAAAATCCGGCACCCACGCTTTTCCGTTTGATTTCCGCCGGCTGCGCAGCACGCACGCGCACCACCTTCAGGTGCAGGCGCAGCGCCATGCCGGCGAGCGGATGGTTGCCGTCGATCACCACGTGTTCGGGATAAATTTCGGTGATCGTGAGCAGATGATCGGCGGCCAGTCCCGGCGTGGAGCCGTCGGGCAGGGAGCGCGCTTCAATCAGCATGCCTTCGGTCACGCTGTCGGGCAAGCTGCTCTTGGGCAGGATGAAAACCCATTGCTCGTCGTAATGGCCGAACGCGTGTTCGGGCTCCAGGTTGAGATCCAGCACGGCGCCCACTTTGCGGCCCTCGAGCTTTTCTTCGATCACCGGCAGCAGATCGTCGCCGCCCACCAGAAATTCCACCGGGCGATCGAGCTCGTCCAGCAGCCGACCCAGACTGTCTTTCAAAGTCCAGGTCAGGGTGACCACGCAAGGCTGGCTGATTTCCATGGCGCAATTGTCGCATTGCCGGCGTGCACGTGAGTGGCTCGTTTATGCTGGCGGGCCATGGAAATCATGCAGTCCACGCCGTTGCTGGGCGGGCTTTCGCCCGCGCAATTCATGCGCGGCTATTGGCAAAAAAAGCCCTTGCTGATTCGCGCCGCGGTTCCTGGTTTCAAGCCATTGCTCAAGCGGCCGGAGCTGTTTGCGCTGGCGGCGCGGGACGACGTCGAGTCGCGCCTGCTGCAGCGCGCTCATGGCCAGTGGATGCTGGCGCATGGTCCGTTGCCGCGGCGTGCGCTGCCGCCGATCAAGGCGCCGAACTGGACGCTGCTGGTGCAAGGCGTGGATGCACTTCACGATGGTGCGCGGGCGCTGCTGGAACGCTTTCGCTTCGTCCCCGACGCGCGGCTGGACGACCTGATGATCAGTTACGCCACGCCGGGCGGTGGCGTGGGGCCGCACTTCGACAGCTACGACGTGTTTCTGCTGCAGGTGAAGGGGCGGCGCCGCTGGCGCATCGGCCAGCAGCGCGATTTGCGGCTGAAAGCGGGCTTGCCGCTCAAGATCCTGGCGCACTTCGAGCCGCAGCACGACTGGGTGCTGGAGCCGGGCGACATGCTCTATTTGCCGCCGCGCTGGGCGCACGATGGCGTCGCCGTAGACGAATGCATGACGTATTCGATCGGTTTTCGGTCACCGGCGCCTGACCGTCTCGCGAGCGAACTGCTCTATCGACTGGCCGAGCAACTGGGCGAACACGCCGACTCTGCCCTGTACAAGGACGCCGGGCAACCCGCTGTGCCAGCGCCCGGCGCCATTCCCGAGCGATTGGTGCAATTTGCGCAACGAGCGCTGTCGCGCGCCACGGCAGATCCCAAATGGTTGCCGGTGGCGCTGGGTCGGTGGTTGACCGAGCCCAAGGCGAATGTCTGGTTCCAGCCTTTGCCAGAAGGCGCGGCCACAGCGACCGGTGGCCGGGGTGTCGTGCTCGATCGGCGCAGCCGCATGCTCTACCTCGGTGAGCACGTCTTCATCAACGGTGAAGTGGTGGATGTGGCCATACGGGACCGTGCGGCGCTGCAGCGGCTGGCTGACGAGCGCAGGCTGGATGCGCGTGATTCCGACCGGCTGGGCCGAAGCGCGAGAAAATCGGTGGACGATTGGCTGCGCGCGGGGTGGCTGCATGTCGACGACGACGCCTGACCCTTTGCCGCCTGCCACCGGCACGTTTGCGGGGCGCGCCAGCTTCCGCGATTTGATCCGGCAGGCTTTTGCGCAGGGCGTGGAGGGGCGCTGGCGTGAAATCGTCGTGTGTGACGTCGACTTTTCTGATTGGCCGCTGGCGGAGCGGACGCTGGTGGACGATTTGACCCGCTGGGCGCTGTGGGGTGGCCGGCTTCTGATGCTGGCCCATGACTATCACGGCGTGCAGCGCGATGCGCCGCTCTTCGTGCGCTGGCGCCAGCAGTGGTCGCACCGGGTGGAATGCCTCGCAGTGTCCGATCTGGGCGTCACGGACGTGCCCAGTTTTCTCTGGTCGGCCCGCTGGTGCCTGCAGCGCCACGACGTGCTGCGTTCGGCAGGGCAATGTGCCAGTGATGCGGAAACGCTGAACGCCCTGGCGCAGCGAGCGCAATCGTTGCAAAGCCGTGGAGGCCCGGCGTTTCCCGCCGATGTGCTGGGGCTGTAGCGTTACACCGGCAGCCAGCCGAGGCCGTGCCTTGACGACACCAGGACGTCCGCAGGGACGCGCCCCAAGGCTTCGGCGAACCCGGTGCGCACGAGGTCGGGCCGGTTGTTGCGTTCGCTCAAATGCGCCCCCACCACGATGCCAAGGCGGTCCGAACGCAGCGCGCGCAATATTTCCGCGGCTTGTGCGTTGTTCAGATGGCCGAGGCTCCCGCCGACGCGGTTTTTGAGGAAATCCGGATAGGCCGAGCGCGCCAGCATGGCTGGGTCGTGGTTGCTCTCCAACTGGAGCGCGTGACAGGCGCGCAGGGCGTCCAGGATGTGCGGCGTGGCGTGCCCCAGATCGGTCACGATTCCCAGCGTGCGGTCGCCGTCGGTGCAGGTCAGTTGCAGCGGTTCGCGCGCATCGTGCGGTACGGTGAAGGGACGAATCTGCAGGGCGCCTACGGCGATGAATTCGCCGTCGGTCGCCGTGTTGAAAATGACGTCGGGGCTGTCGGCGCCGATTTCCTCGCGGGTTCCGGCGCTGCTCCAGACCGGAATGCGGTGCCGCGCCGCGAACGCATGCACACAGCCCACGTGGTCACCGTGTTCGTGCGTGATGAAGATGGCGGCCAAATCGTCGGCGGCAGCGCCCGCCTCCGCCAGTCGAGCCTCCATCTGGCGCAGGCCCAGGCCGCAATCAATCAAGATCCGGGTGCGCGTGGCGCCGTCGGTTGCCTCGACCAGCGTCACGTTCCCCGCGCTGCTGCTGGCCAGGCTGCGAAAGCGCAACACCGCTATTTCAGGTCGTCTGCCAGCACCTTCGTGATGTGCTCGGCGTTGACCAGTGCAGCCGGTGTGCCGTCGCGGTTCTGCACTTTCACCAGGCTGGTCCGGCCTTGCGATTGCACCAGGATCTGGTATTGCTCGGTCGGCAGCGGCGCGCTCGTGCCGCCAAACAGCTTGCTGATGAAGCCGGGTTCTTTCTTCTTCGCGTTCGGATCGACGTAGCGCACGAAATACAGTCCCTTGCTGCGATCGCGGTCCTCGACGGTGAAGCCGGTGCGGTCAAGCGACAGCCCCACGCGCCGCCACGCTTGGTCGAAGCCCTGATCCATTTGCACCGCTGGCACGCCGCCCACGTTGACCACGCGCGTGTGCTCCTCCACCTTGGCGGCGGCGCTTTGCTGCGCCACCATGGTCTTGGCCTGTTCTTCGGAAACGCCGAGTTTCACCATCAGGCGGCGCAGGAATTCAGCTTCCAGGCCCGTATCGCGCGGACGTGGCTCCCACACCGTGTTGTCGTGCTGCTGGTTGGTGTAGACCTCTTTCATCCCGCTGTGCGTGATGTAGATGTCGGTGCCGCCGTCGGCGGATTGCTCCACGCGCGTGCGGAAGCGATCACGCTCGCCGGTCGAATAGAGCGAATCGAACACCTTGCCGATGGTGCGGCGGATGATGTCCTGCGGAATCTTGGCGCGGTTCTCAGCCCAATCGGTTTCCATGATGCCGGTGGCCGGATTGTCGATCGTGAGCAGGAAGCCGCTGTCAACCCAGAAATCGCGGATTTCGCCCCAGACCTTGTCGGGCGGGCGGTTCACGTGCAGCCAGCGCTCATCGCCGTTGCGCATGTACTGCACGTCGGCGATCTTGTTCGGCGCCACGTTCGACGTGGCGCTGGCTGCCGCTTTCCGCGTGGCGGCATAGCCGCTGGCCGTGACCGGGCCGCCTGGAATGTTGTAGGCCGTTTGATTCGGCAGTTGCGTGAGGTCGGGCGGCACCTCGAGCGATACGCCCTGGCCCGCGCTTTTGTAATCGATCTGGTCCGATTGCAGGATGGAGCACCCCGCCGCCGAGATCAACAGCGCCAGGCCGAGGGACATGCGCGCTGCGCGCAAAGTGGAATTCACGTTGGGTGATCCTTTAACGAAACCAGTCAATGGAGTTGGCAGACGCTCCGGCGCGCGATTGTGACGCACTTCGGGCATGTGCCGGGTTGATTTGCGAACGCTCAGGGCAGGCAGCCGGCATCTTTCAAGGCCTGCTCGACCCCGTGCTGGCATTCCTTGGTCAGTGGGGTGAGCGGCAGGCGCAGATGGCCACCGCAGCGACCCATGCGGGCCACCGCCCACTTGACCGGAATCGGGTTGGTTTCGGCGAACAGCCAATGGTTCAACGGCATCAGCTTGAACTGGATTTCCATGGCTTTCTCGCGGTCACCCGCGACCGCCGCCACGCACAACTCGTGCATCAGGCGCGGCGCCACGTTGGCGACCACGCTCACGTTGCCCTTGCCGCCGCACAGCATCAGCGCCACGGCGGACGGGTCGTCGCCCGAGTAGATCGAAAAATCCTTCGGCACGTCGCGGATCAGCCACTGCGCGCGCGCGATATTTCCGGTGGCTTCCTTGATGCCGACGATGCCCGGGATTTGCGCCAGGCGCAGCACCGTGTCGTGCTGCAAATCGGCCGTGGTCCGGCCCGGCACGTTGTACAGCACCATGGGCAAATCACCGACCGCTTCGGCGATCGCCTTGAAGTGCTGGTACTGGCCTTCTTGCGTCGGCTTGTTGTAGTAGGGCACTACCTGCAATTGGAAATCGGCGCCCACGGCCTTGGCATGTTGCGCGAGCGCGATGGCTTCGGCGGTGGAGTTGGCGCCGCAGCCGGCCAGGATGGGCACATGACGCTTGTGTTTGCGCACCTGTTCCACCGATACGCGGATGACTTCATGCTGTTCCTCCACGGTGACCGTGGGCGATTCACCCGTCGTTCCGACGACGCTCAGGCAATCGGTGCCTTCTTCGACGTGCCAGTCGATCAGCTTGCGCAGCGCGGGGTAGTCGATGCCGCCGTCCTCGTGCATGGGCGTGACCAGCGCGACCACGCTGCCGGTGATTGGAGTCATGGTTCAGATCGGTTGATATGTAAACCGTGGCATTTTAGTGTGACCGGCCGGGAATGGGCGGGCCTCTCCCTCAGCCGAGTACGTATCGCTTCGGTGGGTTTGCAGATTCGCTGTCGGGTGCCGTTCTGACAGCCGCAATGCGCTGGACGAAGCGCTCGGGGTCCGTCAGAAAGCCATCTTCGAAAGCCACGACGCGCCACTGCGGCGCGGCGCAGCGCTGCAGGAGTTCTCCCGGCTGCAACAGGAATTCCGGGCGCTTCGGACGACCAACGGTTTCCTGGCCGCAGGCGAAGGTCTCGTAAAGCAGCACGCCGCCTTCGGCCACGCTGGCGAGGATCGCGGGCAGCAGCGGGCGCCACAGGTAATGGGTCACGACCACCGCTCCAAAGCACCGGCCCGAGAGCGGCCACGGCCCGTTTTCGATGTCGGCCTGAAGCACGTTGCTGCCGCTGGGCGCGTCGGCGAGCGCTTCTGCGTCACGGTCTATGCCAACGGTGGGATGGCCTTGGGACGCAAGCCAGCGCAGGTGTCGCCCGTGCCCGCAGGCGACATCGAGCACGGTGGCGCCCGGTTCGATCAGCGCTGTGAAGCGTTGAATCCAGGGTGAAGGCAGCGCGTGATCAGGCATGGCGGGTTCAGGGCAACGGAAAACGCATTCTGGGCCGCGTGATGCGAACCTGCGATTCGCGGGCAGAGCGGGCGCCGGTGGGTCGGCGTGATTGAATACTGTAAATACAGCCAGTGCGGGGTGCCTCTGCTCGCTACAATGCGCCGCCATGTCCACCGCTGAATCCGTACGTCCGAGCGTGACTTACGCCGAAGATTCCATTCGCATCCTGAAAGGGTTGGAGCCGGTCCGGCAGCGACCCGGGATGTACACCCAGACTGACAGCCCGCTGCACATCCTGCAGGAAGTCATTGACAACGCGGCCGACGAGGCGCTGGCGGGCGCCTGCAAGAAAATCAGCGTGACCTTGCACGCCGATGGCTCGGCAACCGTCGAGGACGATGGCCGCGGCATTCCGTTTGGCCTGCACCTGCAGGAGCACGCGCCCGTGATCGAGTTGGTGTTCACGCGCCTGCACGCTGGCGGCAAGTTCAACAAGGGCGTGAAAGGGGCGTACAGCTTCTCCGGCGGCCTGCATGGCGTGGGCGTGTCAGTCACCAATGCGCTCAGCCGGCGCATGGAAGTCATCAGTTTGCGCGATGGCCAGCGCGCCACCGTGGCATTCGAAGGCGGCGACGTGGCGCAATCGCTGCAACTTGCGCCGCAGGACGGCAGCGCGCGCCAGCACGGCTGTTCGATCCGCGTCTGGCCCGATGCGCACTATTTCGACACGCTGCAGTGGCCGATCGCGCAGCTGCTGCATCTGCTGCGCAGCAAGGCCATCCTGCTGCCGGGGCTCACGGTCCAGTTGATCGACGAAGCCAAGAAAAGCACGCACAGCTGGCATTACCGCGGCGGCTTGCGTGACTATCTCGAACAGGAACTGCCGGCGCCGCCCATGATCCCGGTGTTCGAGGGTTCAAGCTACGCGGGCGGCGACGACGAGGATTTCGCCGAAGGCGAGGGCGCCGAATGGGCCGTGGCTTTCACCGAAGACGGCGCGCCGGTGCGCGAGAGCTTCGTCAACCTGATTCCGACCACGGCCGGTGGCACGCACGAAAGCGGCCTGCGCGAAGCGCTGTTCCAGGCGGTCAAGGGCTTTGTCGAGCTGTACGCGCTGCTGCCCAAGGGCGTGAAGCTGATGTCCGAAGACGTGTTTTCACGCGCCAGCTTCGTGCTGTCGGCGCGCGTGCTCGATCCGCAGTTTCAGGGGCAGATCAAGGAACGCCTGAATTCGCGCGACGCCGTGCGGTTGGTCTCCGGCAGCGTGCGGCCGGCGTTCGAGCTGTGGCTGAACGCCCATGTGGAGGAATCGAAGAAGCTTGCCGAACTGGCCATCAAGACAGCGCAGAACCGCCAGCGCGCGCGCCACAAGATCGAAAAGCGCAAGTCCTCCAGCGTGGCGGTGCTCCCGGGCAAGCTCACCGATTGCGAATCGCGCGACATCGACGTCAACGAAGTCTTCCTGGTCGAAGGCGATTCCGCCGGCGGCAGCGCCAAGATGGGGCGTGACAAGGAGACGCAGGCCATCCTGCCGTTGCGCGGCAAGGTGCTGAACACGTGGGAGGTCGAGCGTGACCGCTTGTTTTCCAACGCCGAGATCCACGATATCGCCGTGGCCATCGGCGTCGATCCGCACGGCCCGGGCGATTCGGTCGACCTGAGCGGCCTGCGCTACGGCAAGATTTGCATCCTGAGCGACGCCGACGTCGATGGCGCGCACATCCAGGTGCTGCTGCTCACGCTCTTTTTCCGCCACTTTCCGCGGCTGATCGAAGCAGGCCACGTGTTTGTCGCGCGGCCGCCGCTGTTTCGCATCGACGCACCCGCGCGCGGCAAGAAACCGGCCAGCAAACTCTATGCGCTGGACGAGCGCGAGCGCGACGCCATCCTGGAAAAGCTGCGCCAGGATGGCGTCGCCGAAGGCAAATGGAGCGTGAGCCGCTTCAAGGGCCTGGGTGAAATGGACGCAGTGCAGCTTTGGGACACCACCCTGAACCCGGACACGCGCCGCTTGCAACCGATGCACGTGGGCAGCGCGGATTTCGCAGACACCGTGGGCCTGATGACCCGCCTGATGGGCAAGGGCGAAGCCGCGGCCCGGCGCGAGTTGATGGAAGTGCATGGGGCTGAGATCGAAGTCGATGTGTAGGACCCACTTGAGTCAAGCACGTGTTTGACCGTACGTCGACGATGGGCGCGCTGGTGGTTTGCGATCGATCCATTGCGGGACTGGACGCCCTGCTCATGCAGGCGACACTCGACCGGTTCGCAACACCGCTGCGACGCGCTGCGATCCCAGCGCTGATTCGTGCGCGTGCCGTCTTCGCCTCCGTGAAACCGAGTGATCCCCTCGCCGCGCACGGCGCCTGCCGCGATGCCGACGACGATCCGTTTCTGGCGCTCGCGGCACGGGCAAGCACCCGCGTGCGCAGCGACGCCGATTGCCGGCGCTGGGCGACTGGCGTGGCATTCCGATGGGCACGCCCGCGCGCTATCTGGCGCAGGTCGCGTGACCATCGGCGCATCATTTTGGCGGATGCGGATCGGCGATCCGCGTGCCGGGCCGTCCGGCGGGTGCTGTCGCTTCGTGAGGGTGCGAGACAAACGTTGGGACCGGATCGCGGCGTGGCTGTGAGTCGGCGCTGTGATGTGAGATGCGGGCACGACGGACGTTGGCGATATGCGGAGTCTCAGCGTTTGCCCATTGGATGATTTATTTATGAGTGAACAGATCGATTTGAATTGGAACGCCATGCCCCCGACGGGCGGTGCCGGAAATGGTGGGCGCGGCGGCGACTCCGGCAGCAGCGGGGGCGATGGCGGCGACGGCCCCGGCGATGCACTGGCGCTCGCGGAATACGCCCAGCACGCCTACCTCGAATACGCGCTCAGCGTGGTCAAGGGCCGCGCGCTGCCCGACGTGGCCGACGGCCAGAAGCCGGTGCAGCGCCGCATCCTGTACGCCATGCAGCGCATGGGGTTGGACTGGGGCGGCGCGCACGGGAACGTGCCTGCCAAGCCGGTGAAAAGCGCGCGTGTGGTGGGCGACGTGCTCGGCCGCTTCCACCCGCACGGCGACCAGGCGGCGTACGATGCGCTGGTGCGCATGGCGCAAGGCTTCAGCCAGCGCTATCCGCTGGTCGATGGGCACGGCAACTTCGGCAGTCTGGACGGCGACGGCGCGGCGGCCATGCGCTACACCGAAGCGCGGCTGGCCAAGATCACGCATCTGCTGCTGGATGAAATCGACGAGGGCACGGTCGATTTCGTGGCCAATTACGACGGCAGCACCGAGGAGCCGCGGCAGTTGCCGGCGCGCTTGCCGTTTTCGCTGCTGAATGGCGCCAGCGGTATCGCCGTGGGGCTGGCGACCGAGATTCCCAGTCACAACCTGGGCGAAGTGGCGCACGCGTGTATCGCGCTGATCAAGAAGCCCGATTTACCTGAAGGTGAACTGCTGGCGCTGCTGCCGGGTCCGGATTACCCCGGCGGCGGCCAGATCATCAGCTCGGCGGACGACATCGCGCACGCCTACGACCAGGGCCGCGGCACGCTGCGCGTGCGGGCGCGCTGGAAGATCGAGGACCTCGCGCGCGGACAGTGGCAACTGGTGGTGACCGAATTGCCGCCCGGCGCTTCGGCGCACAGCGTGCTGGAGCAGATCGAGGAAGCCACCAACCCCAAGGTCAGGCCGGGCAAGAAAGCGCTCACACAGGACCAGTTGCAGTTGAAAGCTTCGGTGCTATCGGTGTTGGACGGCGTGCGTGACGAGTCGAGCAAGGACGCGGCCGTGCGCATCGTGTTCGAGCCCAAGAGCCGCGCGGTGAGCCAGGAGGAGCTGATCAACACGCTGCTCGCGCACACCAGCCTGGAAACGTCGGCGCCGATCAACCTCACGGGCGTGGGGCTGGACGGCAAGCCGGTGCAGAAAAACCTGCGCCAGTTGCTGCAGGAGTGGATTGCGTTCCGCCAAGTCACAGTGCTGCGCCGCAGCCGCCATCGGCTGGAGAAGGTGTTGGATCGCATCCACATCCTGGAAGGGCGCGAGCTGGTCCTGCTGAACATCGACGAAGTGATTGCGATCATCCGCACCAGCGACGAGCCCAAGGCCGCGTTGATTGCGCGTTTCCGTTTGAGCGAACGGCAGGCCGACGATATCCTCGACCTGCGCTTGCGCCAGCTGGCGCGGTTGGAAGCCATCAAGATCGGGCAGGAACTGGCCGAGTTGCGCACCCGGCAGAGCGAACTGGAACGCATCCTGGGCGACGAGCGCGCGTTACGCGACCTGATGGTGAGCGAAATCAAGGCTGACGCCAAGGACTACGCCGATCCGCGCCGCACCTTGATCCAGGCCGAGGAGAAGACCACGACCGAAGTCCGCGTCGTCGATGAGCCGGTCACGGTGGTGGTGAGCGAACAGGGCTGGGTGCGCGTGCGCCAGGGGCAGGGACACGACCCGGCGGTGTTTGCGTTCAAGCCGGGCGATGGCCTGTACGGCACCTTCGAGTGCCGCAGCGTCGATACTCTGCTGGTTCTCGGCACCACGGGCCGCGTCTACAGCGTGCCAGTTGCCAGTCTGCCGGGCGGGCGCGGCGATGGGCAACCCATCACCACGCTGATCGAACTGGAAGCGGGTACCCGCGCCGCGCATTTCTTTGCCGGCCCTGCGGATGTCACGTTGCTGCTGTCCGGTTCAGGCGGCTATGGCTTCATTGCGCAGGCGGGTGACATGGCGTCGCGCCTCAAGGCGGGCAAAACGTTCCTGAGCGTGGAAAAGGGTGAATCGGTTTGTCGGCCATCACGGGTGGATGGCGGCGCTGTGGGATCGGCCGTGCCTGCGACTCAGGTCGTTTGCCTGTCAGTCCAAGGCCACGCGCTGTGCTTCGATCTGGCGGAGCTCCGGCGCATGGGCAACGGCGGCCGCGGCTTGAAGCTGATGAGCCTGGACGACAAGGACGAACTGGTGGGCGCCGCAGCTTGCACGAACCGGGTGCGCATTTCGGGACTCGATCGCAGCGGTGCGTTGCGCACGCGCGAACTGGACGGTGCGGCCATCAGCGGTCTGCGCGCTGCGCGCGCGCGCAAGGGCAAGAAGCTCCGGCTTGGATTCAAGCCGGAGCGGATCGAGCGGATCGGCTGAATGCACTGGCGCATCGCTACGCCGTCCTCCGCGTTTCTGCGGGCACGGCGGCGAGCACACCTTGGTTGTCGCTATTTGGTTGTAGCGGCTTTGGCTTCTTGGTCCGCCATGACTTCCAGCGCCAGGTTCGAGTGCGCGTAGGCGCCGCCCGCGCGCATCTCGGCGGCGACCCAGATCGCTTCCATGATTTCAGCTTCCGTGGCGCCGGCCTTTAGCGCGCCTTCGGTGTGGCCGCGGATGCAATACGGGCATTGCGTGGTGTGCGCGACCGCGACGGCGATCAGTTGCTTGGTCTTGACTGGCAGCGCGCCGTCAGCAAATACGGCGGCGCTGAAGGCCTTGAACGCCTCCAATGGCTTGGGCGCCAGCTCGCGCCGCTTGCGCGCGGATTCCGCGCTGGGAGGTGGAAACATCGGTTTATGGTCCATGGTGGATTGATTCCTTTGTCAGTTGGCCGTGCCGGATCAATACGTGGCGTCCAGCCCTTTCGGGTTGAGCAGAAATTCGCGCATCGCCACGGCGTTGTTTTGCAGCTCGTTGTGTGCGCCGAAAACGAGGGTGACGACACCGGCTTGCGCCTTGGCGTGCAGCGTCTTGAACGCTTCCTTGCCGTGGTCGCGCAGTTCGGCGGCATAGCGGCGCCGGAACTCCTCCCACTTGGCGGGTTCGTGACCAAACCATTGGCGCAATTCGTTGCTCGGCGCCAGCTCCTTTTCCCACTCTGAAAGCGCCAGGGCCTCCTTCTTGATGCCGCGCGGCCACAGGCGGTCGATCAGGATGCGCACGCCGTCGTCCGGCGCAGCCGGCGTGTACGCGCGTTTGATGAAAACGTTCTTGCTGGGTACTGTGGTCGTCATCGTCTCACCTCGTCCTTTCGACCCTGCGCACGCATGGGCGCGGAGCCATGGAATCCATGTAAGGCCGCTGCGCCGAAAACAAAGGGCGGTGTCCGCTGCGGCCCCCGGAGGGCAGCAGCTTTCAAGGCCGCTGCTGGCCCGTTGCGGCCCGTCAATCCGGATTGACCAGCACCAGCTTGCCCTTGATGGTGCGCAACGTCATGGCGGCGTAGGCGGCTTTCAACCCACTCATGGGCATTGTCCGGTCCAGGCGCGGCTTAATTTTTCCGGCGGCGTGCCAGCGCACCAGCTCTTCCATCATGGCGGCGTTGGCCTTGGGCTCGCTTTGTGCAAAGCGGCCCCAGAACACGCCCACGATGCTCGCGCCCTTCACGAGCGCCAGATTGAGGCGCAGCGCCGGGATCTCGCCCGCGGCAAAGCCGATCACCAGCAAGCGCCCACGCCAGGCAATGGAGCGGAACGCCGGCTCGGTGTATGGGCCGCCCACCGGGTCGTAAATCACGTCAGGCCCGGCGCCGTGGGTGATTTCCTTCAAGCGATCGCGCAAGTCCTCGCGGCTGTAGTTGATGGTGTGGTCTGCGCCCTGCTGCGTGCAGTAGGCGCACTTTTCGTCCGTGGACGCCGCCGCAATCACGGTCGCGCCCACCGCCTTGCCGATCTGCACGGCCGCGGTGCCGACGCCGCCGGCGGCACCCAGCACCAGCAGTGTCTCGCCGGCTTTCAATTGACCGCGATCGAGCAAGGCATGGTGGCTGGTGCCGTAAATCATCGTGAACGCGGCCGCTTCGGTCGCTGGAAAGCTCTCGGGCAGCGGCACGCACAGGGCGGCCGGCGCGATGGCGTGCGTGGCGAAACCGCCGGTGGCGCCCACGCAAGCCACTTTTTGGCCGACGTGCAGATGTTTCACGTCGGTGCCGACGGCCTCGACCAGGCCAGCAAATTCGGCGCCCGGCACGAACGGCAGCTCGGGCTTGGTCTGGTACTTGCCCTGGACGATCAGCACATCGGGGAAATTGAGGCTCGCGGCCTGCACGCGGATGCGCACGTCCTTGGGCCCGGGCTCGGGCGTCGGCAGTTCTTTCCAGGCCAGGTCGTCGACTCCGGTGGTTTGTTCACATAGCCAGGCGTGCATGGCGAATCCTTTGATCAATGGTGAGAGTGGGCGGCAACGGGTGTGCCGTCGCGAGTGCGGCAACACGGTGCGGAATCGCCGCACCGCAGTGGCACAAGAGGCATTATTGCGCGCCGCTCGACGCCGTCGGCGCTCGAATCGGATGGGCGTCAGAGGGCGATTCGACTTGCCTACAATTGGCCTCGCTTCTGCGGTCCCTCCATGAAAATCCTCCTTTGCAACGACGACGGTTTCCAGGCCCCCGGCATCGTGGCGCTGCATGACGCACTGGCGGCGTTCGCCGAGGTGGAGGTGATCGCGCCGGAGCACAACAACAGCGCGCGCTCCAACGCGCTCACGCTCGATTCGCCGCTGTACGTGCGCCGCGCCGCCAACGGCTTCCGCTATGTCAACGGTACGCCGGCCGATTGCGTGCACATCGCGCTCACTGGGTTGCTCGGGTATCAACCCGATCTGGTGGTTTCCGGTATCAACAACGGCGCCAACATGGGCGACGACACGGTGTATTCCGGCACCGTGGGCGCCGCCATGGAAGGCTATCTGTTCGGCATTCCAGCCATCGCTTTCTCGCAAGTGGAAAAAGGCTGGGGCTATCTGGACGACGCTGCCCGCGTCGGTTCGGATCTGGTGCGGCGCATCGGCTCTTTCGGGGCGGAAGCGGGCAAGCCATGGCTGCTCAACGTCAACATCCCGAATTTGCCCGAAGCCGAGTTGAAACCGCCGAAGGTGTGCCGACTGGGGCGCCGTCATTCGGCGCAGAAGGCCATCACCATGCAAAGCCCGCGCGGCGAGACCATGTACTGGATTGGCGGCGCCGGCGCGGCGCTGGATGCGAGCGAGGGCACGGATTTCCACGCCACGGCCAACGGCCACCTGGCGCTTACGCCGTTGACCATCGATTTGACCGACCATGGCGCGCTGACCTACTGGTCGCAGGGACTCGGCCGCATCCTGACCAGCGCGGCGGGTTGATGGCCCAAGCGCCGAAGCGGCCGCATTTCCCGGCGCACATCAATTCCAGCCGTGCGCCGCTTGTTCCGGTGACTGCGCGCAAAGCAGCGGCACGGGCAAGCGGGGTGCCGACCAAATGGCAGGGCGCCGGCGGGCGCCACGACCTCGCCAAGCCCGATATCGACCAAGACCCGATCCCGGCGCGGGCGCGCATGGTCGAGCTGCTGGCGGTCCAGGGGATCAAGGATGCGCAGGTGCTGCGCGCTTTCGGAGCGGTGGATCGGCGCCAGTTCGTCGATACGGCGCTGGCGTCGCAGGCCTACGAAGACACGGCCTTGCCGATCGGCCTTGGCCAGACGATTTCCAAGCCGGGCGTGATCGCGCGCATGGTCGAGTTGCTGATCCGGGGTTTGCCGCGCGATGCCACCGGCCGGGTTGGCCGCGTGCTGGATATCGGCACCGGTTGCGGTTACCAAGCGCTGGTGCTGGCGCAGGTGGCCAGCGAGGTCTACAGCATCGAGCGCCTGCGCGCGCTGCATGAGCGCGCCCGCATCAATTTGCGGCCGCTGCGGGTGGCCAACGTGCGTCTCATCTTTGGCGACGGCATGAAGGGCTATCCGGACGGCGCGCCGTATGCCGCCATCATTGCCGCCGCGGGCGGCGAGCAGGTGCCGGAAGCCTGGATCGATCAACTGGCCTATGGTGGCCGCATCGTGGCGCCCGTGTCGAGCGGCACGGAACAGGTGCTGATGGTGGTCGACAAGTCACGTGCTGGAATCGCGCGGCGCGCCCTCGAAACCGTCAACTTTGTCCCTTTAAAATCCGGCAAGGCCTGATCAGGGGCTCTCTCAGGAAAGAATTCATGCAGTTTTCGCTTCGCACGACTGGGTTCGGCATCGTTTTGGCGGCATTGCTGGTGGCGGGTTGTTCCACCACGTCAACCCACCGCGCACCCGTGAGCGACAGTGGCGTGGTCGGCTCCGCGTCCGCGGGCCAAGTCAATCCGGCCACGCTGCCGGGTGCCGAAAACGCCGGGAAACCGGGCTATTACACGGTGCAACCCGGTGATACGCTCTACCGGATTGCCAGCAACAACGGCCAGTCGTGGCACAACATCGTTGCCTGGAACAACCTGAGCAATCCGAACGTGATCGAGGTTGGGCAAGTGCTGCGCGTCGTGCCGCCGGAGGGTGGTGCGCCGACGGGCGCACCGGTAGCGGTTCAAACGACGCCGGGCGTGGCCGCTGCAGCGCCGGCATCCCAGCCCGAACCGGCGCCGGTGGCTGGCGCTGCGGCAAGCAGCATCCAGTTGATCTGGCCGGCGCAAGGCCAGGTCATCACCAAATTCGACGGCGCGACCAACAAAGGCATCGATATTGCCGGCAAGGCGGGCGAACCGGTGGTGGCGGCAGCCGGCGGGCGCGTGATCTATGTGGGATCGGGCGTGCGCGGCTACGGCAACCTGGTCATCATCAAGCACAACGACACGTTCCTGACGGCTTATGCGCACAACCAGAAGCTGCTCGTGAAAGAGGACCAGGAAGTCAAGAAAGGCCAGAAGATCGCGGAAATGGGCTCCAGCGACGCTGATCGCGTAAAGCTCCACTTCGAGGTTCGCCGCTCGGGCAAACCGGTCGATCCGCTCAGCTATTTGCCCCCGCGCTGAGGCGTGATTTGAGCTGGGCGCCTGCTTGATGGCCGGGTGCCGTTCATGATGGCGGGCAGGCCGTCTTGGTCATGCGTCGTGCATTGCAACGGCGTGCATTTCCTGTTGGTTGACACTATCCATCCCCATGGCTGCTGACGATTCCCTTGCGGCGGACACACCGACCGCGCGCCCCAGTGCGGAATGGCTGCAAGTTGCCGCCATGGACATGGACAAGGGCGTGGCGCGGCGAGCCGACGGCAAGGTCGTCTTCATCGAAGGCGCCTTGCTGGGCGAGTGCGTTACCGCGAACGTCTACCGCAAGAAAAACAACTGGGAAGCCGCGCGCATCGAGGAGTTGGGGCAGGCGTCCAGCCAGCGGGTCGAGCCGCGCTGCCCGCACTTTGGCCTGCATGCCGGCGCTTGTGGCGGCTGCACACTGCAGCACCTGGACGCGGCTGCGCAAGTGGCAGTGAAGCAGCGTGCGCTCGAAGACCAGCTCTGGCACCTCGGCAAAGTCAAGCCGGACATGATCCTGCGGCCGATCCATGGCCCAACGTGGAACTACCGCTTGCGCGCGCGCCTGTCGGTGCGCAATGTTCTGAAAAAAGGCACGGTGCTGGTGGGTTTCCACGAACGCAACAGCCGCTACGTGGCCGACATGCGCGAGTGCTCCATCCTGCCAGCCAAGGTCAGCGCCATGCTGCTGCCGCTGCGCGCGCTGATCGGCAGCATGGACGCGCGCAACACCTGTCCGCAAATCGAGCTGGCCTGCGGCGAGGACACGGCGGCGCTGGTGCTGCGCCATCTGGAGCCGTTATCCGGGGGTGACCGGCAGAAGCTGCTCGATTTCGGCCGCGCGCACGACGTGCATTGGTGGCTGCAGCCCAGCGGCCCCGACAGCGCCCATCCGCTGGTGCCGGGCGATGACAGCCTGTCCTACACCTTGCCCGAATTCGGCGTGACGCTGCGTTTTCGGCCCACCGATTTCACTCAGGTCAACGCCGCCATCAACCGAGTGTTGGTGGCGCGCGCTATGCGCCTTTTGGAAGCCACGCGCCAGGAGCGCGTGATCGACTGGTTCTGCGGCATCGGTAACTTCAGTCTGCCCATGGCCACGCGTGCCGGCGAAGTGTTCGGGATCGAAGGCAGTGCGGCGCTGGTGGCGCGAGCGCGTCAGAACTACGAAGCTAACCAGAATGTCGCGGGGCGCCGCGAACCATTGGCCGACTGCACGTTTGCCGTGCGCAATCTGTTTGAAATGACGCCGGAACAATTGCTGCGCGACGGCACTGCCGTCCGCTGGCTGATCGACCCGCCGCGCGAAGGCGCATTCGCGCTGGTCAAGGCACTGGCCGATTTGCGCGCGCGGCAAGGCGGGCAGGGCAGTGAGGTGGCGGCGGCCGTCGATTCGTCATGGCAGCCGCCCAAGCGCATCGTCTACGTAAGCTGCAACCCGGCCACGCTGGCGCGGGATGCGGGGTTGCTGGTGCATCGCGCCGGCTACCGCTGCGCGGCCGCGGGCGTGGTCAACATGTTCCCACATACCTCGCACGTGGAAAGCATGGCCGTGTTCGATCTCGATCCTGCCGCGGAGGTCGTCTCCGTGCTGCCGTCCGAGGGTCGCTGATGGCCGTCGACAGCAGCGCACCCGCTATAATCCGCGGCTCATTCCTCGATAGCTCAGTCGGTAGAGCAACGGACTGTTAATCCGTGGGTCCCAGGTTCGAGCCCTGGTCGAGGAGCCAATGAAATCAAGAATGGGCGCCGGTTTCTGCGACTGGCGCTTTTGTTTTTTGGGGGATCCATCCAGTCCTGGATTTGCGAGGCCGACCATCGTGACGGGACTCAGCCGGGCACTGCGAGCGGAACGATTCGGCGGCGTCGCCGATCAACGAGTGGTGCGATTTCCGTCTCCACCGATTTCGGTGCAATCTCTTGCAAACCTGCGGGTTGCCCCGAGATACGCGGACGGCTTCATCTCTTCTTCTCTCACTCGAACACGGAGAATATCGTGAGCAACAAAGGGCAGCTTCTACAAGACCCGTTTTTGAACACGCTGCGGCGTGAACACATTCCGGTGTCGATTTATCTGGTCAATGGCATCAAGCTCCAGGGACAGGTCGAGTCGTTCGATCAGTACGTCGTGCTGTTGCGCAATACCGTGACGCAAATGGTCTACAAGCATGCGATCTCGACGGTCGTCCCTGGACGACCGGTGAATTTCGCGGCGCTTGCGGGCGAGCCTGCGCCTGAAGCGGAAGCCGAGTAATGGCGTTGCGGGCGCCGCGCGGCCGATCTGGCGTGGCTCGCGCGTCAGCGCCGGCTGCCGGGTCGCAAGCGCGACATCTTTGAATTCTTCATTGCACGCAGCGGCACAGGTGCTGACGCCGGCAACCGTTCTGGTTGGCGTCGATTTTGCGCAGCCCACGTTCGACCACGAGCTGGACGAACTGGCGCAACTTGCGCTGACCGCAGGACTGCGGCCGGTGGTTCGCTTGACCTGCAAGCGCAAGGCGCCCGACGCGGCGTTTTTCGTGGGTCGCGGCAAAGTCGACGAGATCAAGGCGCTGGCGCTGGACAAGGGCGCGAGTGAAGTGCTGTTCGACCAGGCGCTTTCGCCGGTTCAGCAGCGCAACCTGGAGCGCGAGATCGGCCTGCCGGTGAACGACCGCGTCTTCCTGATCCTGCAGATTTTTGCGCAACGCGCGCGCAGCCACGAGGGCAAGCTTCAGGTTGAATTGGCGCGCCTGCAATACCTCAGCACGCGCCTGGTGCGCCGCTGGTCGCACCTCGAACGGCAAAGCGGCGGCATCGGCATGCGCGGCGGACCCGGCGAGACCCAGATCGAACTCGACCGTCGCATGATCGGCGACGCGATCAAGCGCACCAAGCAGCGCTTGGTCAAGGTCAAGCGCCAGCACCAAACGCAGCGCCAGCAGCGCTTGCGCCGCGGCGTTTTCCGTGTGGCGCTGGTGGGCTACACCAACGCCGGCAAATCCACGCTGTTCAATGCACTGGTCAAGGCCGGGACTTACACCGCGGATCAGTTGTTTGCCACGCTCGATACGACCACCCGGCAGCTTTACCTGGAATCGGCCGAACGTTCGGTGGCGTTGTCGGACACCGTCGGATTCATCCGCGATTTGCCGCACACGCTGGTGCAGGCGTTCGAGGCGACGCTGCAAGAGGCCGTGGATGCGGACTTGCTGCTGCACGTGGTCGATGCAGCCAGCACCCAGTGGTCGCAGCAAACCCAGGAAGTGATGCGGGTTCTGGGCGAGATTGGTGCAGCGGACATCCCACAAATACTGGTGTTCAACAAGCTGGACACGTTACCGGAGGCGCGCCGGCCACGGCTTCTTCAGGACCAGGTCGAATTGGAGCGCCGCGTGGTGCCGCGCGTATTCCTGAGCGCGATTACGGGCGAGGGCGTGCCGCTTCTGCGTGCGGCCTTGGCCGCGCGTGCCACATCACCCCGCGCGGACCCGGTCCATCCCGAGGCGGGTTTCGAAGGCGCCGCCTGAGTTTGGGCACAATCGGCGCTTGCAGTGTTGAGAATCGAACGAATGATGAACCGCTTTAACTGGTCGCGGCGACTGAGGGGTGCCCCTGCATCGGCCACGGGACTGGGTGATTGGCATCTGGAGCAGAACGATCGCCCGGACGGCGCCGGGGAGCCGCCGGACGCAAAGCCCTCGGAGCCCGAGCAGCGCCCGCAAAATCCGACACCAACGCAACCTTCGGGCTCGCATCAGGGGCCTCCCGACCTGGACGAACTGTGGCGCGATTTCAACCGCAAGCTCGGCCGCCTGCTGGGGCAGAACCGCGGCAGCAGGCGCGGCGGCGGAGGTCCGGTCGGTGGCGGCGGCGGTCATGGCGGGTTTTATCCCGACATGAAAAACGCGCCCAGGATCATTGCACTGGTCGTGGCCGCGGTCATTGCGCTGTGGCTGGCGTCGGGCTTCTTCATGGTGCGCGAAGGCGATCGCGCCGTGGTCACCACGTTCGGCAAGTTCGATGGTGTCCGCACCCCCGGCTTGAACTGGCGCATGCCCTATCCGATACAGCGCGACGAGATCGTGCATTTCTCGCAGATCCGATCCGTCGACGTGGGGGGTGACAGCGTGATCAAGAACACCGGCCTGCGCGAATCGGGCATGTTGACCGAAGACGAAAACATCATCGAAGCCAAGTTTTCGGTGCAGTATCGGCTCAACAACGCGCGCGATTACCTGTTCGACACCAAGGATCCCGACACCGCTGTGGTTCAGGTGGCCGAAAGCGCGGTGCGCGAAGTGGTCGGCAAGATGACGATGGACACCGCCTTGGCCGAAGGGCGCGACCAGATTGCGCCGCGCATTCGCAATTTGATGCAGTCGATTCTGGACCGCTACAAGGTCGGCATCGACGTGGTGGCCGTCAACATGCAGCAGGGCGGTACGCGGCCTCCGGAACAAGTGCAGGATGCATTTGACGACGTGCTCAAGGCGGGTCAGGAGGCCGAACGCACCAAGAACGAGGCACAGGCGTACGCCAACAACGTGGTGCCGCGCGCCAAGGGAACCGCCGCACGCCTCACGCAAGAGGCAGAAGGCTATCGGGCGCGGGTGGTGGCACAGGCGCAAGGTGATTCGCAGCGCTTCCTGTCGATCCTGCCCCAGTATGAAAAGGCGCCCAAGGTCACGCGTGACCGCATGTACATCGACGCCATGCAGAACATCTACAGCGGCGTAAACAAGATCATCATCGACAGCCGGGCCGGCGGCAATTTGCTGTACCTGCCGCTCGACAAGCTGATGGCCGCCGCAGGCGAAGGCGCGGGCAGCGCCAAATCGACCAAGCCCGACACCGAGACGCCGGCAACGCCCAGTTCGGTGCCGACCAAGCCGACGACCGACACCGACAGCACCGCCGGCAGCGGCCGCAGCCGCTCCGACTCGCGCACCCGCTTTAGCGACTTTCGTTGATTGAAAGCAGCGACTGCAATGAACAGAATTGGATTTATCGGAGCGACGATCGTCATCCTTCTGGCGATCCTGAATTCCACCATGTTCGTGGTGGACCAGCGCCAGTTCGGCGTCGTCAATCAGTTTGGCGAAGTGCAACGCGTGATCACGCAGCCGGGGCTGTATTTCAAGTTCCCGCCGCCATTCCAGAACGTGACCTATCTCGACAAGCGGCTGCTCACGCTGGAAAGCCGCGATATCGAGCCGCTCCTGACGGCGGAGAAGCAGCGCATCGTGATCGAGTGGTTCGTGCGCTGGCACATTACCGACCCGCTGGAATACATCCGCAACGTCGGCCTGGACAGCGACGCCGGGGCACAACAGCTCGATCGCGTGATGCGCAACGCCGTGCAGGACGAAATCAATCGCCGAACCGTGGGCGAAATCATCGCGCGGCAGCGTGATTCGCTCATGGCGGACGTGAAAAGCGACGTCACCAAGGCCATCAATGGCAGCAAGCCGTGGGGTATTGAAGTGGTCGACGTGCGCATCACGCGCGCCGATTACGTCGCATCGATTACCGAGTCGGTTTACAAGCGCATGCAGGCCGAGCGCCAGCGCGTGGCGAACGAACTGCGTTCGACCGGGGTGGCCGATGGCGAAAAGATTCGCGCAGATGCCGATCGCCAGCGCGAAGTGATCGTGGCGGATGCCTATCGGGCGGCGCAGGAGGTCCGTGGGAAAGGGGACGCGCAAGCGAATCAGATTTACGCCGATGCGTTCAATCAGGATCCGCAGTTCGCCGAGTTCTACCGCAGCTTGGGGGCATACAAGGAAAGCATCGGGAAAAAAGGCGACTTCCTGGTGGTTGATCCGGCCTCGTCGCAGTTCTTCAATGATTTCCGCAAAGGCTTCACACCGGCGCCGGCGCGCTGAATTGGCGCCATTCGTTTTTCGCGCTTGAGATCGACCGCGCGCCTGCGCTGGATCCACGGGACGTGCTGACGGCGCACCTCGACCTTGGGCAGGCGTATCAATGGCACGTCCGAAGGGCGCGGCCGGGCTGACTTTCTCGATGCCATGAGTGATCTGCTTTGGGCCGCATTCGGTGCGGCGTTGATCCTGGAAGGTGCACTGCCGCTGCTCGTGCCGGCTGCGTGGCGCCGCGTGATGGCGCAACTCCTCAGTTTGAAGGACGGGCAAATCCGCTTCTACGGCCTCGTCAGCGCCGCGCTGGGACTCCTTCTTCTCTGGTTGGCGACTTGAGCAATCCCTGACCTGCATGCCGACGGGCGATCGCGGGTCGCTGAGTAGAATCGTCCCTTTCCCACGAGTTCGCGCGCTTCATCCCATGTCCCCTTGGCTCCTGCCGGACTACATTGCCGACGTTCTGCCGCCCGAGGCGCGCCATATCGAAGAATTGCGCACACGCCTGCTCGACACGGCACGTGGCTACGGTTACGAGCTCGTCATTCCGCCGTTGGTCGAGCATCTGGAATCGCTGCTGACCGGCACCGGCGAGGCGCTGGGGCTGCAGACGTTCAAGCTGGTCGATCAACTCTCCGGGCGAACGCTTGGCGTGCGGGCCGACACCACGCCCCAGGTCGCGCGCATCGACACCCACTTTCTCAGGCGTCCCGGCGTCACCCGGCTGTGCTATTGCGGGCCGGTGCTGCACACCCGGCCGGAACGCGCCCAGGCCACGCGCGAGCTGCTGCAATTGGGTGCCGAGATCTACGGCGAGAAAGGGCGCCGCGCCGATCTCGAGGTTCTCAAGCTGGCGCTGGATTGCCTGCGTGCTGCCGGCGTGACCGAATGCGTGGTCGATCTGGCTGACGCGCGCATCGTCTCGGCCTTGCTGGCCGAGGTGGACCCCGGCGAGGTCCGGCGCGCGGCCATTCATCGCGCTTTGGTGGTGAAGGATGCGGTGGCGCTGCACGCGGCGTGCACCGGACTCGGCAAGTCGATAGTCGAACACCTGATGGCGCTGGTCGACTTGTACGGCGGCGCCGAAGTGCTTGACGCCGCGCGCAAGAAGCTGGGCGAGGTCGCAGGGGTCTCGGTCGCGCTCGATGATTTGCAATGGCTCTCGCGCCATCTGGGCGGAGGCGGCATCCGTGTCACGTTCGACCTGGCGGATGCGCGCGGCTGGGATTACTACACCGGCCCGCGCTTTGCGGTCTATGCGGCAGGCGTGGGCAACGCGCTGTTGCGCGGTGGCCGCTACGACGGCGTGGGCGCGGCGTTTGGCGGACAGCAGGACGGCGGCCGGCCGGCTGCGGGCTTTACGTTGGATCTCAAGTATCTGGCGGGCGTTCTGCGGCCCACGCCGCGCCGCGCCGCCATCCGTGCACCCTGGGCCGATGCGCCCGCGCTCAACGACGCCATTGCGGCATTGCGGCGGCGGGGCGAGACCGTGGTGCGCATGGATGCCGACGAAGTGCGCGGCGCGGGTGAATACGATTTCGATCGCGAACTGGTCGGATCGGGCGCGCATTGGGACGTGGTGGCGCTGGAACCGGCCACGTGAAACCGGGCGGTTGACGGTAGTCGCAACAGCGATTACGCGCAGGCGGGATCGGTGCCGGGCGATCGCGGGGCAAGTTCGATCGCGAGTTGGATTTGACGTTGAAGTTAACGGGAGCAGTACAGGTGGCAACGGGACGCAATGTGGTCGTGGTCGGCACCCAATGGGGCGACGAGGGCAAGGGCAAGCTGGTCGATTGGTTGAGCGAAAGCGCGAAAGGCGTGGTGCGCTTTCAGGGCGGGCACAACGCCGGTCACACGCTGGTGATCGGCGGCGTGACGACCGCGCTGCATCTGGTGCCGAGCGGCATCATGCACCCGGGCGTGACGTGCTACATCGGCAACGGCGTGGTGCTGTCCACCACCAAGCTGATCGAGGAGATCACGCAACTCGAAAAGGCGGGTGTGGAAGTGCGGTCGCGCCTGCGCGTAAGCGCCGAATGTCCGCTGATCCTGCCGTTCCACGCCGCGCTGGACGTGGCGCGCGAGGCTTACCGGGAAAAAGGCGGTGCGGTCAAGATCGGCACCACCGGGCGCGGCATCGGGCCGGCCTATGAGGACAAGATTGCGCGCCGCGCGCTGCGCGTGCAGGACCTGTTCCATCCCGAGCGCTTTGCCGATCAGTTGCGACGCCTGCTCGACTACCACAACCAGGTGCTCACGCAGATCCTGCACGCGTCGGCCGTGGACTATCAGGCGGTCTACGACACCGCCATGCGTGAGGCGGAAATTCTGCGGCCGATGGTGGCCGACGTGTCGCACGAGCTCAACGACGCCTGTGCCCGCGGCGACAACCTGCTGTTCGAAGGCGCGCAGGGCACGTTGCTCGACGTCGACCACGGCACTTATCCATACGTCACGTCGAGCAATTGCGTGGCGGGCAACGCGGCGGCGGGCGCCGGCGTCGGGCCGGGGCTGCTGCATTACATCCTCGGCATCACCAAGGCGTATTGCACGCGCGTGGGCGGCGGACCGTTCCCGACCGAGCTCGATTGGCAGACGCCCGGCACGGTCGGGCACCATTTGTCCACGGTCGGTGCCGAGCGTGGCGTCACCACCGGCCGCCCGCGCCGTTGCGGCTGGTTCGATGCGGCGCTCCTGAAGCGCAGCGCCCAGGTCAACGGCCTCTCGGGCCTGTGCATCACCAAGCTGGACGTGCTCGATGGGCTGAAGGAGTTGCAGTTGGGCGTGGGCTACGAGATCGACGGCGCGCGCGTGGACGTGTTGCCGATGGGCGCCGAGGACGTGAGCCGTTGCACGCCCATTTACGAAACGCTGCCGGGCTGGAGCGCAAGCACCGCGGGTGTGACCGACTACGCGCGGCTGCCGCAGGACGCGCGCCGTTACTTGCAGCGCATCGAGGAAGTGGCGGGCGTTCCCATTCACCTGATTTCAACCGGGCCGGACCGGCTGGAAACCATCACGATCCGCCATCCGTTCGCAGCGGCCTGAGTGCTCGCGCGGCGGTACCGTGTGATTTGTTCATTGAACGTCGACCGAGGAGCGTTCCCCCATGCTGACCCCAGACGGCAAACATCTGTACGTGAGCTATGACGACTACCACCACCTGATCGAAAAGCTGGCCATCAAAATCCACCAGTCAGGCTGGGAATTCGACACCATCCTGTGCCTGGCCCGCGGCGGCATGCGGCCGGGCGACATCCTGAGCCGAATTTTCGATGTGCCTCTGGCCATCATGTCGACCAGCAGCTACCGCTCCGAAGGCGGCAAGATCCAGGGGCATCTCGACATTGCCCACTACATCACCACGCCCCAGGGGCAAATTGCCGGCAAGGTGCTGCTGGTCGACGACCTGGCCGATACCGGGGTCACGCTGGACGCCGTGGTGGAGCGCCTGCGCACCAGCTACAAGCCCATCACCGAGCTGCGCACGGCGGTGATCTGGGCCAAGGGCTCGTCGAGCTTCACGGTGGATTACGTCGCCGAGCAGTTGCCCACCAATCCGTGGATTCATCAGCCGTTCGAGAACTACGAGGCGCTGCCGCCCGAGAAGCTGCTCGCCAAGTGGGCGATTTGAGCGGCGGATACTGGCGGCTGCCAGTGGCGTCGATCGGCTCGCAAAGTCAACGCACCCGACGTCGCAAATTGCGGATCCGTGGGTGCTCAGTCCTATCGCATCTGAGAACGGAACGCCGGCTTTCTCGTCTTGCGGGTACGAAAAACCGTTGATTGCGACAGGGTGGCTGGATCGCGCCGAGTAGGGTGCCGGAACTGCAATACCATCCCTGCATGACTGACAAGACCACCGTTCTCATTCACCACCCCTACCAACCGCCTGAGGGTTTCGCCGCACCCCAAGCGGGCGTGTTCAAGGCGTCCACTGTCATTTTTCCCAACGTGGCCGCGCTGCGTTCGCGCCAGTGGACGGACAAGTCCAGCTACACCTACGGCCTGCACGGAACGCCCACCACCTACGCGCTGGAAGAACGCCTGGCCACGCTGGAAGGCGGGCTGCATTGCGTGCTGGCGCCCAGCGGCCTGGCCGCGCTGGCGCTGGTGGATCTGGCGCTGCTCAAGTCGGGCGACGAGGTGTTGCTGCCGGATAACGTGTATGGCCCGAACAAGGCGCTGGCCGAAGGCGAACTGGTGGGCTGGGGTGTGACGCATCAGTATTACGACCCGGTGAGCGTGGACGACTTGGCCGCGCGCATGAGCTCGCGCACCAAATTGGTTTGGCTGGAGGCGCCGGGCTCGGTCACGATGGAATTTCCCGATTTGATCGGACAGATGCGCCTGTGCCACCGGCAGAACGTGACGTGCGCGCTGGATACCACGTGGGCTGCGGGCTTGGCGTTCGATGCGTTCGACCTGGATGGCAAAGGGCTGGCCGTGGACGTGGCGGCGCACGCCATCACCAAGTACCCGAGCGGCGGCGGTGACGTTCTCATGGGCAGCGTGGTGACGCGCGATCCGGCGTTGCACCGGAAAATCCAGCTCTGCCATATGCGCCTGGGGATCAACATCGGCGCCAACGATGCCGAGGCCGTGTTGCGCTCGCTGCCGAGCCTGGCGCTGCGTTACGGCCATCAGGACCACACGGCACGCGCCCTGGCCCGCTGGTGTGCCGCGCAACCCCAGTTCGTGCAAGTGCTGCATCCGGCGCTGCCGGGTGCGCCGGGGCACGCGCACTGGCAGCAGGTGTGCGGCGCGGCCGATGCGCGCGGACAGGGCGCGGCGGCCGGCATTTTCAGCGTGGTGGTCGATGCACGCTACCCGTCCGCGCAGGTGGACGCGTTCTGCGATGCGCTGCAGTTCTTCAAGCTGGGCTATAGCTGGGGCGGCCCGGAGAGTCTGGTGGTTCCCTACGATCTGGCCAGCATGCGCCGCGGCTGGCCCGAACACATCCGGCATGGCACCGTGGTGCGGCTGGTCGCCGGGCTGGAAGCCGAGGCGGATTTGCAGGCCGACCTGGCGCAGGCGCTGGCGCGCGCGTTGCCGCGTTGAACCGAATCGCGGTCGCCGTCAGCGGCCGGGTGGCGCAGCAAGGGAATCCGCTGCGCCGCTGGCGTGCGCCAGGATGTCCCTGGCTGCACGCGCCAAAGCTGCGGCGCCCCGGTCCGCGAGCGTGATCACGCGCGCATCGGCAAAGTGGCTGAAATTGCGCCGAGTGGAACTCGCGTAACCGGGGTCGTAATGCTGTTCCAGCAATTCCTGCACCACTTGGGCGGTCTGCCCGTCGCGCGCCAGCTCTTGCCAGCGCCCGATCATGGCATGACCGAGCAAACTGACCAAGGCATCCAGGCGTTCGCAGAACAACTCAGGGTCGTTCACGAACTGCGGGTAATCTTCCATCAGCAATGCCACGCGTTCCCGGTCGGCCAGATCGACCCGTAAACAGGGACTGGCGCGCAGGGTTTGGATCAGCGCTTCCGGCAACGTCAGGTCACCCACCTTCTTGCTTTCGGCTTCGGCGAAAACGGGGCGTGTGGGGTCCAGCTTGCGCAGCGTGTCCCAGAGCTGCATTTCAAAGTGCTTTTGCGTCGGCTGCGGCTGGCCAGGAATGGAGCCCAGCACCGACGCACGGTGACACGCCAGCGCTTCCAGGTCGAGTGTTTGCCCGCCGGCCTGCGCCAGCGCACCGAGGAGCCTCGTCTTGCCGGAGCCGGTAGGCCCGCACAACACGCGATAGCTGAGGCGCGTCGCCTGTTCGGGGAGATCGGCCAGCAGCGCGGCACGCAGCGCCTTGTAGCCGCCCTCGACCACCTGCACGCGGAAGCCGATCTGACCCAGGATGTGCGCGAACGAGCGGCTGCGCTGGCCGCCGCGCCAGCAATAGAGCAGCGGCCGCCAGGTGCGCGGCGTGTCCGCCAGTTCCTGTTCGATGAATTGCGCCACGTTGCGTGCCACCAGGGCGGCGCCCAGTTTGCGTGCGTCGAACGGGCTCACTTGCGCGTACAGCGTGCCAACGCGGGCGCGTTCGGCATCGCGCAGGCTGGGCCAATTCAGCGCGCCCGGGAGATGGTCGAGTGCGTATTCGCTTTCGCTGCGCGTGTCGATCACGGCGTCGAACCCATCCAACCGCTGCAACGCGTCCGTGGCCGCCACGCGGCGCACGTTGATGTCGAGGGGTGGACTGGCGGCCCGTGTCGCCTTGCCAGATCGGGGTGTGGAAGCTTGGGGGTCTAGCACGGTCAGCGCGCGATGGTTCGGGAGTTCATCGGGACATTTTCGCCAACCGCGGCTTCGATCCGGAAACCGCCGCCGCACGCCGATGGCGCGGAACGCGGATACCGAACGTCTTTCGCCCTTGCGCAGGCGCCGCGCCACGGAGCGCAAGAGGGGCGCGGACATGGGCCGAGTCGATAATCGGCCCCATGCCGTCACTCCAGGTCCTTTTCGGTTTCCACGCGTTGGACGTGCGCCTGAAAATCGCGCCGCAATCCATCGTCGAACTGTACGTGGACCCGGCGCGCCACGATGCGCGCATGCGCCAGTTCCTGGCGCGCGCCCAGTTGGCTGGCGTGCGGCCGATCCAGGCCGACGCGGCCCGGCTCTCGCATCTGGCCGGCTCGCAACGCCACCAAGGCGTGGTGGCGCGCGTGCAGCCCAGGCCGATGGAGCATTCGCTCGACGACTTGCTGGACGGCTTGATCGAGCCGCCGCTGCTGCTGGTGCTGGACGGCGTGACCGACCCGCACAATCTGGGCGCTTGCCTGCGTGCGGCCGACGGCGCTGGCGCGCACGCCGTGATCGCGCCACGCGACCGCGCCGCGGGCATCAACGCTGTCGCCGCCAAGGCGGCCAGCGGCGCGGCCGACACCGTGCCGTATTTCATGGTGACCAATCTGGCGCGCACGCTGGGCGAACTGAAGGAGCGCGCCATCTGGATCGCCGGCGCCAGCGACGATGCCGACGCCACGCTCTACGCCGCCGACCTGAAAGGCGCGCTGGCGCTGGTGCTGGGTGCCGAGGGCAGCGGCTTGCGGCAACTGACGCGCAAGACCTGCGATCAACTGCTGCGCATTCCCATGCACGGCGCAGTGGAAAGCCTGAACGTCTCCGTTGCCAGCGGCGTGTGTTTGTATGAAGCACGCCGGCAGCGCGGGTAAGCGCTTCGAGCAGCACGCATTTTCCGCGTGCTGGACACGCGAGCGCGTGGTGCGTGATTTAGATGCAGTGTTTGCGTATTCTCGTGTCGGCCCATGAGCGTCACCGTGAAACCATCGGGTTAAAAAACGATCGGAAAAGGTGGCCCGGAATGCGCGTGAAGCTTCGGTTGACGCGCACTAGAATCGATTGGCACGGCCCGGGCTTGGTCGCTTATTCCATCATTCGAGGTGGTACGTCATGTCGCTGGTTTCTCACGTTTATCCCACGCCCATTGGCGCGCTCCGTGCGGTTTTTTCGCCGCGCGGACTGTGCCTGCTGGAGTTCGTCGGGCAGAAAGGCGTGGAGCGCGAGCTGGCCCAGGTGGAGGCGGCCCGCGCCGGCGCGCCCGAGCGGCCTGACGGCGCGCTGATCGGTCGTCTTGGCGCGCAGCTGGGGCGTTATTTCGCCGGCCGGCTGCGTACTTTCGACGTCCCGCTGGATCTGGTTGGCACGCCATTCCAGCGGTCGGTATGGCGCGCGCTGTTGCAGATCCCGTACGGCAAGACGTGGAGTTATGCCGAAGAAGCGGCTTTCATCGGTCGCCCGACGGCAGTGCGCGCGGTGGCTGCCGCCAATGGCAGCAACAAGGTCAGCATCGTCGTGCCGTGCCACCGGGTGATTGGCAGCAACGGCAAGTTGACGGGCTACGGCGGCGGGCTGCCGCGCAAGGAATGGCTGCTCGATCTGGAGCGAGGCCGCGAGCCGTCTCTTTTCGCCACCGAGGCCATGGGCGGAGTCGCGAACGTTTGATTTCGGCATCGCGCCCAAAGCAACCGTAAGCGTGGCGCGTGGCGTCCATTGAGCTCGTTCTGGGGATGCTGCTGGCGGTGCTTGCCAGCGGCTATCTGGTGCGTGCGCTGCCGGTCGCGCTGCCGCTGCCTATCGTCCAGATTGCGCTCGGAGGCGTGATCGCTGGGGTTTTTCACCACGGCGTGGCGCTGCAGCCCGAGGTCTTCTTCCTGTTGTTTCTGCCGCCGCTGCTGTTTCTCGACGGCTGGCGCATTCCAAAAGATGGCCTGATGCGCGACCGGCGCGCCATCCTGCAGCTGGCGTTCGGCTTGGTGATTTTTACCGTGGTGGGCGCGGGCTACCTGATCCATTGGCTGATTCCCGCCGTGCCGCTGGCGGTGGCGTTTGCGCTGGCGGCGATCATTTCGCCCACGGATCCGGTGGCGGTTTCTTTGATTGCGGGTAGCACGCCCATCCCGCGGCGGCTGATGCACGTGCTCGAAGGCGAATCGCTGCTGAACGATGCGTCCGGCCTGGTGTGTTTTCAATTCGCCGTGGTGGCAGCGCTGACGGGCTCGTTTTCGCTGAACCAGGCCGCGGTCACGTTTGCCTGGCTGGTGGCTATTGGCCTGCTCAGCGGCGTGGCGTTCACGCTCGGTGTCGCGCTGGTGCAGCAGTGGCTGACCCGTCGTTTTGGCGCCGAGGGTGGATCGCCCATCCTGGTCAATCTGCTCACGCCCTTCGGCGCGTATCTGCTGGCCGAGCAGTTGGGCGCCTCCGGCATTCTGGCAGCCGTGGCGGCGGGCGTAACGATGAGTTACGTGGAATTGAGCGGCCGCAGCATGGCCGAGACGCGGATCGAGCGCAACGCCGTGTGGGACACCATTCAGTTCACGTTGAACGGCATCATGTTCGTGCTGCTGGGCGAGCAGCTTCCGAGCATCCTGCGCGACGCCGTCGCTGCCGTGGGCGAGAGCGGTCACTTCAACTCCTGGTGGCTGCTGCTGTATGCGGTGGTGATTGCCTGCGGGCTGGCGGCGCTGCGCTGTGTCTGGGTCTGGATATCGCTGCGCGTGTACCTCTGGCACCATCGCGCCGACCCCAAGTTGCCGCGCAGCGGCAGTTGGCGCGTGGTCGCCGTCACGTCGCTCGCGGGCGTGCGCGGTGCGGTGACGCTGGCCGGCGTGCTGACGTTGCCGCTGCTGATGCCCGACGGCTCGCACTTTCCGGCGCGCGGGCTGGTGATTTTTCTGGCTGCCGCGGTGATATTGCTGTCGCTGGCGGCGGGCAGCGTCGGCTTGCCGCTGTTGTTGCGCGGCATGGCGCAGCAGCTCGAACCGGCCGCGGAACTTGAAGCCGATCGGGCACAGACGGCAGCCGCAGAAGCGGCGATTCAGTCGGTACAGCGGGAATCAGACACCATTCGGCGTGTGGGCAGCCATCTCGATGCCGACGTCTGCGCTGCGGCGGAAAACCGCGTGATCGCGGCCTACCAAGACCGTCTGAACGCCCACGGCAAAGACGTCGACGAAACCGGGGCGGCGCGTCTGCGGCAAGCCGACTTGGTCGAACGCAAACTGCGCCTCGCGGGCTTTCAGGCGGAGCGCGAGGCGATTCTGCGTCTGGCGCGCGCGCGCCAGATTTCCGACGAGACGTCGCGCCGGATGGTGCGCCGGATTGATTTGCTCGAGACGCTGTATCGGTGAGGGGCGGGCGGTCGACTGCGTTCGTGCCGCATGCGGCACTTGTGCTGGATCGCATGCAGCGACTGGTTCCGAGTTGGCGCGCGCTGGTGAAACGTCACGCATTTGCGACATCTGCCGTATGGGAAAATCCGACCGCTTTCCCGAACGCGCGCTCGAATGGCGATCCGCTGATCGGCGCGGTCCCCCAACCCATGAGACCCTGCTATGAGCCAGCCTGCTTTTTCGACCTGCGACCTGTGTGATGCGAACGAGAGCGACGCGTCCGGTGCGTTCCGCGTGCTGTCTTCGGGACTGGTCGACATGGGCATCGCACGTGCCTTTTGCGGTGCGGTTTTTACCGTCCGCGCGCCAGAAGACAACTCGCGCGTGCGCGAAGCGGTCAACAGCCCAGGCGCCGGACGGGTGCTGGTGGTCGACGGCGGCGGCTCTTTGCGTGTGGCGCTGATGGGCGGCAATCTGGCGGCCGCTGCCGCCAAGAATGGCTGGGCCGGCGCGGTGGTCGACGGTTGCGTCCGCGACCGCGCGGAGTTGCGGGCCGCTGGTATCCCGATTCGGGCGCTGGCGAGCGCCCCCATGCGCTCCGTCAAGCGGGGTGAGGGGCAGGTGGACTTGCCGGTGCGCATCGGTGGCGTGCGCGTGAATCCGGGGGACTGGCTCTACGCCGACGAAGACGGCATCGTGGTTTCAGCGCGTCCGCTGATCTGACGGTCGCCGGCGGGCGGCCGGTGACAGTTTGTGGTCGGCAGGTCGACGCCTTTCGGTTCGAACGACGCTGTTGATCGGCATCAGAGCCACCGAGTGCGCCGGCCGGCCGGAACACGGGTTTCGAGTCTGTTCAAGGATGACGGAAGCGAGCGCTCAAGACATGGCAAGTCCGCACTGGGCGCGCCTGGGTTTTTCGAGTTCGCACGTCTGCGCACGGTCTCGATGAGAACGCTGCCCAGGATCGCGCGCTCGTGGCATTTGATCGTCGTTCGGGTCGCAGTGCCGACTTGGCCATAACGGCTGAACGGACCTTGAAGGAAGGCCGGTGTTTGGCCTCAAGAGGCGTCGTGCGTCGCGTCGCCCGCCGCGAAGCGATTGCCGCCGCGAACCGAAGCTTGGTGCGACACGGCCGAACACCCATCGTGTGAAAGCAGTTAGGCCAATCAATCGAAAGCAGAAGTCGAGATAGCCGGTATCGTGCGGCGTTGAAATCCATATGCGCGCACGGTTTTTCGCCGTGGATCTGAATTTATGGCTGAAGACAAGACGATTGGTCGTGCACACAAAGCTTGACATTGAATCGTCTGATTCCCAGGTGCAATGCGAACCTCACGTCATTGGAGTACTGTGACTGCAGTGGCGCGTAACCGCATGGCGCTGCGGGTCAGAACGGACAATTCAATTTGGCGAGTGAGTCTTTCAGGGCTCTCGCGGTAGAAGCGAAACGTGCGGCGCGAGAATGGTGGGCAGGTTGTTTTGCCTGCCAATGTGCTGTTAAAAGCGTCTGTTATATGGATAAGACACGAAGTTAAATAGTACGCGCTGCTTTTTAACTGGTTTTTGTGTGATGCGGAGCAGACATATTATGAACACGAACGTTGAACAGTCGAATATCCCTTCGTTTATCGACCCACATGAGGTCGGTGCGTGGGGAATGTATCTGCGCCAAGTGGATCGGACGGCGCCGTATCTCGGGTCGCTCACGCGTTGGGCCGACACCCTCAGGCACCCGAAGCGGATTCTGATCGTCGACATTCCCATTCGGCTCGACAACGGCACCGTTACCCATTTCGAAGGCTATCGCGTGCAGCACAACGTCTCGCGCGGGCCAGGCAAGGGCGGCGTGCGTTTCCACCCGCAGGTGTCGCTGCCGGAGGTGATGGCGCTGGCAGCGTGGATGTCGACCAAGTGCGCTGTGGTCAACCTGCCTTTCGGTGGCGCCAAGGGGGGTGTCCGTATCGACCCGCGGAAGTACTCGATGGCCGAGCTCGAGCGCGTGACGCGCCGCTACACCAGCGAAATCATCCAGGTGATCGGGCCCGAGCAGGACATTCCGGCGCCCGACGTCAACACCAATGCGCAGGTCATGTCGTGGATGATGGACACCTATTCCATCAGCAAGGGCTATTCGGTCAAGGCAGCGGTCACTGGCAAGCCGGTGGCGCTGGGCGGCAGCCTCGGCCGCGTCGAAGCCACCGGTCGTGGCATTTACGTGATTGCCACCGAAGCGGTGAAGACGTTCGGCATGCAGCTCAAGGGCGCGCGCATTGCCATTCAAGGCTTTGGGAACGTCGGCGGAACGGCGGCGCGGCTGTTCCAGGAGGCCGGTGCCAAGGTGATCGCCATCTATGACCAGACGGGGATCGTCTACGACGAGCAAGGCCTCGACGTCAAGGCCCTGCTCAATTATGCGCACGAGCACGGCGGTGGCGTAAAAGGCGCCCCGGGCGTGACGACGCTGAAGCCGAAAGAGTTCTGGTCGCTCAAGACCGACATCCTGATTCCGGCAGCGCTCGAAGGCCAGATCACCAAGGACAACGCCGGCCTTATCCGAGCCAAGCTGGTGATCGAGGGTGCCAACGGCCCGACGACGCCTGAAGCCGACGACGTCCTGGCGGAAAACGGCATTCCGGTCGTCCCCGACGTGCTCGCCAACGCAGGTGGCGTCACCGTGAGCTACTTCGAGTGGGTGCAGGACCTCGAGAGCTTCTTCTGGGATGAAAACACCATCAACCACCGCCTGGAAGACGTGATGCGCTCGGCGTACAAAGCGGTGACGCAATCCGCGGCGGAGCACCATGTGTCGCTCAGGACGGCCGCGTTCATTCTGGGGTGCACGCGCATTCTGGAAGCGCGCGAAGTCCGCGGGCTCTACCCTTGAGGAATCGCCAGCGGCGTCTCAAACGCCGCTAAAATGGCGAGCTTCCATCGATTTGACAGGCGCCAGGCATGTGCGCTGGTCCCGCCGATCGCAGTGCGCAACGCATCGCGCTTTCGGCACGTAGCACCGGTTTTTCTTTGACCTTACCTTGGGAGCATTTATGCCAAATACGAACGAGCAACTGAGCCGTGCGCAGCAGGTCGCGGCGCTGGAGAAGGACTGGGCGCACAATCCGCGCTGGAAGGGCGTCAAGCGCGGTTATGGCGCCGCCGAGGTCGTGCGCCTGCGTGGCAGTCTGCCGATCGAGCACACCCTGGCGAAGCGCGGTGCCGAGAAGCTGTTCGAATTGGTCGAGGGTGGATCCAAGAAAGGCTATGTGAACGCCTTTGGCGCCATCACGGCCGGGCAAGCGATGCAGCAAGCGAAGGCGGGGCTCGAGGCCGTGTATTTGTCCGGCTGGCAAGTGGCAGCCGACGGCAACACGTCGGAGACCATGTACCCCGACCAGTCGCTTTACGCCTACGACTCGGTACCGACGATGGTGCGTCGCATCAACAATGCGTTCAAGCGTGCCGACGAGATTCAGTGGGCGCGCGGCGTGGGCCCTGGCGACAAGGAATTCATTGATTATTTCCTGCCGATCGTGGCGGACGCGGAAGCCGGTTTCGGCGGCGTGCTGAACGCGTTCGAGCTGATGAAGAACATGGTGGTCGCCGGCGCTTCGGGGGTGCACTTCGAAGACCAACTGGCGGCCGTCAAGAAGTGCGGCCACATGGGCGGCAAGGTGCTGGTGCCGACGCAGGAAGCGGTGCAAAAGCTGATTGCGGCACGCCTGGCCGCTGATGTGATGGGGGCGTCGACCCTGGTGTTTGCGCGTACCGACGCTGAAGCGGCCAATCTGCTCACGTCGGACTTCGACGCGAACGACAAGTCGTTCGTCACGGGCGAGCGTACCGCCGAAGGTTTCTACCGCGTCAAGAACGGGCTGGAACAAGCCATCAGCCGCGGCGCGGCTTACGCGCCCTATGCCGATCTGGTGTGGTGCGAGACCAAGACGCCCGATCTGGGCTTTGCGCGTGAGTTCGCGCAAGGTGTGCACGCCGTGACGCCGGGCAAGCCGCTCGCCTACAACTGCTCGCCGTCGTTCAACTGGAAACGGAATCTGGACGACAAGACGATCGCGCATTTCCAGGAAGAACTGTCGTCGTTCGGCTACAAGTTCCAGTTCATCACGCTGGCGGGGATCCATATCAACTGGTACCGCACGTTCGAATTCGCGCATGCGTACGCGGAGGGCGAAGGCATGAAGCACTATGTCGAGATGGTGCAGGAGCCCGAGTTCAAGGCGCGCGAGCAGGGGTACACCTTCGTGTCGCATCAGCAGGAAGTGGGTGCGGGCTATTTCGATGACGTGACCACCGTGATCCAGGGCGGCGCGTCCAGCGTCAAGGCACTGGCCGGTTCGACCGAAGAAGCCCAGTTTCATTGATGGTCGCTCGTGTGCAGCCGGCACACGAGACCCGCCATTGAAAAGGCCACCGCATGCGGTGGCCTTTTTTGTTCCATGTGCGCGGTGGATGGCGCACCGGCGGCGTTCAGAAGCGGATGCCTGCCGGGTTGGTTGCGCTGGGTTCGGGTTTGACCGGCGGCTCGGTCGTGGCCGGCGCGTTGTCGGCGCCAGCGGCTTGCGTGGCATTTGCACCGGGTGTGACATCGGCCGGTTGTGACGGTGCAAGCGGGCTGGCCGCGCCGTTTTGCCAACCTGCGGGAAGCTGCGATGTTTTGGGGTAGCCTGCGGCGTCGAGATATTGCGACCAGGCCGAACTCGAGAATCCATCGAGCGATTGCGTGCCGATCGTCAACGCGGGCACGTTCGTGGCGTGGGTCAGATCTTTCAGCGCGGCCAGGTCCGCGTTGCTGCTGATGGTCTTTTCAACGAATGGAATGCCGCGCTGGTTCAAGAACGCGCGCGCGCTGTCGCACGGCGAACAATTGCTGGACGCGTAAAGCGTGACCGGATAGCGCTGCGCAGCCTGCGCCACCGCGTAGGGGAGCGGGCCGTTACCCGCGTTGTTGCCGGTTTGTGCCGACGCGCTGCCCGCGACCAGCAGGGCGCTGGCAGCCAGAACGAAGGTAATCCAGATCCGTTGTCTCATCTTTTTGAGCCAAGCGCAGAAAAGCGAAGATTACGCCATTCCTTCGTGCCGCAGAAGGGCGTCGATCTGGGGCGCCCGGCCGCGGAACGCCTGGAATGATTCCATGGCCGGCCGGCTGCCGCCTTTTTCGAGGATTTCCTGGCGATAGCGCCGCCCGGTTTCGACGTTGGGCCCGCCGCCCGGAAGCGCTGTTTCCTCGAAGGCCGCGTAGGCATCCGCAGACAGCACCTCGGCCCATTTGTAGCTGTAGTAGCCGGCGCTGTAGCCGCCGGCAAAAATGTGGCTGAAGGTGTTGGCCATGCGGTTGAACGCGGGCGGTTTGAGCACGGCCACTTCGTCGCGTACCGTCTCCGCCAGTTCTTGAATGTTCGCCTTCGGGTCGTGTTCGGTGTGCAGCCGCATGTCGAACAATGAAAACTCGACTTGGCGCAAGGTTTGCAAGCCGGCCTGAAAGTTTTTGGCCGCGCGCATTTTTTCAAACAGGGCTTTGGGCAGCGGTTCGCCCGTATCGACGTGCGCCGAAATGTGCCGCAATACCTCCCACTCCCAGCAGAAATTTTCCATGAACTGGCTGGGCATTTCGACCGCGTCCCATTCCACGCCGTTGATGCCGGACACGTCGTGCTCGTTCACTTGCGTGAGCATGTGGTGCAGTCCGTGGCCGAACTCGTGGAAGATGGTTTGCACGTCCTGGTGCGTGAGCAGCGGCGGCTTGCCGTTCACGCCTTCGGCGAAGTTGCACACCAGATAGGCGATCGGCGTTTGCAGCTCGTGCGTGTCGGGGCGCAGCCAGCGAGCGCGTGCATCGTCCATCCAGGCGCCGCCGCGCTTGCCGTCGCGTGCGCCCGGGTCCAGGTAGAACTGGCCCAGCAGCTTGCCGGCGCGCTCGATGCGGTAGAACTCGACGCTCGGATGCCAAGTCGGCGCCTGATCCCTGCGGATCTGTACTTCGAACAGCGTCTCGACGATATGGAACAGGCCGGCGAGCACTTTGGGCGCCGTGAAATAGGCTTTCACTTCCTGTTCGCTGAAGGCGTAACGCGACTCCTTCAGCTTTTCGCCGATGTAGGTCCAATCCCAAGGTTGCGGGTCCTGTAACCCCAAGTGCTCGGCAGCGAACGCCCGAAGGTCGGCCAGATCGCGCTCGGCATACGGCCGCGCCTTGGTGGCCAGCGTGCGCAGGAACTCGATCACCTGCGCCGGTGACGTCGCCATCTTCGGCACCAGCGACAACTCGCCGAAGTTGGCGTAGCCGAGCAACCGCGCTTCTTCGCGCCGCAGTGCCAGGATGTTGTGCATGACGGGCGTGTTGTCGTATTTCCGGGCGTCGCTGTCCGCCTGGTCGCTGGCGCGCGTGCTGTAGGCGCGGTACAGGCGCTCGCGCAGCGCGCCGCTTTTGGCGAACTGCATCACCGGCAGGTAACACGGCAGCTTGAGCGTGAGCTTGAACCCGTCCTTGTGTTCGGCTTGCGCATTTGCCTGCGCGGTGTGTTTCACGTCCTCCGGCACGCCTTCAAGCTCGGCTTCGGTCGCGAAATAGGCGTACGCGTCGGTGGCGTCGAGTGCGTTTTCGCCGTACTTTTGCGTCAGCTCCGACATCGCCTTTTGGATGTCGGCAAAGCGTTTTTTGTCCGTGCCATGCAACTCCGCGCCGTCCAGCACGAAGCCGCGCAGCGCGTTCTTCAGCGCTTGGCGTTGTTCCGCATTGAGCGTGGCCGGGTCGATCGCCTTGTACTTGGCGTATAGCCGTTCGTCCGATCCCAGGCGCGTGAAGAATTCAGTCACTTCAGGCAGCACCGCGTTGTAGGCGGTGCGCAGCTCGGGCGTATCAAGCACGGCTTTCAAATGCGACACCGCGCCCCAAGCACGGCCGAAACGCTCGGTCGCCACGTCCAGCGTGCCCGAGAGCGCAAGCCAGTCGTTCGGGAAATCGGCCGCCACGACTTTTTCCAGCGCTTGGTTGGCCTGCGCCAGCAATTGCTCGATGGCGGGCTTCACATGCTTCGGTCGGATCTGGTCGAATGCCAGCAGCGGCGAGGAAGCGAGCAGGGGGTTGGTTGCAGCAGTGGTCATGGAGGTGTTTGCAAGAGAAGATTCACACCCACATGGGGCCGCGACCGGTTCAATTCCAGACCGTCGCCACAAGCTACAAGTGTGCGGCTGCGTCGAGCGTGTTGGACAGCAGCATGGCAATCGTCATCGGGCCCACACCGCCCGGGACCGGCGTGATGTGGCCGGCAACTTGCCGTACGGATTCAAAGTCCACGTCGCCGCACAGTTTGCCGGCCGCGTTGCGGTTGATGCCAACGTCGATGACAACGGCGCCCGGCTTCACCATGTCGGCCGTGAGCGTGCCCGGCCGCCCCACGGCGCAGACCACGATGTCGGCCTCGCGCGTGAAGTGCGCTGCATCGGGCGTTTTGCTGTGGCACACCGTGACCGTGGCGTTGGCCGCCAGCAGCAGCAGCGCCATCGGCTTGCCGACGATGTTCGAACGCCCCATCACGACCGCCTTCCTGCCCGCGAGATCAGTGAGGCCGATCGACTCCAGCATCTTCATACAGCCGAGTGGCGTGCAGGGCCGGAAGCCAGGCGCCCCGGCGACCAGTGCGCCGACATTGACGGGGTGAAAACCGTCTACATCTTTGGCGGGCGCGATCGACTCGATCACGCGCCCCACGTGAATCTGCGGCGGCAGCGGCAGTTGCACCAAGATGCCGTGCACTGCCGGGTTCTCGTTCAGTGCCCGAATGTGGTCCAGCAACTCTGCCTCGCCGAGGGTGCTTTCGTAGTGCGCGAACGTCGAGTGGATGCCGGCTTCGGCGCAGGCTTTCATCTTGTTGCGCACATAGATTTGGCTGGCCGGATCGCCGCCCACCAGCACCACAGCCAGGCCAGGCGTGATGCCGGTGCGCTTGAGCGCCTCGGTGCGTACCTTGATCTGTGCGCGGATTCGCAGGCCCAGCGCCTTGCCATCGATGAGTTGTGCGGTCATGTGTGAAATACAGGCATTGCAGCGCGTTCGCCAGATCGCGCCGGATTGAATTGAGAGAGAACGCGCCCGACCCGGCTTTCAGGCAGCGTCGACGTCGCCCAGCACGATGCGCAGCAAATCGGCCACGGTGTTGGCTTCCAACTTGTCCATGACGCTGGCGCGATGCGCTTCCACGGTCTTGATGCTGATGCCGAGATCGTCGGCGATCTGCTTGTTCAGGCGGCCGGCGACGATGCGTTCCAGCACCTGTTCCTCGCGCGTCGTGAGGCGCGCAAGCAGGGCGCTGCGTTCGATTTGCTTCCGGTGATTGGAAAACGTCGACTCGGCTCGTACCAGCATTTGACGCACGAGCTGGATCAATTCGCTTTCCTTGAAAGGCTTCTGGATGAAATCGGCGGCGCCATCCCTCATGGTACTGACCGCCATCGGAACGTCGCCGTGTGCGGTGACGAAAGCCAGCGGCAGCGGCGAACTTTGCGCAACGAGATGGCGCTGGAGCTCGATGCCACTCATGCCGCTCATGCGCACGTCCACCAGCAAACAAGCGATCTCGTCTGGGTCGTAGCGCGCCAGAAAGGTTTCTGCGGAGTCGAAGCAGCGTGCCCAGAAACCGTGTCCTTCGAGCAGCCATCGCACCGAATCCCGAATGGCCTCGTCGTCGTCGACGACGTACACGATTCCGCGCTTTTGGAGTTGACTCATCCAATCGAATTGCTGTAGGAGCCCGCCTGACTGCCGGGGTGGGGTGCCGAGCGCGCACTGACCGGAATCCAGAATGTGAAGCGGCAGCCCACGACTTCACCGTCATTGTAAAGGTTCGTCGCGCTGATCCGGCCGCGGTGGGCTTCGATGATTGAGCGGCACAAATTGAGGCCCATGCCCATGCCATCGCTTTTGGTCGAAAAGAAGGCCTCGTAGAGTCGATTGGCGTTTTCGGCAGCAAAGCCGGCACCGGTGTCGGTCACCCGGAATTCAATGGCGGCAGGTTCGCAGCCGCAGCCGCGTGCGCGAACGCACACCTTGACGCTGCGCCGATCGCTCGGGCGCTCGGCGCTGTCGACGGAATCGGCGCCGTTCCTGATGAGATTGAGCAGCACTTGTTCCACCAGGACCGGGTCGATGCAAAGATCCGGCAAGTCGTCGTCGACAAGGGATTCGAAGGTGATGTGGCGGCGGCGCAGGCTGATTTCAGCCAGTTCCGTGACCTGGTCCATGAGTTCACGCGGATTGGCGACTTGCAACTGCGGTGCGCTGCGTTTCACGAAGGCCCGGATGTGCTGCACGATTTGCCCGGCGCGTTGCGCCTGGTGCGCGATTTTTTCGAGAACGTCGTGCAGTTCGGCGGCATCCAGGCGGGCACTGTCGCTGCGCGAGATGATGCCGGCGCAATAGTTGCTGATCGCGGCCAGCGGCTGATTCAGTTCGTGCGCCACGCTGGACGCCATCTCGCCCATGGTGATCAGGCGACCGACAGCCTGGGTATGTTCTTCTTGCGCCGCGGCGCGCTCTTCGGCGTCGTGGCGTGCGGTCACGTCCACCGCGATCACCATTTGCACCAGCCGTCCGTCGACCCAAGTGAGGTAACGCGATTTGAGCTCCACCCAGCGGCCCAGTTGTTGCACATAGATGTCGGTGTGATCGGGCGCAAACGAATGCGTCAGGTCGTCCAGCGGCAGGCCGACGAACGAGTCGACGGCATCCACGCTTTCATCCGTCGCGTTGGTTTGGGGTGCACCGCCCTGCGCCAACAGGGCCAGGTGGCCATCGGTGGTTTCGCCGAACCACTGGCGGTAGCGCCGGTTGGCAAACAGCAGTTCCACGCTGCCGATGGGGGCGACCGAGACCGAAGCGTCCAGCGCGTCCAGGACCGTTCGGAAGCGTTCCTGTGCCGCCGCCAGTTGGCGCGCGATTCGGGTGGGTATGGTGGAATCGTTCATGGTGTCGCGGACGGACGTCCGTGGCGTCGGATCTCACGCGCCGTGGCCCGCGGTGCCCATCCGTTTGGCCGGCATCGGAGACTTCGGGACGCCAGTGTAGAGCCTCGTGCGCGAGCCGGTGCGCGCACGTTTTCGCGACCGTGGGTGTCGTGGCGCGACGAGCGTGTTGTGGTCGCAGAATCGTGACCTGTTTCGCGTCGCTTTTCATGCGCATCTCGTCTGTTGATCGGTCGGGCGAGGGCGCACGTTCCGAATCACCCCAGGGCTTTTTCTGCTGTTGCGAGGCGCGGTTGAGAGAGCCGTTGCTGCCGTCAAAGGCTTGTGGTTGTGTGCGAAGATACAAACCGTTGACGTTTGCTTGGATTCGTCTGCGGTAGTCGAAAGGAGACGCTAAAAATGTCCAAAATGCCCAATACACCGTTCAGCGGCGCGGCCGATATCGATATCGAGGAAACGCGCGAGTGGCAGGACGCGCTCTCGGCGGTCATTGAACGCGAGGGCCCCCAGCGGGCGCACTATTTGCTGGAACAGTTGCTCGAACATGCGCGCGAGAACTCGATCGACATGCCGTTCTCCGCCACCACGGGCTACATCAACACCATCGCGGCCGATCAGGAAGAGCGCAGCCCCGGCAACATCGAAATCGAGAAACGCCTGCGCGCGTACATGCGCTGGAACGCCATGATCATGGTGGTGCGCGCGAATCGCATGCACCCGGAAGATGGCGGATCGCTCGGGGGTCACATCGGCTCGTACGCATCGGTGGCGACCATGTTCGAAACCGGCTTGAACCATTTCTGGCACAGCGAAACCCCCGAGCACGGCGGCGACTGCGTGTACTTTCAGGGCCACAGTTCGCCTGGCATCTATGCGCGCGCCTTCATGGAAGGGCGCCTGACCGAAGAACAACTGGTGCATTTTCGCCAGGAAGTGGGCTACAAGAAGGGTCTGCCGAGTTATCCGCACCCTTGGCTGATGCCTGATTTCTGGCGCTTCCCGACGGTATCCATGGGGCTGGGGCCGCTGATGTCGATTTACCAGGCGCGCTTCCTCAAGTACCTGCAGGCGCGCGGCCTTGCCAACACCGAAGGCCGCAAGGTCTGGGTGTTCCTGGGCGACGGCGAAATGGATGAGCCCGAAAGTCGGGGCGCAATCAGCCTGGCGGCGCGCGAGAACCTGGACAACCTGATTTTCATCATCAATTGCAACCTGCAGCGCCTCGATGGGCCGGTGCGCGGCAACGGCAAGATCATCCAGGAGTTGGAGGGTGACTTCCGCGGCGCAGGGTGGAATGTGATCAAGTGCCTGTGGGGTTCCAGCTGGGATCCGCTGCTGGCGCGTGACAAGGACGGTGCGCTGAAGAAAGTGATGATGGACACGCTGGACGGCGACTATCAGACGTTCCGCGCGCACGACGGCGCATACATCCGCGAACGTTTCTTCGGCCGTGATCCGCGCACGCTCGCGATGGTGTCCAAGATGAGCGACGACGACATCTGGGCATTGCGCCACGGCGGCCACGATCCGCAGAAGGTGTACGCCGCGTTCTATGCCGCGTCGCAGCACACCGGGCAGCCGACGGTGATCCTGGTGCGCACGATCAAGGGCTACGGCATGGGCGCAGCCGGGCAGGCGAAGATGCCGGTGCACCAGATCAAGAAGATGTCGGACGATGCGGTCAAGGCGTTCCGCGATCGGTTCAACATCCCGATTCCGGACGACCAGATCCCGAGCTTGCCGTTCTATAAACCGGCGGAAGACACGCCCGAAATGAAGTATCTGCATGCGCACCGCGAGGCGCTCGGCGGGTACATGCCGAGCCGGCGCATGAAGTCCGATGAAAGTTTCACGGTGCCGGCGCTGGACGCCTTCAAGTCCATCCTCGAGCCGACGCGCGAAGGACGCGAAATCAGCACCACCCAGGGCTACGTTCACTTCGTCACGCAGCTCCTGCGGGACAAGGCGTTGGCGCCGCGCGTGGTGCCCATCGTGGTCGACGAGGCGCGCACTTTTGGCATGGAGGGCATGTTCCGCAAGATCGGCATCTACAACCCGAAGGGGCAGCTCTACGAGCCGGTCGACAAGGGTGAAGTGGCCTACTACAGGGAGGCCAAGGACGGCCAGGTGCTGCAGGAAGGCATCAATGAAGCGGGCGGGATGAGCAGTTGGCTGGCTGCGGCGACGAGCTACAGCGTGAGCAACCGCATCATGGTGCCGTTCTACGTGTTCTATTCGTGCTTCGGATTCAACCGCTTCGGCGACTTGGCTTGGGCGGCGGGCGACATGCACGCGCGCGGCTTCCTGCTCGGCGGCACGGCGGGGCGCACCACGCTGAATGGCGAAGGCCTGCAGCACGCCGACGGCAGCAGCATGCTGGTGGCAAGTACCGTCCCGGCCTGCAAGAGCTACGAACCGGCGTTTGCGCACGAAGTGGCCGTGATCCTGCACGACGGCACGGTCCGCATGATTGAAAAGCAGGAAGACGTCTTCTATTACATCGCCGTCCACAACGAAAACTACGCGATGCCGGGGCTGATTCCGGGAACCGAAGAGCAGATCCTGAAGGGCATGTATTTGTGCAAGCCTGGGGCCAAGGGCAAGCTGCACGCGCAACTGCTGGGCAGCGGAACGATCCTGCTCGAATCGCTTGAAGCGCAGAAGCTGCTGGCTGCCGACTGGGGGGTCCAGGCCGACGTCTGGAGCTGCCCGAGCTTTACCGAGCTGGCACGCGAAGGCCGCGGCGTCGAACGCTGGAACATGTTGCACCCGAAAGACAAGCCGCAGGTGCCGTTCGTCACGCAGCAACTGAGGGATCACGCGGGGCCGGTGGTGGCTTCCACGGATTGGGTCAAGTCCTACACCGACCAGATCCGCGACTTCATTCCCGAAGGGCGCAGCTACACGGTGCTGGGCACCGACGGCTACGGCCGCAGCGACTTCCGCTTCCGCTTGCGCGAGCACTTCGAAATCGACCGGCACTACATCACCGTCGCGGCGCTGCACGCGCTGGCCGCGGAGGGCAAGGTGGACGCCTCGCAAGTGGCCGAAGCGATCAAGAAGTACGCGATCAAAGCCGACAAAATCGACCCGCTCCACGCGTGATCGGAGGAGGAGAACATGGCAGTCACAGAAGTCAAGGTTCCCGATATCGGTGATTTTGCAGACGTTGGCGTGATCGAAATCCTGGTCAAACCGGGCGATTCGATCAAGCCCGAACAGAGCCTGGTGACGGTCGAGTCGGACAAGGCGTCGATGGAAATCCCGTCGGACCAGGCCGGTACCGTCAAGGAGCTCAAGGTCAAGCTGGGCGACAAGGTGAGCAAGGGTTCGGTTTTGCTGACCGTGGAAGCGGCTGGCGAAAAAGCGGCACCCGCAAAGGTCAATAAGGCCGCACCTGCGCCGGCACCCGCAAAAGTGGTCAGCCCGGCGCCGGCTGCGCACGCAACCCCGGCGGCGCCTGTCGCAGCCGGCATCGTCGAAATCCGGGTGCCCGACCTCGGCGACTTCAAGGACGTCGGCGTGATCGAGGTACTGGTCAAGCCGGGCGACACGGTGAAGGCCGAGCAGAGCTTGGTCACGGTGGAATCCGACAAGGCGTCGATGGAAATCCCGTCGAGCGCGTCGGGGACGCTGAAAGAACTCAGGGTCAAATTGGGCGACAAGATCAACGCGGGCGATTTGATCGCGTTGCTGGAAGGTGCCGCGGCGCCGGCTGCGGCATCACCGGCGCCGGCGGCCGTTGCGGCAACTACACCGGCGGCACCCGCACCTATAGCCGTGGCGCAGCAAGCGCAGGTATCGGTTCCAGTACCTGTCGTGGCGGTTGCGCCGCACGATCCCACGCGTTCGCCCGTCGGCCTGCCGCATGCGAGCCCTTCGGTGCGCAAGTTCGCCCGCGAACTGGGCGTACCCTTGGAGCAGGTCAAAGGCAGCGGACCCAAGGGTCGCATCCTGCTGGCCGACGTGCAGGGCTACACCAAGGCCATCATGTCAGGTCAGACGCGCGCACCGCAAGGCGGAGGCGGGGTTGGATTGGATCTGTTGCCGTGGCCCAAGGTGGATTTCGCCAAGTTCGGCCCGGTCGACCGCAAGGAGCTCTCGCGCATCAAGAAGCTGAGCGGCGCCAACTTGGCGCGCAACTGGGTGATGATTCCGCACGTCACCAACAACGACGAAGCCGACATCACCGAACTCGAAGCGTTCCGCAAGGCCACCAACAAGGCCAACGAAAAATCGGGCGTCAAGGTGACCATGCTGGCGTTTGTCATCAAGGCGGTGGTGGTGGCGCTGCAGAAGTATCCCGAATTCAATGCGAGCCTCGATGGCGATGCGCTGGTCTACAAGCGTTACTTCCACGTCGGCTTTGCGGCCGATACGCCCCATGGCCTGGTGGTGCCGGTGCTGAAGGATGCCGACAAGAAAGGCGTGTTGCAGATCAGCCGCGAAATGAGCGAACTGGCGAAGAAAGCGCGCGACGGCAAGCTCGGCATTGCCGACATGCAGGGCGGCTGCATCTCCATCAGTTCGCTCGGCGGCATCGGCGGCACGCACTTCACGCCCATCATCAACGCGCCCGAAGTGGCCATCCTGGGCCTGTCCAAGAACCAGACCAAGCCGTTCTGGGACGGCAAGCAGTTCGTGCCGCGGCTGTACCTGCCGCTGTCGCTCAGCTACGACCACCGCGTGATCGATGGCGCGGCGGCGGCGCGCTTCAACGCCTATCTGGTCGACCTGCTCGGCGACTTTCGTCGCGTGCTGCTGTAGCCGGAGACAACCGATGAGTACAGTCGAAATCAAGGTACCCGACATCGGCGATTTCAAGGATGTGGGCGTCATTGAAGTTCTGGTGCAGCCTGGCGATGCGGTGAAGGAGGAACAGGGCCTGATCACCGTGGAATCCGACAAGGCGTCGATGGAAATCCCGTCCACGCACGCCGGCGTGGTCAAGTCGCTTGCCGTCAAGCTGGGCGACAAGGTCAACCGGGGTTCGGTGATCCTCACCCTGGAAACCGCGGGTGCCGAGGCTGCCGCGAAACCGGCTACCGGGCCAGCGCCTGAAGTGGCTCCCGCTGCCGCGCCTGCCGGTGCGCCGGTGGCGGCCAGCGCAGGCAGCAGTGCCTACGATTGCGACGTGCTGGTGCTGGGCTCGGGCCCCGCCGGCTATTCGGCGGCGTTCCGTGCGGCCGACCTGGGTCTGAACGTGATCTTGGTGGAGCGCTACGCGACGCTCGGCGGCGTGTGCCTCAACGTCGGTTGCATTCCGTCCAAGGCATTGCTGCACGTGGCGGCGGTGATCGACGAAGCGCATCACCTGGCTGCCGCCGGCGTCGAATTCGGCGCGTCCAAGGTCAACCTCGACACCTTGCGCGCGCACAAGGACAAAGTGGTCGGCAAGCTCACCGGTGGCCTCGGCATGATGGCCAAAATGCGCAAGGTCACCGTCGTGCGCGGTTATGGCACGTTTGCCGACGCGCACCGCGTCACGGTGGAGGAAACGGGTGGCGACGGCTGGGAAAAGACCGGAAAAAAGCAGACGGTTTCTTTCGAGCGTTGCATCATCGCAGCCGGCTCCGAAGCGGCGCATTTGCCGTTCATGCCCGACGATCCACGCGTGGTCGATTCCACCGGCGCGCTGGCGCTCAAGTCCGTACCCAAGCGCATGCTGATTCTGGGCGGCGGCATCATCGGCCTCGAAATGGGGACGGTGTATTCCACCCTGGGCGCGCGCCTGGACGTGGTGGAAATGCTGCCGGGCCTGATGAACGGCGCCGATCGTGATCTCGTGCGGGTTTGGCAAAAAATGAATGCGCCGCGCTTCGACCACATCATGCTGAATACCAGGACGGTGGGCGCAAAGGCCAGCAAGAAAGGCATCGAAGTCAGTTTCGAAGGCGACGGCGCGCCGGCGCCGCAAACCTACGATCTGGTCCTGCAAGCGGTGGGCCGCAGGCCCAACGGCAAGAAGATCGCCGCCGAAAACGCCGGCGTGGCCGTGACGGATCGCGGCTTCATTCAGGTCGACGCGCAACTGCGCACCAACGTGCCGCACATCTTTGCCGTTGGCGACATCGTGGGCCAGCCCATGCTGGCGCACAAGGGCGTGCACGAAGGTCACGTGGCCGCTGAAGTGGTGGCGGGCGAGCGCCTCGGCGATGACGCGCTCGCGCGCAGCGCTTTCAACGCGCGCGTGGTGCCGAGCGTGGCCTACACCGACCCGGAAGTGGCGTGGGTGGGCCTGACCGAAGACCAGGCCAAGGAGCAGGGTGTCAAGGTCAAGAAGGCCGCATTCCCGTGGAGCGCTTCGGGCCGCGCGATCGCCAATGGCCGCGACGAAGGCATGACCAAACTCCTGTTCGACGATGTGTCCGGCCAAATCATGGGCGGCAGCATCGTCGGCACCAACGCCGGCGACATGATCGGCGAAGTGGCGCTGGCGATCGAAATGGGTGCCGACGCGGTCGATATCGGCAGCACCATTCATCCGCATCCCACGCTGGGCGAAAGCATCGGCATGGCGGCGGAGATGGCGCACGGTTCGTGCACCGACGTGCCGCCGCAGCGCAAGAAGTAGCTCTCGGGCCGCGCGGCGGTCGATTTTTTCACGACGTCAGTCGGATGGCCGGCGGGCCATCAATTGCTCGCGCACGTGATTCGCGGCGGCTCCGCGCGTTCGATGGCCGTGCTCAGGTTGCCGCGCACGCGCTGCATCAAATCACCGGCCGAATCCACAGCAGTCAACTGGGCGACGGACGTGGTCTTGCCCGCGTCGTAGCTACGCCCTGAATGGATTGCGTGTTCAAATGCGTTCAAGTCGCGGTGGATGGCGGCGAGGTCCGGCTGCACCAGCAACAGCGCATGGGCCAGCACCGTATAGCCTGAGTCACGCGCCGCGTTGAGGCGCCAATACTGTGCGGTGCCGGCGATCTTGCGGACGTCTGTGCCTCTCCCGTGCGCCAGGTTGAAGCGGCCATCACAAAACGATCCGGTGACCGCGGCCGGACGCGCATCGATTCCAAACGGCGCTAGCGCCAGGCTCAGCAGCGCGCACAGGTGCCGGTAAATGGGTTCCACCCAATGACCGACGGGCCCCGGCAACGGATAGGCGAGGCTCACGTTCAGGATGCCCGGCCCTTGGGGCACCAGTCCGCCCCCGGAGGCACGTACGTACACCGGCAACCCGCGTGCGGCCAAGCGCCCGCGCACCGCGTCCACGTTGGGGTAGCGTGAATACGCGCGTGGCATCACCAGCGCCCTGGAGGTTCCCCAGATTTGCGCGACAGGGCTGCTCGCCCGCTGCATCAGACGGGTATCGACGGCGATCGGATCGGGAACAATGGCGGAATCGTGAAGGAGCGTGAATGTCATGTCGTCGAGCGGCACCTGCGCCATGGGTCGGACCAACCCGGTTCGACCGGCTGCGCGTGATCGATTCGGATGAGGCTGCGTCGTGCATTGCGGGGCAACCGACCTGATCATCGCGGAATCTCCCACGGACGCCAGTGTGCGATCATCGGCGCATTCTGAAGAACGTGGCCAACAATGAAAACGCGTGCAACGATGACGGAGGTTTGCGTGTGGACGCATGGGGGTGCGAGGGCGCCTCGGATCAGTTGTTCGGCGACACCCACGTCCCTGCGCAGTCGAAGCGCGACGCCGCACCTTCCGAAGCGCCAACGCCTGCTATCGCCGGTGGCCCGATGAGCGCGCCGGCGTTGACCGAATCCGAACTGCGCCGCATCCATACTTCCGCCGGATGGCGCCGCGATCGCGTCGAGGTCTTCGAGACGTCCCTCGGCCGCGTGATTGCCAAGGGACACCGCCCCACGCGCAGCCCGGCGCCGCAGCGCGTTCTGGCGTGGCTCGCGCGACTGGTCCGCGTGCCGTTCCTGCGCGCGCCCATCGTGCACGGTGGTGCGCGTTCGCAGGAAATCGAAATCCGCCGGTTGCGTGCGCTGCGCGCGGCCGGCATTCCGGTGCCGAAAGTGCTGCACGTGGCGACGGATTTCTTCGTCATGACGTGGCTCGGGGGCGACCACCTGGCCGAGGTGCTGCACCGCCGCCATCCGCACGCGTTCGCACTCTGGCGCGACGCGGCCGAAGCCCTGGTTGGCGTGCATGCGGCCGGCCAGTACCTGAGTCAGTGTTTCGGCCGCAACATCATCGTCCATGCCGAACCCGATCCGCCCGTGATCGCCGGGTTGATCGACTTCGAAGACGATCCGCTCGAAATCATGAGCCTGCCTGAAGCGCAGGTGCACGATTGGCTGATTTATTTGCAAAGCACGTTGTGGGACTTGCACGCGCCGCGCGAGCAGGTGGATGCCGTGCTGGATCGCCTGATGGCCACCGAGCGCGCGGAGGTGCGCGCCTTGTTCGCGCTGGCCTGCAAGCGCCTGGGCTGGCTGCGGATACTGCCCGAAAGCCGTATTTTCGGGCGTGACACCATTGCCGTCCAGGCCGTGGCCGCGGCCGCGCACCGGTGGGTTGGGCGCCATCGGCAGGACGCCGTGGCCGTTTGACCGGTCAATCCCGTGGCATGGCGCCACGCCCCACAATGGCGGCATGAATGGCAACACCGCACTTCTCGTCGTCGACGCCCAGGTTGGCTTCATGCCCGGTGGCAACCTGGCCGTGGCGGATGGCGATGCCATCGTGCCGGTCATCAACCGCGTCGCGTCGCGCTTTGCCAACGTCGTGCTGACACAGGACTGGCACCCGCGCGATCACGTTTCGTTTGCCGCCAACCACCCGGGGCGCAGGCCGTACGAAACCCTCACGCTGCCTTATGGCGAACAGGTGCTGTGGCCGGTGCATTGCGTGCAGGGCACGCACGATGCCGAGTTGCACGCCGACTTGTGCGTCCCGCAGGCGCAACTGATCATTCGCAAGGGCTTCCACCCGGAGGTCGACAGCTATTCGGCGTTTATGGAAGCGGATCGTCGCACGACCACCGGGCTTGCGGCGTACTTGCGCGCTCGCGGCATCGATGCGCTTTACGTTTGCGGGTTGGCGACCGATTTCTGCGTGGCGTGGAGCGCGCTGGATGCACGCGCCGCCGGCTTCGAGGTCACGGTGATCGAAGACGCCTGCCGTGCCATCGACGGGGGCGGATCGCTCGCGCGTGCCTGGGCCGACATGGCGGCCGCCGGCGTGCGCCGCATCCGATCCGACCGGATCTGAGCTGCGGCGCAAGCCGTTCAGTGACCGGCCGACGCCAGACGTGCGCGGTGCCGCGCAATCTGCTTTTTGACTTGGGCGGGCGCCGTGCCGCCCAGGGTGTTGCGCGCGTTCAGGCTGCCGTGCAGGCTGAGCACGTCATAGACATCGCGCTCGATCGCGGCGTGAAAACCCTGCAGCACGTCCAGCGGCAATTCCGACAGGTCGCAACCGCGCTCTTGGGCGGTCTTGACGGCGCGCGCCACGGTTTCGTGCGCATCGCGGAACGGCAGGCCTTTTTTCACCAGGTAGTCGGCCAGGTCGGTCGCGGTCGCATAGCCTTTTTGCGCCGCGGCCTGCATGGCGTCGGCGTTGACGCGGATGCCGCCTTCCCGGTCGCCCGTGGCCGGGTTCAACTGGCCACCGATCATTTCCGCGAAGATACGCAGCGTGTCGCGCACCGTGTCCACGGTGTCGAAGAGCGGCTCCTTGTCTTCCTGGTTGTCCTTGTTGTAGGCGAGCGGCTGGCCTTTCATGAGCATGATCAGGCCCATCAGGTGGCCGACCACGCGCCCGGTCTTGCCGCGCGCCAGTTCGGGCACGTCGGGGTTTTTCTTCTGCGGCATGATGGACGAGCCGGTGGTGAAGCGGTCGGCAATGCGGATGAAAGCGAAGTTCTGGTTCATCCACAGCACCAGCTCTTCGGCCAAGCGCGAGACGTGCACCATGATGAGGCTGGCGGCCGCGCAGAACTCGATGGCGAAATCCCGGTCGCTCACGCCGTCCAGGCTGTTCTGGCAGACCCCGTCCATGTGCAGCGTGCGCGCCACGTGCTCCCGATCCAGCGGATAGGTGGTGCCGGCCAGCGCCGCGCTGCCGAGCGGCAGTTGGTTCACGCGCTGACGCACGTCGGCCAGGCGCGCGTCATCGCGCGCAAACATTTCCACATAAGCGAGCAGGTGGTGCGCAAAGCTCACCGGTTGCGCCACTTGCAGGTGGGTGAAACCAGGCATCACCGTTTCGACGTGCTGCGCCGCCACGTCGACCAGCGCCCGTTGCAGTTCGCGCAGCAGCGTCGAAATGCCGTCGATTTCGCCGCGCAGCCAGAGGCGGATGTCGGTAGCAACCTGGTCGTTGCGGCTGCGCCCAGTGTGCAGGCGCTTGCCGGCATCGCCGATCAGTTGCGTCAAGCGAGCCTCGATGTTGAGATGCACGTCTTCCAGCACCAATTGCCATTCAAAGGCGCCGCGCTCGATTTCTTGGCTGATTTGCTTCAACCCGCGTTCGATGGCCTCGGCGTCCGGTTCTGAAATAATCCCCTGCGCCGCGAGCATTTCGGCGTGCGCCAGGCTGCCTTCGATATCCACCGCGGCCAGGCGGCGGTCGAACGAAACGCTTGCGGTATAGCGCTGCACCAGCTCGCTCATCGGTTCGGAAAACAGTGCGGACCAGGCGTGGGATTTGTTGTCGAGTTGGTTGGCGGACATAAGAGTAGAACTGAAACGCGGCCGGACCTGTGATGACCGGTGAGCCCGGCGCTTGCGGCGCCCGGGCGTGTCCGGCGGTCGGGTCTCAAGAGGGGGTCATGCAGGAGAGGCAAATTTTATCGGGCGACGGCCATCCGGCGGCGGATGCGGTGCGTCCGGTGCTGGTGTTCGACGCGTGCCGGGTCGGCGTGGTGCTGCGCGCCGTGCTGTACGTGCTGGGCGTCCTGGGGGTGGGGCTCATGTACGTGTCCGATCACTTCGCCGGTTGGCTGGCGCGTTTTGCGTTCGTCACTGGCGGTGCCTTGCCGGCCACGCTGCTTTGGCTGGTGGTGGGCTGCAGCTTGAAGTCCCTGATGGGCCGCCTGTCGTGGTCCGTGCAGGTGGCGGCTGGCATGGCGCTGGGCGCGCTCGCCGGCTTGTTCGCCTGTGCCGCGCTCATGATGGTGATGCCGGAGGCCACGGTCCATTGGCTCGCAGGCGCGGCGACCGGCACCCTGCTCGCCGCCGGGCTGGTTGCCGGTTTGATCTGGCGCGTTCGCGGGCGCGCGCCGGCCACGACCGTGGCGCGCCTGGCCGAACTTCAATCTCGCATTCACCCCCATTTCCTGTTCAACACCTTGAACACGGCGATTGCGCTGGTGCGTGAAGAGCCCGATCGGGCCGAACGCGTGCTGGAAGATCTGTCCGACCTGTTCCGCGGCGCGCTCACGGATCCGCGCGAGCAATCCACCCTGGCTCAGGAAATCGCTCTGGCGCGCCAGTACCTGGAAATCGAGCAATTGCGCTTCGGCGGCCGGCTGCGCGTGCGCTGGCAACTGGACGATCGCGCCGGGGACGCGCACGTTCCATCGCTGGTGTTGCAGCCGCTGGTGGAGAACGCCATTCGGCATGGGGTCGAGCCCAGCGCCGATGGCGCGGATCTGGCCATTCACACCTGGGTGCGCGGGCGCATGGCGTCGGTCGAAGTCACCAACAGTTGTCCAGCGGGACCAGGGCCCGCCGGCCAAGGCATGGCGACGGCCAACGTGCGCGATCGCGTGCGCCTGCTGCACGATGTCGAAGGGGGCTTCAGATCCGGCCTGCGCGGCGGTATCTACCGCGCGTGCATCGAGGTCCCGCTTCCGGACCCCGTCAAATGACGGCGCTGCGCGTTCTGGTGGCCGACGATGAGCCGCTCGCGCGTGCCCGTATGCGACGCCTGCTGGCGGCGTGCCGCAATCCCGAGGCGCTCACGCTGGGCGAAGCGGCCGATGGTGCCGAGGTGCTGGCACAGATCGGCCGTGCGCCGTTCGACGTGCTGTTGCTCGACATCGCCATGCCAAGTGTGGGCGGCATGAGCGTGGCGGAGCGCTTGCAAACGCGACCGAATGCACCGGTGGTCGTTTTTGTGACGGCCCACGCCGAGCACGCATTGCGAGCCTTCGAGCTGGACGCCGCCGATTATTTGACCAAACCGGTGCGACGGGAGCGCCTGCAGGCGGCGCTGGAAAAAGCATGGCGCCTGATCCGGGCGCGCAGCCCGAAGGCCGATGCGGGCACGGGCGACTCGCTGCTGATCACCGCCTCGGGGTTGGTCAAGCGTGTGCCGCTGTCCGAGGTGCTGTATCTGAAGGCCGAACTCAAATACGTGACCGTGGGCACCGCGCATGAGAGCTACGTGCTCGATGGCAGCCTGAACCAGTTGGAAGCGGATTACCCGGACTACTTCCTGCGTGTGCACCGCAATACCCTGGTCGTCAAGCGCGCCATTCGGGCCCTGCAACGGCGGATCGATAACGATGGCAACGAGTGTTGGGTGGTGCGCCTGAGCGGCGTCGATGAAGCGTTCAGTGTTTCGCGACGCCAGGTGGCAGCGGTGCGCGCGACGCTCGGTCATTCGCCTGAATAGCCCGGCGTGTTGCGGGTAGGATTGGCGCCATGTCGGCACACATCACGATTGCCACCCGCGAGAGCCGTCTCGCGCTTTGGCAGGCCCAGCACGTCCAGCACCTCCTGGAGGCACGCGGCGCGCGCGTCGAGCTGCTCGGCATGACCACCCGTGGCGATCAGATTCTCGACCGCTCGCTCAGCAAAGTGGGCGGCAAGGGCTTGTTCGTCAAGGAGCTGGAAAAAGCGCTGGCCGATGGCCGCGCCGACCTGGCGGTGCATTCGCTCAAGGATGTTCCGATGGACGTGTTGCCGGAATTCGACGTGGCTTGCATTCCAGTGCGGGCGGACGCACGCGATGCCTGGGTGTCGCCGCGCTTTGCCGGCCTAGAGGCCCTGCCGCACGGCGCGGTGATCGGCACGTCCAGCTTGCGCCGCACCGTGTTGCTGCGCGCCTTGTTGCGGCGTTTGCAGCGGGTGGATGTGAGCATCGCACCGTTGCGTGGCAACCTGGACACCCGGCTGCGCAAACTGGACGAGGGTCGGTACGCCGGCATCGTACTGGCCGCAGCCGGACTCACGCGGCTCGGGCTTGGCGCGCGCATTCGCAAGGTCTTCGATCCGAGCGACATGATTCCAGCAGCGGGGCAGGGTGCGCTCGGCATCGAGATTCGCTCCGAACGCCGCGATCTGGTGGAATTGCTCGCGCCCCTGGCGGACCGCGAGACCACCCTCACCACCGCGGCCGAGCGCGCCGTGAGCCGCGCCATGGGCGGCAGTTGCTCCATGCCGTTGGCCGCGCATGCCACGCTGGATGGCGATCACATGCAAGTGCACGCGGCCTGGGGCGAGGTCGACGGATCGGCCGAATTGGTTATGGCCGAAGGCGCAGCGGCAGTGCGCGACGTGGCCGCAGCGCAGGCCCTGGGTCAGCAGGTGGCCGGCCTTTTGCGTGCCCGCGGCGCGCACGAGTGAATGGCATGGCGCCGCGTTTCATCGTGACCCGTCCGGCGCTCACGGCTGCGTCGTGGGTCGATGCGTTGCGTGCGCATGGAATGGACGCGTGCAGCATGCCGCTGATCGAGATCGTGCCCGAACCCATGCGGGGCGCCTTGCGCCAGGCGCGCGACCATCTGGCTGAATGGCCGGTTGTCATGTTCGTGAGCGGCAACGCTGTGCGTTGCTTTTTCGGGGCTGCGCCGGACGCTGTGTCAGCGCGTGGTGCCGGCGCAGCAACGCGCGCGTGGGCGCCGGGAAGCGGTACGCGCGCCGCGCTGATCCGTGCTGGTTGGCCCGAGGCGCGCATCGACAGTCCGGTGAAGACAGCGCACCAGTTTGAATCCGAATCCCTCTGGGCACAGGCCGCATCGCAAGTGCAACCCGGAACGCGGGTGCTGATCGTCCGCGGTGGCGACGCGGCGGGGCGCGTGGCCGGCCGCAACTGGTTGGCTGAGCAGATCGAGGCGGCCGGTGGCGCGGTCGAGCAGGTGGTGGCCTACCGCCGCCGCGCGCCGGAACTGACTGCAGCCCAGCGTTCCCTGCTGGTGACGGCTTGCGAAGACAACAGTGTCTGGCTGTTCAGCAGCGCCGAGGCGATCGCGCACTTGAGCGCACTGGCGCCGCAGCAGCGCTGGTCGCGCGCACGCGCCATCGTGACCCATGAGCGCATTGGCGATGCGGCGTGCAAGCTGGGCTTCCGGGTGGTGGGCGAGGCGCGGCCGGCTTTGGCCGACGTGATCGCCACCGCGGAGGCATTGGCGTGATCCAGCCTGCTGCGCCCGAGCAGCCGGTGTCCGACGCGACCGTGGTCCACTCTGCAGCGCGCTTGTCGCGTGGCGCATGGTGGGGCTTGGGGTTCGCTTGGGCGCTGGCGCTCGTTGCGCTGTTCATGGCGGTGACGCTGTCGCAGCGCGTTGGCAACCTGCAGGAGCAGTTGGCCCGCCAGACGGCCGATGCCATGAAGACCTCGGTCGAGGCGCGCACGCTGGCGCGGCACGCCGACGAGCAGGTGCAAAGTACCAGCGCGAAAGTGGCTGCCCTCGAAGGTCGGGTGGGCGATTTGATGGCGTATCGCGACAAGATGGAAACGCTGGTGCAGTCGGTAGTGCGTGCGCGCGACGAGAACGTCGTGGTGGAACTCGAAGCCGCATTGCGTTTTGCACAGGATCAGGCGCAACTGACGGGCAGCCCCCGACCCCTGCTGGCCGCGTTGCATACGGCAGAAGCGCGCTTGAGCCAAGGGGTTGATCCGCGGCTCGCGCCGGTGTCGCAGGCCGTCGCGCGCGATCTCGAGCGCATTCAGCACGCCCGCTTTCCGGACACGGCGGGGCTGCTCGTCCGGATCGACCAAGTGCAGCGCGAGGTGGATACGTTGCCGCTGGGCAAAGCGCGGGGGGGGGCTGGCACTTCGCCGCCAGAGCAGCCGGCTGCGCCTGCGAACGCATCTTGGTGGGCGCGCGTGCGCCGGTCGATTTCGAACGGGTTTTGCCGTATCGTGCGCTGCTCCGGCAATGTCGTCGATCTTCAAGCCTTGCGGCCGGATCAAGTCATGCTGATCCGGCAAAACCTGCGTCTTCGGCTGGAAGGCGCGCGCCTGGGCCTGCTGGCACGCCAATACGCCTCGTCCAGGACCGATCTGGAAGCTGCTCTGGTGCTGGTGCAAAACTGGTTTGACCCGACTTCGCCGCGCACGCAGGCGGTGGTCAAAACGCTGTCCGAATCGCAAGACCTGGTGCGCGCGCCCGATTGGCCGGATGTGAGCGACACCTTGGCGGCGCTCAGGAAGCTGGAGTCGACCGGCAACGATTGAGCGCACGCTGCCGGGCACCGTGGAGGAGAGCTGCAGCCTCGAAAACGCCGGGATGCACCCCTGGCGTTTCCGTCATCTTCTTCTGTGACGCCGCGAAGCGGAATGCGATCTTTCGCCCGCCGCGGCAGCCCGGAACGGGGCGGCTGCGCGGACGACAGGCTTCGCTTCAGGGAGCGCCGGGCCGGTTCAGCCGCTGGAGTGCAGCCATGCGGTAACCGTGGCACCGCATGGGCTGCGCGGGCACCGTCAATGCGCGCTGCTACCTTGCTCGAACGGCAGCTTGACTGCGCCCAGGTCCTTCGCGGTTTCGACCAGGATCAGCGCACTTTCATCCAGCACGGGCGCCGCTTGCGGTTTGCGCGGCACGTGGATCGGGTTCGCTTCGGCCGCAATGGCAGCCTGGGCAGCGGCCACCTTGTCGGCGTCAGAGCCTACCCATTGCAATCCGGCCGAATCGGCCAATTGCGCCAGGTTGCTCACTGGCAAAACGTAAGGCGCCGCAGTTTCGGCTGCTTCCACCGTGGTGGGTGCCGCGGCGGGCGAGCGCACCGGCGGAGTATCCGTGTGATGACGGGCGGTATCGTTCTCCGGCGTACGCGGTGCCGGAGCTGCGGATTCCGCTCGCGGGCCTCGCGTCTCGTCGTGCGCGGGCGATGGAGTACCGGCACTGCGGTCGAAATAGGAGCGGCCTTCATGCGTTTCCGGCGTTGGCGCCGATTCGGCTTCGCGTTCAACATCCGCTTCCTTCATCGGAGCGTCGTGCTCGATGGGGCGAGCGTAGTCGTCGCGATTGCGGCGGCGCCGTTCACGGTGGCCATTGCGCCCATCGCGTGCGCTGCGTTCCTGGCCTTCATCGGCGGCATGCATGCCTTCGGGCTGATCGGCGCCGGGTTGTGCCGGTGCCTCGTCGCGAGCACGGAAGTCGCCTTCGTCACGCCGGTTCGGGCGTCGACCATTGCCACGCGGCCTGCGGTTGGCGTCGCGGCGCGGACCATTTCCGTTGCCACCATCAGCCTCCGGCCGGCCTTCGGTGCGCGGCGTGTCTGGGCCTTCGGCCGCATTCGCGCGATCGCGCGTTGTGTCCGGCGACGAGGAACGCGCAGTGTTTTCGGACCGGGGTTGGCCATTGAAGGGACGATCGCCATTGCGCCCGCGCGCACCGTTGCCGCCACGGCCGCCGGAGCGCCCGCCGCGCCGGCGGTTGTGGCCGCTGCCGCTGTTGCCGCTTGCCCGGTTGGACGAGGCGGGTTGAGGTTGCGGCTCTACGGCTGGGGTGCTTGCGGCCGGTTTTTGGGCAGGCTGAGTTGGGGCGCTGAACAGTCCCTTCAGCCAGCCGACAAACCCGGGGGCCGGGGTGGGCGCTTGCGCCTGAACCGGTGCGGCCACCGGTGCCACAGCAGGTACGGCAACCGCTGGTGCGGGAGCCGCTTGCGCCGGCTCGGCTGCCTGGGGCACGGGCGTATCGCGAATCACGCCCTTGATCACGGGCTGTTGGCGGTTCGTGGGTTCGTTGCTGCGCCGCGTGACGGTGGTCTCGTCCTCGTCTTCATCGGCCAACTTGTAGCTGGCATCG
>SCQQ01000073.1 GCA_004299095.1 Burkholderiaceae bacterium | reverse complement strand
TGCGCCGCGCTGCCGCCGCGCAGCTCCCAGTTGCGGTTGTCGGTGGTGGCGACGGTGCCGGTGCGCAGCACGCGCTTGAGTTCCGGCCCGTGCAGTCGCGTCACGTCGGCCACCGCTTCCTGCAGCGCGATCTGCACCTCCGCGAGCGCCGGGACGGGCACCCACGGCGGCAGGTCCTGGTCCAGCACGTGGTCGTCGCGCACGTAGCCGTGCGCCAGCACGTAGTCGCCCAGGCGCTGGCTGTTGCGCAGGCCGGCACAGTGGCCCACCATGATCCAGGCGTGCGGCCGCAGCACCGCGATGTGGTCGGTGATGGTCTTGGCGTTGCTCGGGCCCACGCCGATATCGACCAGCGTGATGCCGCTGCGATCCGGCCGCATCAAATGGTAGGTCGGCATTTGCGGCGCGCGCTCGGGGCGCGTGCCGGTGGTGCGGGGCGCCTGATCGCTCGCGCTGGCGCGCTCGGTGATCACGTTGCCCGGTTCGACGAAGGCGCTGTAGGCGCTGGCCACGTTCCGCATTTGCGCGCGGCCAAACTGAATGAATTCGTCGACGTAAAAAGCGTAGTTGGTGAACAGCACGAAGTTCTGGAAATATTCCGGCGACGTGCCCGAGTAGTGGCGCAGGCGGTAGAGCGAATAGTCGACACGCGGCGCGGTGAACAGCGCGAGTGGTTCGGCATCGCCGGGGCTGGTCACGCACGTGCCGTTGGCGATCCGATCGTTCATGTCGGCCAGCACCGGCAGGTCGAACACATCGGGCACCATTTCGCGCTGCCACGCGCTCAGGTTGCTGTCGAACGATTCGTTTTCGCCGAAGCTGAACGGTAGCGGAATCGGCTGGTTGCTCACGCCCACTTCCAGGGGTTCGTCGTGGTTGGCGAGCAGCAACTGGAACTGCTCGGCGTAGTAGTCGCCGTATAGATCGGGCCGCGTGAGCGTGATTTCGTAGCGCCCCGAATGCGCCACGAAACCGTAGGTGAGGCGCGTGTCCGGATGCGCGTTGCGCGCCACGGTCAGGCGCACGAACGGGTAACACGCCCGCACGCGCGGCGAGGGATCTTTCGGTGGCGTGCGCAGCGCCATGAAGGCCTGGAACTGCGCGCGCAAATGCGCCAGGCTCGATTGGTAGATTTCTTGCGCGCGCGCCAGCGCGGCATCGGCGTCGGTGAATGCGCTGGGCGCGATGAACGGAGGAAGCAGTGCCATGGGCGCATTGTCCACTGGCGCAGCACAGTGCCCGCCCGTTCCCGTGCGAGACGGTTGCGTCCTACACTCGATCCATGACGCCCATCCAGCTTTTCGATCCGGTCACCTGCACCTACAGCTACGTGCTGTTCGATGCGGAAACGCGCGAGGCGCTGATCATCGATCCGGTGGCAGAGCAGCTCCAGCGCGATCTGGGCATTCTGGCGGAGTCGCACCTGAAGCTCCTCTGGACGGTGGAAACGCACCTGCACGAGGATCACGTGAGCGGTGCGGCGCAGTTGGCGCAGGCCACGGGCGCTCGCCAGGCCATGCCGGCCGCATGCAATGCACGGGGCGCTGATCGGCAACTGGGCGATGGCGACATCTTGTCGTTCGGCCGCGAAGCGCTGCGCACGCTGGCCACGCCCGGGCACAGCGCCGGCAGCGTTTGCTATCTGATGGAGCCGCGAGAAGCACCGGGCGCGCTGCATGTTTTCACGGGTGATACGCTTCTGATCGGCGATTGCGGGCGCACCGATTTGCCGACCAGCGACGCTGGCGCGCTCTACGACAGCATCACGCGCAAGCTGTTTGTGCTGGCGCCCGACGCGGTGGTTTGGCCCGGGCACGACTACCACGAGCACGCCGAATCGACGCTCGCGCTGGAGCGTGCGACCAACGCGCGGCTGGTCGGCAAAACGCGCGCGGCGTTTGTCGCTGCGATGGCCGCGGTCGAATGGCCGGCGCTCGTGAACGTGACGGAAACGCTCGCCGCCAACCGGCACGTGGGTGCATCGAAACGAAGCGACAAGGAAAGCGACAACGTGACACAGGAAAAGACGACAACGCCGGCAGCCGCTGCGGCTCCCGAAGCGACTCCGGCCACCGGTTACGCGGGCGACGTCAGTCCGCAGACTGCCCACGCCTGGGTGCAGGCCGGCCGGGCGGTGCTGGTCGACGTGCGCTCGGACGCCGAGCGCACGTGGGTGGGTTTCGTGCCCGAGGCGAAAGTCGTGGCGTGGAAGCAGTGGCCCGGCATGGTGATGAACGCGGCGTTCGACGCTGAAATCAAGGCTGCTGCGCCAGACGGCAAGCCGCTTTTGATGCTGTGCCAATTGGGCGGCCGCGCCACGCAAGCCGCCAAGCGCGCGACGGAACTGGGCCTCACCGCGTACAACGTGCGCGGCGGGTTCGAGGGCGAGGCGGACGCGCAGGGCCAGCGCGGCCACAAGAGCGGCTGGCGCGCGGCCGGTCTGCCGTGGCGGCAGAAGTGAAAAACCGCTGATTCGGATCATTTCCAGCCGTGCGCCGAAGAGGCCGTTTTTTCAGGCGCGGGGCGGACACGACGGAGCCTGCCGATGCCGGGAGACCGGACGTTTCCCCAGGCGGGCGGGGCTTCCCCTTCCCGATAGAAAACCGTTTATATTTCCCGCCATGCCGTTCCTGGCCATCGACGTCGGCAATACCCGCCTGAAGTGGACGCTCTACGACCGCCCGGCCACGGGCGCGGCGGTGCTTGCGCGCGGGGTTGAGTTCTTGGAACAGATCGACCGGCTGGCGGAAACCACCTGGGCCCATTTGCCCACGCCCACGCACATGTTGGGCTGCACCGTGGCAGCACGCGCGGTCAAGCAGCAGGTCGAGGAGCAGATGGAGCTGTGGGACCTGGAATCGCACTGGGTGGTCCCCGACGAGGCCGAAGCCGGCATTGCCAATGGCTACGACACGCCGTCGCGCCTGGGCGCGGACCGCTGGGTCGCGATGATCGGCGCGCGCCATCACGTGCTGCGCAAGGGCCCGGCGCAGCCGATTTTGCTGGTCATGGTGGGCACCGCAGTCACGGCCGAAGCGATCGATCGGGATGGCCGCTTTCTGGGCGGCGTGATTCTGCCCGGCCACGGCATCATGTTGCGCTCGCTGGAAACCGGCACCGCCGGGCTGCACGTGCCCACCGGCGAAGTGCGTGAATTTCCGACCAACACCAGCGACGCGCTCACGTCCGGCGGAACCTATGCCATCGCCGGCGCTTGCGAACTCATGGCACGCAACCTGGAGCGGCATTGCGGTACGGCGCCGGTCTGCCTGATGACCGGGGGCGCGGGCTGGAAAATGCTGCCGTTCATGGCGCGGCCGTTCGAGTTGCTGGAAAACCTGATTTTCGACGGCCTGCTGGTGATGGCGGCCGAACGCACTGCGTCGGCGTTGCGGTTCTGATGCGCGCTGCTTCGGTCGAATGACGCCTGCGCTGCGCTCCGGCATGACCTCGCTGTGCGTCGATGACGGCCGCCTGCGGCGGCCATGAACCCAGTCATGGCAGCGCAGCCGCCGTCATGGAGCCGCGGAGCGACGACGTCATTGGGTCATTGCGTCGGGGCATGATTGCCGCAGTCGCGCGCTGGCATCAAACGGCCGCGCCGACCTTGCGCACCAACCCTGTCATCGGTTTGGCGCCCACGCTGCCCGGGAACACCTGCGATTCGAGGACGGATTCCGCCACGCCCATGTGGTCCATCAGCATGCCCTTGAAGACCGAGCGGAAATCGGTGGTGGCGTGCACGTCGCGCCGCTCGTAAAGCTCGCTCGCGCTCATCCCCGGCCATTGTCCGGCCACGCGGCCGCCGTGCAGCGCGCCGCCCGCGAGGAACAGCGAGCCGCCGGTGCCGTGGTCGGTGCCGCCGGTGCCGTTGACGTGTGCGGTGCGGCCGAACTCGGTCGCCACCACGATGAGGGTGCGCGACCACAACGGTCCGATGGCGTCATGGAAAACTTGCAGGCCGGCGTCCAACTCGGCCATCTTGCGCGTGAGAATGGCCGCTTCGTTGGCATGTGTGTCCCAGCCGTCGTCTTCGACGAAGGCCACGCGCGGTCCGTCGGCCTTGCCCATGAAACGGCCCGCCGTGCCGAGCATCAGCGGCAGCCCGAATACTTTCTTCTTGCCGTTGCTCGTCGCCATCCCGCTCTTGCCGGGTTGATCGTCCTGCTGGTCGAGCGCGCGTGCAAACGGCGCGGCCAGTTGCGCGTCTGCGGCATAGAGCGGTTGCAGGCGCTGCAGCAGGATCGGATTGACTTCATTGGACAGGGGCGGCGACCAGGTTTCCAGCCTGGCCGGCCCGCGCATCGCAAGCGGCATGACGGCGGCGCAGGCCAGGCCATTCACGCCATGCAGGCCGGCGATGCAGCGGTTCAGCCAGCCGGTTTGCGCGCCATCCGGCTTGTCCGTGCCGTTTTCCACGCAGTTCTGCGCCTGGAAGTGCGAGCGCCCCCAGTACGGCGGCGCGGCCGCGATCACCGGCATGAATTCGCCTCGGGCGTAGAGCTCGGCTGCATGATTGAACGCGGGGTGCAGGGCAAACACCGCGTCCAGCTTGTGCGCCGGCTTTTCGGCGGAAGGCGATAGCGCCAGCGCGCCGCGAATCGCGGTGTAGCCCGGATCGCCGTAGGGCGGCACGGATTCCAATCCGTCCAGCCCGCCGCGCAGCAGCACGAAGACGAAGCGCGCGTCGGAGCCGGTCGCGGCCAGCGTGAGCCCCGGCCACACCAGCAGTTGGCTCGCGCCCAGCAGCGACGCGGAGCGCAGCAGAAATTGACGTCGTGCCCACATGCTCAAGCCCTCCATTGAAATGCCGGCGCAGCCAGCATCAGCGCCCAGGCCTGGCGCTTCGATTCAGCGCGCCGAATGGCC
>SCQQ01000072.1 GCA_004299095.1 Burkholderiaceae bacterium | reverse complement strand
GCACGTCCGCCCACCGACAGCGACCGATTCCGCCGTCGCTACGGCCCGTGCCGTGCAGGCGCGCTACGCCGCCGTCTTGGCGCGCTTCACGGCCGAAGGCTTGAGGCTCGCAGGTCGAGGCCCGGCAGCACGCGATTCAGTGGACCGGCGCATCTCGACGGCGGGGGTCCGCGCCTCGGCCCAAAGCCAACGCACGAAATCCTGCGCATGGGCGTTACCCGCGGCGCGCGGCGCAGTGACGATGAAGTAGCCGCGCCGCGAGGCGGTACTGGCGCTGAACGGGGTCACCAGCCGCCCGTCGTGCAATTGCTCCGCGATCAAGGGCAGGCGACCGATCGTCACCCCCTGGCCAGCGACGGCGGCCGCGATGGCATCGCCGTAGTGGGTGAAGTGCAGGGTATTCATGGTGTGCACTTCGGACAGTCCCATGATGTTCAGCCATGGCGCCCAGTCGGCAGACAGCGCTGATTGCTGCGGCGTTTCCAACATTGTCAGCAGCGTGTGGTGCGCCAGGTCGGCCGGTGTCCGCAGGGGCTTGGTCGGGTCGGCCAGCAACTGTGGGGCGCACACCGGACACAAGGTCTCCTCGAACAAGGGCTGACCCATGCCCTCTTTGACGCGGCAAAAGCGCACCGCCACGTCGATGTCGGCACGTGCCATGTCCAACATGTCGTTGGTGGCCGAAATGCGTACATCCACACCCGGGTGGTCGACGACGAATCGATTCAGCCGCGGGATCAACCACAGCGAGGCGAATCCAGCCGTGGTGGTCACCGACACCCGGCGCATCTGGGTGTCGGCGCGCACGCGGGCCGTGGCGTCGCGCAGCCGCTCCAGGCAATCGACCACGGCGCGCAGCAGCACGTGACCGGCCTCGGTCAGCGCCAACGCACGGTGTCGCCGCTCGAACAGCAACACGCCCAGGCCCGCTTCGACCTGTTGAATCTGTCGACTCACCGCGGACTGGGTGAGGAACAACTCCTTGGCAGCCAGCGTAAAGCTCAGCGTGCGTGCGGCGGCCTCAAAAGTGCGCAGCAAGTCGAGCCGGGGCAGATCCGACCGACCGATCGCGCCTGGCGGTGGCGTAATCCTCTGCGATCTTGCATTCTCTGGATGCATGCCAATCATTCCAAATCACCGCTTGATACCGGCTGATTCGATCAGTATATTCATTCGCAGCGAGAATGCGAAAGGAGCCATCATGAAACCCGACAGCAACTGCATTGGTCTGAACCTGCGCAAGGATGCAATGCTGCGCCTGCGCGACGGGGCCGGCGTCCAAATCGCCTGCCGCGACGGAACCGCATGGATCACGCTCGACAACGACCGGCGGGATTTCGTGCTTGAAGCCGGCGACCATCTGACCATCAACGAGCACCGGCGTACCCTGATCACCGCACTGGCGGCCTCCGCCATCACCCTGTGCGCGGCGCCCGCCGCGGCGCAGTCGCCGAACCAGCGCTACCGGAGACGTCCCGGTTTGGTGTTTGAACAGGTGGCGGTGTGATGGGTGCCGCCGTGCGCTACCCGGTCGAATGGATTGACCGGTTCCGACTCGCCGACGGCAGCTGGATCACGCTGCGACCGGTGCTGCCGCAGGACGATGTGCAAGAAGGCGAATTCGTCGCACACGGCCTGACCCGAGAGTCACGCTATCTGCGCTTTCTGGTGGGGTTGACGATGCTGCCCGAGGCACTGGTGCAATCGTTTACGCACGTCGATTACCACGAGCACTTTGCCCTGATTGCTGAATCGTTCATCGGTGGGAAGCAGACGCAGGTGGGCGATGCGCGCTTTGTGCGCGACAGCGATTCACCCGAAGCGGCTGAGCTTGGCATTGCAGTGGCCGACGCTTGGCACCGGTTCGGCATTGGCGGTCGGCTGTTGTGCCTGCTGGTCGCCGCCGCGCGTGCGCAAGGCGTGATGCGGCTGTACGGGGACGTGCTGCGCGACAACGCGCCGATGCTGGCATTGGCGAGAGCCCACGGGTTCGGCACCCAGCAACACCCGAACGATGCCACGCTGGTGCGGGTCCGACGCCTGCTTGCAACGCAGACAACACCTGAGTTGGTCGCTGTTTGTGAATGACGGGGAATCCTCACCGGCACAGTTCGAGACCGGCGAAGCGATCGCTCACCGCGCCGAGGACAGCGCGACCGGAAGGGCCTTCGGCGCGACCACGAAACGCCTGGCGGCGCCGGACAAGCCGCTTTCAAACCTCTCTGCGGGAACGGTACGGCACGACCCAGCCGTCGTGAACCGGACGGTTTCGACGGGCCGGCATTCCGGGGGCACGTGGAACGCCCACAAAACCGCCGTCACCGCAGGCGACTTGGCGCGCCCGACAACCGGACCGTCGGGGTCCTGGCGCAGTTGACTCGGCAATTCGAATGGATTTCAATTTCCTTTCCGAACGATTCAAGGAGACGCAGTCATGCACCGACGTAATTTCCTGTTCCAGACCGCTGCCGGCATGGCGATGGTTGTATCGCCAGGCATTTGGGCGGCCACCGGGATCAAACCAAACAGCCACAGCGTATTGCTCGTCATCGACGTGCAAAACTGCTTCATTGAAGGCGGCACCTTGCCGGTCAAGAATGGCGCCGACGTCGTTCCGATCATCAACCGGCTCGCCAGCGCTTTCGACAACATCGTGATCACTCAGGACTGGCACACGCCGGGCCACACGTCGTTCGCGAGCGCGCACCCCGGGCACAAACCGTTTTCGACCATCAAGCTCAGCTACGGCACCCAGGTGCTCTGGCCGGACCACTGCGTGCAGGGCACTCGGGACGCGGCGCTGGACAAAGACCTCAAGCTGCCGAAAGCGCAACTCATCCTGCGCAAGGGCTTCCACCCGAGCGTGGACAGCTATTCGGCGTTTGAGGAAGCGGACCGCAAAACCACGACCGGTTTGGCCGCCTATTTGAAAGCCCGCGGCATTGATACGGTGTACATCGTCGGCCTCGCCACCGATTTCTGCGTGGCCTGGACCGCGCTTGATGCGCGCAAGGCGGGCTTCAAGGCGTTCGTGATCGAAGACGCCACGCGAGCGATCGACCTGAACGGCTCGCTGGCGGCGGCGTGGAAAGAAATGACCGCCGCGGGCGTCCGGCGGATTCAGTCGACGGACATTCTCGGCAGTTGAAGCGCCTGCGTCCCGAGCCTCCGATTTTTCCCGGCGGAACGGCACTCAGGGGTTGCCTGACTCACGCCGACGCCGCGCCCCGCACGCCGTCGTCCACGAGGGCAAAGCGCCGCGGAACGATGAGCACCGCAAGCACCATCAACAGCGCAATCGCCGCCATGCCCCAGTACAGGTTGCGCGTGGCAAAAGCGATCGAATCGCGCAAATAAGCGGCGGCCGCCGCACCGGTTTCACTGCTGCCGAGCGCGTTGATGACGGTGTCCACGCTGTGCGGCAGCGCACCGCGCAATTCGACTGGAGCAGCGGCCAGGCGTGTGGCAATCGCGGCGTTGAAAATCGCACCGAAAAGCGCCGCGCCCAGGCTCTGGCCCAGGTAACGCGAAAACATGTTGGAGCCGGTGACGACGCCGCGCTGCGCCCAGCCGACCACCGACTGTTCGCCCACCAGCATCGGCGTCGAAACCAGGCCAAAGCCGGCGCCGAGCGCAATTTGGTCAATGACGATCCACCACACCAGCCGCGGCCTCGGCATGGCGATGAACGCCAGCGCGGCAAGCAGCACGATGACGGCGCCGATCAGCGCGGTATCGCGAAAACCAAAGCGCAAATAAACGCGAGCGGAAAGCGCCGAAGCCACGGGCCAGCCTATGCTGACGCAGGCCAGCACCAGCCCGGCGGCAATTGCACCTTGGCCGCGCACCGATTGCAGGAAAGTGGGCAGGTAAACGCTGGGCGCCATCATCACCAGACCCATGCCGAGCGTCGCCAGATTGGCGCCAAGCAGCACACGCCGGCGCCACAGCCAGCCCGGCATGACGGGCTCCGCCGCGCGTCGCTCCGCGCCCACCAACGCGACGAAGAACCCAGCCGTCAAGGCAAAGACCAGCGCACTTTGCCAGGACAACCAGGCCCAGGCCTGCCCGCCCTGGAGCAGCCCGAAAATCAGCGTGCCGAGCGCCGCCAGCACCAGCGCGGCACCGGCGTAATCAATGCGGTGCTCGCGGCGCTCGAACGATTCGTGCAGAAAAACGCCGAGCAAGGCCAGCGCGGCCAAGCCGACCGGAACATTGACGAAGAAAATCCAGCGCCACGACGCGTATTCGGCCAGCGCGCCGCCCAGCAGCGGGCCGACGATGGCCGCCACGCCCCAGACGCTGGACAGCCAGCCCTGCACCGCGCCCCGTTCCTCGACTTTGTACAGGTCGCCCGCGAGCGTGTTGACCGTCGCCATGATCGCGCCCGCGCCCAAGCCCTGCAGCCCGCGGAAAACGATCAGGCTCAGCATGCTCCAGGAAAGCGATGACGCCACCGATCCGGCCAGGAAAATCAACGTTCCGACCACCAGCACCGGCTTGCGTCCGAACAGATCCGAGAGCTTGCCGTACACCGGAATGGTCACGGTCTGCGCCAGCACGTAAATCGAAAACACCCAGCTCACCAGGCCGAGCCCGCCGAGGTCGCCGACGATTTGCGGAATGACGGTGGAGACGATGGTGGTGTCCATCGCAGCCAGCATCATCATGCACATCAGGCCGGCCAGGATCCAGCCGCGACGCGCCCCGCCGCGGGTCGCCTGAGGTTGGGCGCGAGCACTGTTCATGAACGTTGATCGTCAGCCGGCGGCGCTCAGGGCTTCACCCATGCGCACCGCACGCCCAGCCGTCCAATCCGGGTTGAAGTGGAGCGTGCCGCGCGGCCACAGCAGCACCACGGTCGAGCCCAGCAGGAAACGCCCCATTTCGGCGCCGCGCGCGAGCCGAATGTCCTGATCCTCGTAATCGAACGCGACGATTTTCCCGGGCCGCGGCGGATTCACCACGCCATGCCATACGGTGGCCATGCTGCCGACGATGGTGGCGCCCACCAGCACCAGCGCCATCAGGCCATGCGCCGTTTCGAACAGGCAGACCACGCGCTCGTTGCGCGCGAACAGGCCAGGAATGCCGCGCGCCGTGGCGGGATTGACCGAGAACAAATCGCCCGGCACATAAACCATGCGGATCAGGCGCGCCGCGCACGGCATGTGGATGCGGTGGTAGTCGCGCGGCGAGAGATACAGCGTGGCGAACTGGCCGTCGGTGAACTCGGCCGACCAACGCGTATCGCCCGCGAGCAGCGCGGTGCTGGTGTAGGCGTGGCCCTTGGCCTGGAAGATCTGGTCGCGGTTGATCGTGCCGCAGGCGCTGAGCGTTCCATCCACGGGGCAGATGCAATCGGCTTCCGCGATCGGCCGCGCGCCGGGCTGGAGCGCCCGCGTGAAGAAATCGTTGAACGTGGCGTAGGCCGCGGGATCGGGCTGCGCCGCCTCGCTCATGTCCACGCCGTAGTGCGCGATGAAGCGGCGAATGGCCCATTGCGTCGCGCGGCCGAGCCGCGCGCTTGCCAGCCGGCCGGCGCAGCGCGTCAGCGCCTGCTTCGGCAGCGCGTACTGCGCCAGCACAGCCAAAGAGGTCGTCACGAAGCGGGCGGATCGAATGCGATCAAACCGCCGGTCCGATGCTGAGCGCAATTTCGCCCACGCCCTCGATGCGGCCGCTCAAGCGGTTGCCCGGCACCACCGGCCCCACGCCGCTGGGCGTTCCGGTGTAAATCAGATCACCCGGCTGCAGGTGGTAGTGCTGCGACAGGTTGGCGACGATTTCCGGCACGCTCCAGATCATGTTGTTCAGGTCGGCGTGCTGGCGCTGCTCGCCGTTCACTTTCAATTCGATGGCGCCGCGCTCGGGATGGCCAATCGCGCTGGCTGGCACCAGTTCGCCCAGCACGGCGGCGTTTTCGAAATCCTTGGCGAACGTCCACGGATGCCCGGCTTCCTTGGCCTTGGCCTGCAGGTCGCGGCGCGTCATGTCGAGGCCGCAGCCGTAGCCCCAGATGCCGTCCAGCGCGCGCTCGGGTGCCACTCTCCACGCTGTTTTGCCAATCGCCACGACCAGCTCGATTTCGTGGTGGTAGTTGTGCGTGCCGGGCGGATACGGCACGGTGCTACCCGACAACGCGATGTGCGCGGGTGACTTGGCAAAGAAAAACGGCTGCTCGCGCGCGGGGTCGCCGCCCATTTCGCGCACGTGCGCGGCGTAGTTCTTGCCGACGCAGAAAATGCGCCGCACGGGATAGCGCTGGCTGGACCCGCGCACGGCAAGGGTGGCGGGCGCGATGGAAGCAAAAACGGTTTCGGACATGGAGGGTTCCTTCGTACACGGTTCAACGGGAAAGCCAATGCCCCGATTGTGCTTCGGCCCACGAACTGGCGACCGATTCGTGGTTGATCAAAATGCGGGATGGCGGGCACGGTCAAGCCGGTTCAAAGGTTACGATCGCCCCGAAACATTCCACTCGATTCGACAGGAGAACGCACCGTGAACATCACCACTGTAGGCATCGTCGGTGCCGGCACCATGGGCAATGGCATTGCGCAAGCCTGCGCCCGCGCCGGCATCCAGGTTGCGATGGTCGACATCAGCCAGGCCGCGGTCGACAAAGGCATCGCCACCATCGACAAAAGCCTGGATCGCCTGCTCGCCAAGGAAAAAATCAGCGAAGCGGACAAGGCCGCGGCGCTCGGGCGCGTGCAAGGCACCACCGATTACGCCGCGCTGAAAGGCGCGCAACTGGTGATCGAGGCCGCGACCGAAAACCAGGAGATCAAGAACAAGATCCTGAAACAACTGGACGGCATGCTGGCGCCCGACGTGCTGATGGCGACCAACACGTCGTCGATCTCCATCACGCAACTGGCGGCCGTCACGTCGCGCCCCGAGCAGTTCGTCGGCATGCATTTCTTCAACCCGGTGCCGATGATGGCGCTGGTGGAAATCATCCGCGGACTGCAGACCTCGGACGCCACCCACGCGGCAGTCACCGATCTGGCCAAGCGCGTGGGCAAGACACCGATCACGGTGAAAAACGCGCCCGGTTTCGTCGTCAACCGCATCCTGGTGCCGATGATCAACGAGGCCTTCTTCGTGCTGGCCGAAGGGCTGGCGTCGCCCGAGGACATCGACGCCGGCATGAAGCTCGGCTGCAACCAGCCGATCGGCCCGCTCGCGCTCGCCGACATGGTGGGCATCGACGTGTGCCTGGCGGTGATGGAGGTGTATCTGAAGGAGTTCGGCGACAGCAAATACCGTCCTTGCCCGCTGATGCGCGAATACGTGGCGGCCGGCCGCCTCGGGCGCAAGACCGG
>SCQQ01000071.1 GCA_004299095.1 Burkholderiaceae bacterium | reverse complement strand
GCCGCAGAGCACGGACTGCTCGCCAAAGAGGTCGGTTTCGGTCTCTTCGCGGAAGGTGGTTTCGATGATGCCGGCACGCCCGCCGCCGTTGGCCATGGCGTACGAGAGCGCGAGGTCGCGTGCCTTGCCGGTCTTGTCCTGGTAGATGGCGATGAGCTGCGGAGTGCCGCCGCCTTGCACGTAGGTGCTGCGCACGGTGTGGCCGGGCGCCTTGGGGGCAACCATCCAGACGTCGAGGTCGGCGCGCGGGACGACCTGACCGTAGTGGATGTTGAAGCCGTGGGCGAAGACGAGCGAGGCGCCTTTCTTCAGGTTGGCTTCGACGCTGTCGCGGTAGACGCGGGCGATGTGCTCGTCGGGCAGCAGCATCATGACGACATCGGCTTTCTTGGTGGCGTCGGCGATTTCGGCGACCTTCAAGCCCGCTTTCTCGGCCTTGGCCCAGCTCGCACCGCCCCTCCTCAGGCCGACGATGACGTGCACGCCGCTGTCGTTCAAATTCTGCGCGTGCGCGTGCCCCTGCGAGCCGTAGCCGATGATGGCCACCGTCTTGCCCTTGATCACGCTCAGGTCACAGTCCTTGTCGTAGAAAACTTTCATCTGATTCTCCTGGTTGAAAAATCTCATGCCGCGCCGGCACCTCAGCGTGCCGTCGCTTCAACATCGTTGAAAACGCCTGCTTGCCCGTCAATGCGCGGCGTCCGAAAACGCGAGCCCCATCGCCGTGAAGCCGCCATCGACCGCGATCACCTGCCCGGTCACGTAGCCCGAGCGCGTGTCGTCCAGCAGCCACTGCGCCGTCCCCAGCAACTCCTCGGGTTCGCCGTAGCGCCGCAGCGGCACTGCGGCGACCCAGTTCTTGCGCGTTGCGGCGGTGTGCACCGCCTTGGTGAGCGGCGTGTCGATTGGCCCGGGCGCGATCGCGTTGACGCGGATGCCCACCCGTGCCAGCTCGACCGCCATGACTTGCGTCATGGTGACGATGGCGCCCTTGGACGAACCGTAAGCCACGCGCCCGTAGTTGCCGCGCAACCCGGAGACGGAAGTGATGTTCACGATGGCGCCCCGCGAGCGCGTCCGCATGCGCCGGGCGACCGCCTTGGAGGTGATGAACGAGCCGATGACGTTGACGTCCAGGATCTTGCGAAAGGTCGCCACGTCGGTGTCCAGACACGGAATCTCGCGCGCGATACCGGCCGAATTGATCAATCCGCAAATCGGGCCGAACTGCCGGTCGCAGGCACCGATCAACGCTTCGATGCGGGCCTCGTCGGTGACGTCCGCCGCTTCGACCTGCAGATGATCGGCGAAGTCCGCCAATGAGCGCCGCGCAGCGGCAACGCCGTCCGGCGTCACGTCCAGGGCGAGGACCTTGCAGCCCGTCTCCAGCAGGCCGCGCGTGAGCGCCAGCCCGATGCCGGAGACCCCGCCGGTGATGACCACCACCCCTTCATTCGATGCCATGGTGTCTCCTGTGTTGAAAAACCGTTGCCGTCAGCGGCCGGTTCTGCGGCTGCCCATCGGTCGAATCACTGCACGCCGCCAGTGCCGGCGCGCGTCCTTTCGGCCACGCAGCCCCGCTGCACCAGCTCCTGATAAATGATTTTCTTGCTGATCTTCCCGTAGCCCGACTTGGGCAGCTCCGGCCAGATGAAAAACGCGCGCGGCTGCTTATAGCGCGCCACGTGCTCATCCAGCCAGCCGCGGAACGCCGCTTCGTCCCAGGTGGCGTCCCCGTGCAGCACGGCGACCATCACGCCCACCTCACCCCATTTGGGATCGGGCACGCCAAGGACGCAAACTTCCCGGATGGCGCCGTAGGTCAGGAGCTTCTCTTCAATCTCGCGCGGGTAAATGTTCGATCCGCCCGAGATGTACATGTCGGACTGGCGGCCGGTGATGAACAGGTAGCCTTGTTCGTCGAGGTAGCCGAGGTCGCCCGTGCGGAACCAGCCATCGCGAAACGCCTTGCGATTGGCTTCCGGGTTGTCGTAGTAGCCCGCGAACACGGCCGGACCGCACACGCAGATTTCGCCCTGCTGGCGCGGCGCGAGCCGCTGGCCGTCGTCGTCCTGAATGGCGATTTCCATGCCGGTGCGCGCGTAGCCGCAAGAGCCGAGTTTCGGCATGGCCGCGTCGTCCGCCGAATGCTCATGGGGCGGCAACACGCTGATATTGCCGGTGACTTCGCCCAGCCCGAAATACTGCACCAGCACCGGCCCGAGTTTGCCGAGCGCGTATTGCTGGTCCGCCCGGTACATGGGCGCGCCGGCGTAGATCACGTAGCGCAGCGACGAGTGGTCGTAATGGTCGACGCCAACGTCTTCCGTCATCAACTTGATGATGGTGGGCACGGTGAAGAAGTTGGTGATGCGGTGCCGTTCGATCAGGCGCCACGCTTCTTCCGGCGAGAACCTGGCGCGCGTCGAAAACACCGTCGCCGCGCCGCGTGCCACCTGGGTCAGGTAATGGATGCCGGCGCCGTGCGAGAGCGGCGCCACCACCAGGCTCGCGTCCGCGTGCGTGGTGCCGGGCATCAGGTCGCACAGGTGATTCGTGACCACGAACGCCATCTGACCGTGCGTCAGCACCGCGGCCTTCGGCTTGCCCGTGGTGCCCGAGGTGAAGAAGAACCAGCACGGGTCATCACGATCGACGCGCACGGCCGCATGCGCCGCGCCGCCCGCCGCCAGCCGCTGGTCGATGAGCGCGTCGATTCCCGGGACACCCACCACCGCGGGGCCCGTGCCGGCGACCAGCTTTAGGCCATCAAGGTTCTCGGCCACCCGCGCATGCGCCGGGAAATCGTGGTGGCAAATGAAGGCCGAGACCCCCGCGCTTTGCGCCAGGTACGCGACGTCGTCCGGCCCGATGCGGTAGTTGGTCGGCACCCAGACCGCGCCGATGCGGAACGTGGCCAGCATGACTTCCAGCAGCTCACGGCCGTTGGGCGTATGGATCAGGATGCGGTCGCCCTTGCCCAGCCCGTGCTCGACGAACACGCAAGCGAGCGCCTGCACGCGCGCCTCCAGTTGGCGCCAGGTGGTGGTCTCGTCGTCAATCACCAGCGCCGGCCGCTCCGGCAGACGCGCGGCTGCCTGCGTCAGAAAGGTCGCGAGGTTCATGACGCGCCGCGACACCGGGTTCAGGCCACCCGCAGGGTCCTGCAGCGGCACCGCGCTCATCGCACCCGTTCCATGATGCTGACGTAGTTCGCCACAGCGGCGCCGCCCATGTTGAACACGCCGGCCAGGCGCGCGCCCGGAATCTGCATGTCACCCGCGGTCCCGCTCAACTGCATGCAGGCCATGACGTGCATGGAAACGCCCGTGGCGCCCACCGGATGGCCCTTGGCCTTGAGGCCGCCCGAGGGATTGATCGGCAGCCGCCCGGTCTTCTGGGCGATGCCTTCGCGCACCACCCGGCCGCCTTCGCCGCGCTTCGCCAGCCCCATGGCTTCGTACTCGACGAGCTCGGCAATGGTGAAGCAGTCGTGGGTTTCCACGAGGCTCAGATCGCCCAGTGCGACGCCGGCGGCTTCGAGGGCCTGCTTCCACGCGCGCGTCGCGCCTTCGAAGGCAATCGGGTCGCGCCGGCTCAGCGGAAAGATGTCGTTCACCTGCTGGCGCGCGCGGAAACCGACGGCGCGCGCCAGGTGTTGCGCGTAATCGGCATCGGCCACCACCAGTGCCGCGGCGCCATCGGAAATCATGGAGCAGTCGGTGCGCCGCAGCGGCTTGGCGACGTACGGGTTCTTCTCCGAGACCTGGTTGCAGAACGCCACGCCGAAGTCCTTGCGCATGTGCGCGTACGGGTTGCTCACGCCGTTGTGGTGGTTCTTGGCGGCGATCATCGCGAGCTCGTGGCTCTTGTCGCCGTAGCGGGCGAAATACTGTTGCGCGATCTGGCCGAACACCCCGGCAAAGCCGCCCCGGATGTCGGCTTCTTCCTTGCGGTAGCACGCGTTCAACAAGATGTCGCCGACTTCGGCGGTCGGCTTGCTGGTCATTTTTTCGGCGCCCACCACCAAGGCGACGCGACCACGCCCCGACTCGATGAAGTCCATCGCGGTGTAGAGCGCCGCGGAGCCGGTGGCGCAGGCATTCTCCAAGCGTACGGCGGGAACGTACGCCAGCTCCGGTGTCGAGGTAGCGACCAGCGCGCCCTGGAAGTCCTGCTTCTGGAAGCCGCCGTTCATGACACCCACGTAAATGCCGTCCACGTCTTTCGCGGGCACGCCCGCGTGTTCGAGCGCCGGGCCGGCAACCTTGGCAATCAGCGCTTCGGTGTCCGGCTCGGGAAGTTTGCCGAATGGGATGTGGGACCAACCCACGATGACCGCTTTTCTGTCCATGGCACTGTCCTTTGCAAACGAGTGGGCGACCTGACCGGGGCCTGTTGACGCTATTTGTGCCCGGCGGTAGTGGCGTTGACAGGCCCTGGGCCGTTGGTCTGGAAAGCAGGGCGCTCCCCCGCCAGTTTTTCAAGCGCGCGCGCCTCGCGCGCCAACAGGCTCGCAATCAACGCCTCGCGCTCGGCCGTCATGCGGCTCTCGACCGTGGCGATGCTGAGCGCGCCGAACACTTGGCCATCCGGACGACGCAGCGCGATGCCGATCCCCCAGGAGCCTTCCAGCACCAGCCCGGGGTTGACCGAGTAGCCCTTTTTGCGTCCCAGAGCGACGAGCTGCCGCAGCCGCTTGGGCGTATAGCGCGGGTAGAGGCGCCGGATTTCATCCAGGTTTTGATCCAGGCAGCGCGCCACTTCGTCGTCGGGAAGCGCCGCGAGCATCGCCTGGCTGCCGCCGCCCACGCCGAGCGGATGCTGGTCGCCCGCCGCGAGCACGTGGGATTTCAACGGGAAATCGCCCTCCTCGCGCAGCATGCACAACGCGTGAGCGTCCTGCCGCAGCGAAAAGAACGCGGCGTCGCCGGTTTCGTGCGCCAGGCGCAGGACGTGCGGCGGCGCGAGCCGATAAACGCCCCAGCGGTTGGCCGCCGCCAGGCCGAGCGCATGGCAACCGGCGCCGAGCGAATATTTGCGCGAGCCCCGGTCCTGGTCCACGAGACCTTCGATCATCAGCGCCTGGATCAGGCGATGCGCGGTCGATTTGTTGAGCCCGGTCTGGCGCGCGATGTCAGTGAGCCCGATGCCAGCCGTGCGGCCGCGCGCAATGCCGTGCAGCACGTTCATTGCGCGATGAACGGCCTGCGTTCCCATCACGCCATGGTCGCGCGATGCATCGTCTCTGCGTTTCACTATATGAACCTTTATAAATGCTCAACCGCTTGTTCCACAAAAATCTTATAGCAAATGCGGCGTACGTCAACCGGATTGGGGTGAATACAGTCATATTCTCCGTTTCATAGGATGGACCGTACAAAATAATCCAGTTGACCGGCCCTTTATCGGTGCGATATAACCGCCACTTCGGGCCATAGTTCGATCCACTTCCGACCCGCAATCCAAGGAGACAATCTGATGCAAACATCCCGCCGATCATTCGTGCTGTCTGCCGCCGGGCTGGCCGGCGCCGCGGCACTGGGCGTGCAAAAACGCGCGCTGGCCGCGCCGAAATTCACGTACAAGTACGCGAACAACCTGCAACCCACCCATCCGATGAACAAGCGGGCCCAGGCGGCGGCGAAGGCGATCTTCGAAGAGACCCACGGCGAATTCAAGCTCAACATCTTCCCGAACAGCCAGCTCGGCTCCGACACGGAAACGCTGAACCAGTTGCGCTCGGGCGCGGTGCAGTTCTTCACGCTGTCGGGCCTCATCCTGCAGACTTACGTTCCGGCCGCCGGCATCAGCGGCATCGGCTTTGCGTTCCCGAACTACCCGGCCGTCTGGAAAGCGCTGGATGGAACGCTGGGCGCGTACATCCGCAGCGAGATCGAAGCCAAGGACCTGGTGGTCATGGACAAGATCTGGGACAACGGTTTCCGCGAAGTCACGACCAGCACCCACCCCATCGTCCACCCGGATGATTTCCACGACCTGAAGATTCGCGTTCCGGTGAGCCCTCTCTGGACGTCGATGTTCAAGGACCTGGGCTCCGCGCCCACCAGCATCAACTTCAACGAGGTCTATTCGGCGCTGCAGACCAAGATCGTCGACGCGCAGGAAAACCCGCTGGCCATCATCGAGACCGCCAAGCTCTACGAAGTGCAGAAATACTGCTCCATGACCAACCACATGTGGGACGGCTTCTGGTTCCTCGGCAACAAGAAAGCCTGGGATGCCTTGCCGAAGGACATCCAGACGGTGGTGACAAAGCACATCAACGAGGCCGGCGTGCTCGAGCGCAAGGACACGGAGGCGCTGAACAGCGAACTGCAACAGAAACTGACGAGCCAGCACATGGTGTTCAACAACACCGAGCCCGGGCCCATCCGCGACGCGCTGCGCAAGGCGGGCTTCTACGCCGAATGGAAGGAGAAGTTCGGTGAAAAGGGCTGGTCGGTCCTGGAAAGCAACGTCGGTCAACTGACCTGATCGCCGGGTCCATGGCATCCGAAGCAGCACCGGCCGAGATCGAACCGCCCGCGCCCGGGGACCACGCCGCGCGCAACTGGATTCTGCGAGTCGATACCTTCCTCGGGTATCTGGTCGAAATCCCGACCGCCCTCCTGGTCATGGCCGAGGTCGTGCTGCTGTTCATCGGCATCGTCGCGCGCTCGGTCTTCAATTCGCCGCTGGTCTGGTCCGACGAGCTGGCGTCGCTGTTGTTCCTGTGGCTGGCGATGCTCGGCGCCGTGGCGGCCACGCGCCGCAGCGAGCACATGCGCATGACGGCCTTCGTCAACAAGGCCACGGCCGAGCGCAAGGCCTTCCTCGAAGTGTTTGCCGCGTCGGCCACGCTGCTCTTCGTGTTGCTGATACTGCTGCCGAGCTACCGCGCAACGATCGACCAGTCGGTGATCAAGACGGCCGCGTTGCAGATCAGCCTGGCGTGGCAAACGGCCGCATTGCCGGTCGGCTTTACGCTGATGGCGATCTTCGCGCTCTTCCGGCTGATTGAAGTCGGCAGCTTGCGCGCCGTGCTGAAAGCCGGCGCGCTGGTGCTCGTGGCCGCCGTCATCCTGTTCGCGCTCAAGCCGGTTTTTCAAGACCTCGGCAACTACAACCTGCTGATCTTCTTCGTCGCCATGGTGGCGTTCTGCGTCTTCGCCGGCGTACCGATCGCGTTTTCTTTCGGTATTGCCACGTTTGCCTATCTGGCGCTCAGCACCGACGTGCCGCTCGTCACGCTGGTGGGCCGCATGGACGAAGGCATGTCGCACCTGATCCTGCTGGCGGTGCCGCTGTTCGTTTTCCTCGGTCTGCTGATCGAAATGACCAGCATGGCGCACAAGATGGTGGCGTTCCTCGCCAACATCCTGGGCCACGTGCGCGGCGGCCTGTCGTACGTGCTGGTCGGCGGCATGTACCTGGTGTCCGGCATTTCCGGCGCCAAGGCCGCCGACATGGCCGCGATCGCGCCCGTCCTGTTTCCGGAAATGAAAAAGCGCGGCTCGGACGAAGGCGAACTGGTGGCACTGCTCGCGGCCACCGGCGCGCAAACCGAAACCGTACCGCCCAGTCTCACGCTCATCATCATCGGCTCGGTCACCAGCGTGTCGATCACCGGGTTGTTCAAGGGCGGGCTGCTGCCCAGCGCGCTGCTCGGGCTGATGCTGTGCCTGGTGGTGTGGTGGCGCAACCGCCGCCTGCCGGTACCGCACGTCAAGCGCGAGCCGTGGCTGCAGGCGGTGAAAAGCTTCACCATCGCCGTGCCGGCCTTCGCCCTGCTCTTCATCATCCGCTGGGCGGTGGTCGAAGGCGTGGCGACGGCAACCGAAGTCTCGACGATCGGCATCGTCTATGCCTTCTTCATCGGCATCTTCATTTACCGGCATTTCGACGTGAAGGCGCTGTACCCGATGCTGGTCGAAACCGCGGTCCTCTCGGGCGCCATCCTTCTCATCATCGGCGCCGCCACCGGCATGGCCTGGGCGCTCACGCAATCGGGCTTCACCAATGAACTCGCCGACTACATGGAAGCACTGCCGGGCGGCGCCTTCACGTTCTTCGTGGTCTCGATCGCGGTTTTCATCATCCTCGGCAGCGTGCTGGAAGGCATTCCGGCCATCGTGCTGCTCGGGCCGCTGCTGTTCCCGATTGCCGATGCGCTCGGGATCAACGAAGTGCACTATTCGATGGTTGCCGTGCTGGCGATGGGCGTCGGGCTGTTCGCGCCGCCGTTCGGTGTCGGCTATTACGTCGCCTGTGCCATCGGGCGCGTCGATCCGGACAAGGGCATCCGCCCCATCATCGGCTACCTCGCTTCGGTGGTCGTGGGGCTGATCCTGGTGGCCGCGATCCCGTGGCTGTCCACCGGATTCCTCTGATCTCCGCAGCCCACGCCTCACGCCCGCCAAACTCCCGTTTCCTTTCTTTCGCCACATCGCTCAAATGGATAGCCAGCAAAAATTGTCAGGTCGCGTCGCACTGGTTTTCGGCGCGGGCTCCGTGGGTGAAGGCTGGGGCAACGGCAAGGCGGCCGCAGCGGCGTACGCGCGCGCGGGCGCCGCGGTCATGGCGGTGGACATGAATCCCGCGGCGGCGGAAGAAACCCGAACCATCATCCGCGGCGAAGGCGGCCGCTGCGAGTCGTTCCAGGCGGACGTCACGCAGCCGGACGTGGTCGCGGCGCTGGTCGCCCGCATCGTGCGCGACCACGGCCGCATCGACATCCTGCACAACAACGTCGGCATGGCCATGATGGGCAGCGTCACCGAGCTGCCGCTGGAAAAATGGCGCAAGGCCATCGCGACCAATCTGGACAGCGTGTTCCTGACCTGCAAGCACGTCATTCCGGTGATGCTGGCGCAAAAGCGCGGCGCCATCATCAACATTTCGAGCGTTGCTGCGGTGCGCTACACCGGCTACCCGTATCCCGCCTACTACGCCGCCAAAGGGGGCGTGAACCAGCTCACCGTCGGCCTGGCGCTGGAATACGCCGCCACCGGGATTCGGGTCAACGCGATCATGCCGGGCTACATCAACACGCCGCTGATCTACAAGGACATTTCCTCGCAATACGCGAGCAAGGAGGCGATGGTTGCCGATCGCGACGCCCGCTGCCCCATGGGCCACATGGGGAGCGCCTGGGACGTGGCGAATGCGGCAGTCTTCCTCGCGTCCGACGACGCCGCCTACATCACCGGCGTCTGCCTCCCGGTGGACGGTGGCTCGCACATGACCACCAGATGACTGTCATGGCGCAGACGTGGCCGAAGACCGAAGACACGCACCGACCCCGCCCGGCCCATGATCGCCTTGCCTGTACCTTCCTGAAAGGCCAGGCGCCACCATCCTGAACGGCTTGGGCCGTGCGCCGGCGGTCTCATACCCGTGGCAATCGTTGACGGAGATTCATCCCCCATGACCGATCTTCTCTCCCTCTACCGCACCATGGTGCGAATCCGTGCTTTCGAAAATGCGGCCGAAATCGTCAGCCAGGGCGGCGTGTCCACTTTCGGCTACGACGCCTCGAAAGCGCCAGTGAACGTGCGCGGACCGATCCACTTGTCCACTGGACAGGAAGCCGTTCCGGCCGGCGTATGCGCGCACTTGCGGCGCAGCGACCTGCTCACCTCGACGCACCGCGGCCACGGCCACACGCTGGCCAAGGGCGCCGATCCCGCCAGGATGATGTGCGAACTGTTCGGCAAGGCCACCGGCTACAACGGCGGCAAGGGCGGTTCCATGCACATCGCGGATTTCGCGGTCGGGATGCTGGGCGCGAACGGTGTCGTCGCCGACGGCATGCCGATTGCCGTGGGCGCGGCGCAGGGCCTGAAGTTGCAAGGCAAGGACGCCATCGTCGCCTGCTTCTTCGGTGATGGCGCGATCAACCGCGGCCCGTTCCTGGAAGCCTTGAATTGGTCGGTGGTGTACCGGCTGCCGGTGCTGTTCGTGTGCGAAGACAACCGCATTTCGGCGACCACCCCCAGCGGACCGATGACAGCCGGAGCCGGCGCCAGCGCGCGCGCAATCGCCATCGGCGTCGAAGCCGTTCCGGTCGATGGCACCGACGTGCTGGCCGTGTCGGACGCGGCAGAGGCGCTCGTCGCCGCGGTTCGCGCCGGCCGCGGCCCGCGGCTGCTGCACGCGCTGACGGACAGACAAAAAGGCCACGTCTCGGTCGACCGCGGCACCTACCGGGACCCCAGCGACGTTGCGGCCGCGTTGGCACGCGATGGCGTGACGCGCACGCGCGGCGAGCTGATCGCGCAAGGGCACCAAGCCGAAGTGGAAAAAATTGAACAGGAAGCGAAGAGCGAAATCGAGGCCGCCCTGAAAACCGCCGCGGCAGCGCCGCCGCCCGACCCGAAAGACGCTTACACCGACGTGCAAACCACCGGCGAGGGAGTCTGGGCATGAACGCGCCGGGCCGTTCCCAAGCGCGAATCCCGCAGCGCGCAGCGCGGAGGGCGTTCCAGTGAGCGCGACAACCATGACCTATGCCCAGGCCAGCGCCTTGGCGCTGACGGAAGCGATGGAGCAGAACCCGGCCGTCGTCGCGCTGGGCGAAGACCTGGGCCGTGGCGGCTCGTTCGGGCAGTACCGCGACAGCATGGGCACGCCGCTGGTCAAGCGCTTCGGCCCAGAGCGCATCATCGACACCCCCATTTCGGAAAACACCATTGTCGGCGCAGCCGTCGGCATGGCACTGGTCGGATGCAAACCGGTGGTCGAAATGCGCGTGGTCGACTTTGCGCTGTGCGCCGTCGATGAGGTCGTCAACCAGGCCGCCAAAAACCGCTTCATGTTCGGCGGCCAGGGCCGGGTCCCGGTCGTTCTTCGCATGCCCATCGGCATTTGGAGCGCGGCGGCCGCGCAACACAGCCAATCGCTGGAAGCCTGGTTCGCGCATATGCCCGGCCTGACGGTGGTGACGCCATCGACTCCTGCCGACAATTACGGACTGCTGCGTGCCGCGCTGGCAACCAGCGACCCCGTCGTTTACATGGAGCACAAGGAACTGTGGGGCATGCAAGGCGAGGTCGCCTCGGGACAAGCCGTGGCGCTGGGCAAGGCGCGGATTGCGCGCAGCGGCGCCGATCTCACGCTGGTGTCGTGGTCGCGCCAGTTCCACCTTTGCCTGGAAGCCGCAGCGCAGTTGGAGAGCCAGGGCGTGCACGCCGAAGTCATCGATTTGCGCACCATCTGGCCCTGGGACAAAGCAACTGTGCTGCAGAGCGCACGCAAGACCAGCCACCTGCTGGTGGTTCATGAAGCCGTCCAGGTCGCCGGGTTTGGCGCCGAAATCGCCGCCACGGTGGCCGAACAAACCGACGCGCGAGTCGCCCGGCTCGGCGCACCGCGTACGCCCGTCGGCTACGCCCAGGTGCTGGAAGACGAAGCGCGCGTCAAGGTGCCACAAATCGTCGCCGCAGCCAACGGGCTGCTCGCACGCGCCCGGACGCGCGCCACCTGAAGCGCCTTCCGCAAAACAAGAGCCGGAGTTTCTGGTCCGACACTGGTTCTGGCCGCTCGCACAAAGCCGGAATATCCATCAGCACGCCAACCAGCCGCTGGCAAACGCCCATAAAAAAACCTGCGCCGCGGCGCAGGCTTCTTACCGGCCCAACCATCACCGATTGGTTTTTTCCGAGTGCATGCTGCTCTTCATGGTTTGTTCCAGCGCAGCCGGTGTCAACTCGATTTTGCAAACCTTGTTGATTTGCGGCTGCCCGCTCTTGGTCAAACCTTGCGACTGCGTGCAATTGGTCGTCACCGCACCACCGGTTGCCGGTGCAGATTGCGCCATCGCCGCACCACCGGCCAAAGCGAATGCCAAAACCATCAATGTGCGAATCGTTTTCATTTTTAGCTCCTTCAACGTTCCAAAATAAAAACCGCCGCCGGGAAAACCTCGTGCGGCCCGTCATGTGCTCGACCTGGGCGTTTGCACCTCGCCAGTGTTTTGCGCCACGAACCACTCGATCGAGTCCTTGTTGCTTCGTGCAACTGTGCTTTTCGGACAACGGCGCAGGCATAAAAGTTCCGGCGCAATCGGTACCCCTTGAATACGCTGCCCAAACGTGATAGGGGCGCCCGGTTGCTCGTTGGAACGCTGGAATATAGGCAGCGACGCCCCTGTGGGCGCGGCCAAACCATCACGGAAAACCCGAGCCGACGCCCGCCGCGCCAGGGGCAACCCCATCGGCAGCGTTGCGGGAGGCGTCCGGCGCCATGCCAGCCGACGACGCGCCGGAAACCCGCGCCTAGCAATTCGGCGTGAACGGGCCCGCGTCGATCTCGGGCTCGGTTCCCGCCATCAAGTGCCCCAGCACCCGGCCGCTGCCGCACGCCAGCGTGAAGCCGAGCGCACCGTGGCCGATGTTCACCCACAAGTTGCGCGCCGCCCGGCTCCGCCCGATGAGCGGGCGCCCGTCGGGCGTGGCGGGCCGTTGCCCGGCCCAGGCCTCGGCGTGCGTGAGGTCGATGCGGGGCAAGAGTTCCGCAACCTGGCGCTTGATCAACGCGATGCGGGCGGGCTCGATACGGTTGTCCTTGCTGCCGAGCCCGACCATCGCGGCGATCCGCAGGCGGTCGCCCAGATCGGCATAAACGGTCTTGCGTTCGTAGTCGGTCACGCTGACGGCTGGCACTTCCCCCCGTGCGCAGGGCACGGTCAAACTGAATCCCTTGAGCGGATAGAGCGCGGGCCGCGAGCCCAGGGGCGCGAGCAAGGGCACGCTGCCCATCCCAGCGGCGACGACAAAATGGTCGGCCCGGATCCGGCTACCGTCGACCAGCACCACCTCCCGAACGGCTCCGTCCACGCGCTCCAGGTGATGTACGGCCGTCCCCATCCGAAGCTGCACGTTGCCCCGCGCGGCCAGGCGGTCGGCAAGTCCGCGCGTGAGTCGCGCGCAATCACCGGATTCCTCGCTCGACGTGTAGATGCCGCCGGCGATCTGTTTGCGGATCGCCGCGAGAGCCGGTTCGAGCGCGACGCACGCATCCGCATCGAGCACCTTCTGCGCCGACCCGTGCTCGGCCTGATAGGCGACCAGCGAGCGCGCCCGGTCCAGCAGCTTGGGCGTGCGATAGACGATCAGCTTGCCGTTGAACGCATGGCCGAATTCGATCGGCGTTTCAGCCAGCCACTCGTGCAGCACCGACCGGCTGAGGTACGACAGCGTCAGCATTTGCGCGGTGGACCGGGCCGCCGTCCGCGTGGTGCAGGCACGCAGAAACCGAAGGCACCAAGACCACTGATGCGGATCGAGCCGCGGCGTGAAGCGCAGCGGCGAGTTCGGGCTCAGGAGCCACTGCGGCAAATGCGGCAGGACGTCCGGCTCCGCCAGCGGCGCCACATAGCTGTAGCTGAGCTGCCCGCCGTTGGCGTGGCTGGTCACGGCGGCGGGTTCGTTCGCGGCATCGACCAGCGTGACCTGCCAGCCATCCTTGGCCAATTGCCAGGCGGTGGTCACGCCGATCACCCCCGCGCCGATGATGCATGCTTCCATTGCTTCGACCCACCTTCAAAAGAGCAACCGCACGAATTGTCCGGTGCATCACCGCGCGCGCACAAATACCGAACGCTCGGCAATCCATAACCCCAGGCTATGCGTGCAGCGCGATCAACCGCCGGTTTGATGGGGGAAGATGGCGCGTCAGAACGCCGCTGAAGACCCCGGGTGTTCCGGCCAGGGCGCGAGCGTTGCGCACGCCGCGACCAGGCTGTCGACGAAATCACGGTGCAGCAGACTCAAGGGGTCGGTCGCATGGACCATGGCGTGAATCGGAATGACGATCGGTGGATCGAGCCGACAGAGGCTCATGCCGGGCTTCATCATGGCGCGCGCCGTGAGGCGATCGACCAGCGCATCGCCGCAACCCGCGTCCACCAGGCTGCACGCCACGTAATGGGTCTGCACCACGATGCGCGTGCTGGCTTCGATGCCGGCCTGCGTGAGCGCCCGCCCCACCTGCGCGCCGACCTGATCACGCGGATCGGGAACGATGAACGGGCGCGAGGCCAGTTGCGGCAGGGAAACGGGGTCGGTCATGGCGCTGCGGCTCAGGTACGCCACCTCCGTCTGCCCGACCTGCATGCGCTTGATGCCGGGATGGTCCTCGCCGTCGAAGGTGATCGCCACATCGAGCTCGTGCGTGCGCAACCCCGCCACCAGCGCGGGGCTGTGCAGCGTGCTGATCTTGAACGACGCGTGCGAGGTTTGATAGAAGCGCCGCAGCGCCAGCGGCAACAGCCCCAAGCCGATCGCGGGCGCGCAGCCGATGCGCAAGTGGCCCTGCTGCCCCTGCTTGAGATTGGCCGCCAGTCGATTCACGTGCACCAGCGCCTGGCTCAGGTGCTCGACTTGCGGCGCCAGAATTTCCGCCTCGCGCGTCGGCACGAGCCGCCCCTTGACCCGATCGAACAGCTTGAAGCCCAGTTGCGCTTCAGCGTGCGCCAGGATCTTGCTGGCGGCCGGCTGCGAAATGTGCAGCAACGCGGCCGCCTGGGTCAGCGAACCGGCCTGGCGGATCGCCTCGAAGATTTCGATGTGCCGCAGCCTCATGGTATTTACGGAGTGAAAACTCGGAGTTGTCCGGTAGCATGGTAGCCGTGTTGCGTGCCAACGAATAACCCGCCGTTATGGCTACCTTCACACGGACCACTTGACGGGACTCTTGGCGCAGTCCGATAAACTCCGCCGCGCCTGAAGGGCACGGACGCCACCACTCGGGTGGCGTTCGGATTCTGGTTCACCAAGGTGTCGTTCACATTTTTTGAGGAAACGTCATGAAAATATTTCCGCTCGTGCTGGCCGCCGCCCTGGCTGCCGCCACCATTCCGGCAGCGCAAGCTGCTGGCCGCATGGACAAGATCAAGTCGACCGGCGAGGTCGCGCTGGGCTATCGCGACTCGTCGATCCCGTTCTCCTACTTGGACGACAACCAGAAACCCATCGGTTATTCGATGGACATCTGCTATGGCATCGTCGACGCGCTGAAAAAAGACCTGAACATGCCGAACATCAAGATCAAGCTGGTTCCGGTGACGTCGTCCACCCGGATTCCGCTGGTCGCCAACGGCACCGCCGACCTGGCCTGCGGTTCGGCCACCAACAACGCCGAACGGCAGCAACAGGTGAGCTTCGCGCCGACCACGTTCGTGACCGCCACGCGCTTTACCGCGCTGAAGAAATCCGATCTGAACGATCTGGCCGACTTCAAGGGCAAGACGGTCACGTCCACCTCCGGCACCAGCAACCTGAAATGGCTGACGCAGGTCAACGCCGAGAAGCAACTGGGCATGCGCATCATCCCGGCCAGCGACCACTCGGAAGCGTTCCTGACGGTGGCCAACGGTCGCGCATCGGCTTTCTTCATGGATGACATCCTGCTCGCCGGCCTGGTGGCCAACTCGCACGACCCGAGTGCCTGGATGATCAGCAAAAAGGCCTACACGGTGGAGCCCTACGGCATCATCGAACCCAAGGGCGACGAAGCCTTCAAGACCGCAGTCGACAACGCCGTGAAAGCCATGATGAAAGACGGCCAGCTCGCCAAGATGTACGACAAATGGTTCCTGCAGCCGGTCCCGCCGAAAAACGTCAACCTGAACTGGCCGATGTCGGAAGAGCTGAAGAAGGTGATCGCCAACCCGACCGATTCGCCCGATCCGAAGACCTACGAGCTTCAGTAATCCGGCGCGAGCCGACTGATTTCAGTTGATGCAAAGGCGGCACGACCCCACGGTTGTGCCGCCGTTTTCAAATAATCGGCCCCGACATTCGTCATCCGCAGGGCACAGGTCCGCATGAACTACCACTGGAATTGGCTCATTTTCTGGGCCCAGGCCCCGGACGGCACCGGGACTTACCTGTACACGCTGATTCGCGGCACCTACTGGACCATCGGCTTGTCCATCCTCGCGTGGATCATTGCGCTGGTGGTCGGCGTGCTGGTGGGCGTGGCGCGCACGCTGGACAACAAGTGGCTGCAGCATATCTGCGCGGGCTACGTGGAGCTGTTCCGCAATATCCCGCTGCTGGTGCAGATGTTCCTGTGGTACTTCGTCTTTCCCAACTTTCTCCCGCAGCACCTTGAGGATCTGGTGAAGAACTCGGATCCGACGTGGAGCACGTTCGTGACCGCGGTCATCTGTCTCGGGCTGTTCACGTCCGCGCGGATCGCGGAGCAGGTGCGCGCCGGGATCACGTCGCTGCCGCGCGGCCAGCGCATGGCGGGCCGGGCGCTCGGCCTGAAGCGCAGCCAAGTCTATCGCTACGTGCTGCTGCCCATGACAATGCGCATCATCCTGCCGCCGCTCACGTCCGAAGCGCTCAATCTGGTGAAAAACTCGTCGCTGGCGTTCACCATCGGCCTGCTGGAAATCACCGGCGCGGCGCGCTCCATGCAGGAGTTCTCGTTCCAGATTTTCGAAACCTTCACGGCGGCCACGATCCTGTATCTGCTGGTCAACGCGGTCGTGGTGGTGCTGATGTCTCTGGTCGAGAAGCGCTCCCGGGTTCCCGGTTTCATCGGCGCCAAGCGCTAGGGAGCAGCCATGCACGGATTCGATTTCGAAGTGATCTGGCGGACCCTGCCGTTCCTGCTGGGTACGGGGATGGTGTTCACGCTCAAGCTCACGATTCTCTCGGCCCTGGGCGCCATCATCTGGGGCACGCTGCTCGCGATGATGCGACTGTCTTCCAACCGGATTCTTTCGGGCGTGGCCGGCTTCTACGCCAACCTGCTGCGCGCGCTGCCGCTGATCCTGATCATTTTCTGGTTCTACTTCCTGGTGCCCTACATCGTGGGCTGGCTCACCAACGCCGGGCATCCGGTCGCGGTGGGCGGGTTCACGTCGGCGCTCATCACGTTCATCGTTTTCGAAGCCGCGTATTTCTGCGAAATCATGCGCGCCGGCATCCAGTCGATTCCGGCGGGCCAGGCTGCGGCGGGCTACGCGCTGGGGCTGAACTACTGGCAAGTCATGGGCAGCGTGGTGCTGCCGCAGGCGTTCCGCAACATGACGCCGGTGCTGCTCACGCAGATGATCGTGCTGTTCCAGGACACCTCGCTGGTGTACGTGCTGTCGCTCACCGACTTCCTCGGCGCAGCCAACATCATTGCGCAACGCGACGGACGGATCGTCGAAATGTATTTGTTCGCCGCCGTGATCTATTTCCTGATTTCCTTCGCGGCGTCGTTTGCCGTGAAGCGCCTCAACCGTCGCCTGGCCGTAGCCACGCACTGAACGCGAGAACCCCCATGCCTGCAATGATCGAATTCAAGAACGTCAGCAAGTGGTACGGCCCGTTTCAGGTGCTGACCGATTGCTCCACCGCGGTATCCAAGGGCGAGGTGGTGGTGGTCTGCGGCCCGTCCGGTTCCGGCAAATCCACGCTCATCAAGACGGCCAACGGGCTGGAGCCATTCCAGAAAGGCGAAATCATTTTCGACGGCGTCTCCGTCGGCGACAAAAAAACCAACCAGTACAAGCTGCGCTCGCGCATCGGCATGGTGTTCCAGCACTTCGAGCTGTTCCCGCACCTGTCCGTGATGCGCAACCTGGTGCTGGCACAGGTCAAGGTCCTGAACCGCCCCATGAATGAAGCGCAGGAGCGCGGCCGCAAGCTGCTGGAGCGGGTCGGCCTGTCCGCGCACATCGACAAATACCCGGGCCAACTCTCCGGCGGGCAGCAACAACGGGTGGCGATTGCGCGCGCGTTGGCCATGGACCCGGCGGCGATGCTGTTCGACGAGCCCACCTCCGCGCTCGATCCGGAAATGGTCAACGAAGTGCTCGACGTCATGGTGGACCTGGCGAAAGAAGGCATGACCATGATGGTGGTCACGCACGAAATGGGATTCGCCAGAAAAGTCGCCGATCGCGTGATCTTCATGGACGTCGGAAAGATTGTCGAAGATTGCTCAAAAGACGACTTCTTCGATCATCCGGAGCAGCGCTCCGATCGCGCGAAACTGTTCCTGTCGAAAATCCTGTCGCACTGAGCGGTAGCGGCGCCGGACGCGGCTGGACGGGGGTCGCACGGTCCTCGGACAACGGATCGGCCGCGTGAACTCAATGCGCAGCGCGCGCCGATTCCACCGCGCGCTGGTACCACGCGATGCTGTCCTTGGCGAGCGCGTCGATCGAATCCGCGATCGGCATCTGAAACGCCGACCGCTGCGCCGCCGGCAGCGCGATCGGCAATTCGGTGCAGCCCAGGACGACGGCCTGGGCGCCGCGGGATTGCAACAGTTTGACGGCCTGCACCGCCGGCGCAAGCGCTTCATCGATTTTGTTGGCCTTGACCATCGCAATGGCGCGTGACGGCCACTGCGCCTGCTCTTCCGCAGTCAGCTCGATGTGGACGTAGCCGCGGTTCGCCAGCGCGCTCTGGTACAGGCCCGATTGCAATGTCGCCTCGGTTCCCAGCAGACCGACCGTGCCGTCCCGCACGCCTTGGCGCAACAGGTCATGCACCACCGCGTCGACGATGTGCAGGATCGGCAGGTCGGTCGCGGCCGCCATCCGCTCGTACCACAAATGGGCGGTATTGCAGGGAATGGCCACCGCCGTCGCGCCGGCGCTGCGCAGCGCCCGTAGCCCATGCTCCAGCCACGGCCACGGATCGGCGCCGTGGCCGAAATAGTGGGCAGTCCGGTCGGGCACCCGCGGGTCGCTCCAGAGGATCGTCGGAATGTGTTCCTGATCGACTCCGGCCTGGGCCAGCGCCGTGAGACGAACCATGAACCAGGCGCTCGCCATGGGTCCCATGCCGCCCAGAACGCCCAGTCTGGGGCCGCCGAACTCGCCTTCAATGGACATGAATCTCGCTTGCTCCCAAATGCATCACAGCCCCCGCCTGATCGGCAGCCGCCCGAATCCGCGGCTTTTCATCCCATTGTAGAAACGCACGCCGATCGCAAATTCCTCCGCCGGCCGGCCACAGAAAACTACGGCGTGACGCGCTCGCGCTCCTGCTGCAGCGACCACATGTGGGCGTAGCGGCCGCGCGCTGCCAGCAGCTCCAGGTGCGTGCCGCGCTCGACGATGCGACCCGCCTCCATCACCAGGATCTGGTGCGCGTTCACCACCGTGGACAGGCGGTGCGCGATCAGCAGCGTGGTCTTGCCGCGCGCGGCGTGCTGCAGTTCGGCCTGAATGGCACGCTCGTTGGCCGAATCGAGGGCGCTGGTGGCCTCGTCGAAGATCAGCACCGGCGGGTCCTTGAGCAACGTGCGCGCGATCGCCACGCGCTGCTTCTCGCCGCCCGAAAGCTTCAACCCGCGCTCGCCCACCAGGGTCTGGTAGCCGGCCGGCGTGCCGGCGATGAAATCGTGGACGTGCGCGGCGCGCGCGGCCTGCTCCACTTCGGCGTCGCTTGCGGTGGTGCGGCCGTAGCGGATGTTGTAGGCCACGGTGTCGTTGAACAGCACCGTGTCCTGCGGCACGATGCCGATGGCACGGTGCACGCTGGCTTGCGTCACGCGGCGCACGTCCTGCCCGGCGATCAGGATCGCGCCGCCCGTTACGTCGTAGAAGCGGTACAGCAGCCGCGCCAGCGTGGACTTGCCGGCGCCCGAGGGGCCGACCACGGCCACCGTCTGCCCCGCTGGAATGGTGAACGACAGATCACGCAGGATTTGCCGCTCCGGCTGGTAGCCGAAATCGACGTGATCGAAGCGCACGTCCACCGGACCGCGGGTGGCCAGCTCGCCGGCGCCGGGCGCGTCGGTGACATCCCGCACGCGGTCCATGAGCCGGAACATGCGGTGCAAATCGGTCAGGCTCTGCTTGATCTGGCGATAAATCACGCCGAGGAAATTGAGCGGCACGTACAACTGGATCATGAAGGCGTTGACCATCACCAGGTCGCCGATGGTGATCTGCCCGCCCGCGACGCCGACGGTCGCGCGCCACAACATCGCCACCAGGCCGATGCTGATGATGAGCTGCTGCCCCGCGTTCAGGAGCGAGAGCGACGTCTGCGCCTTGAGGCGCGCGCGCTGATAGGTTTTCAGGCTTTCGTCGTAGCGCCGCGACTCGAAGTCTTCGTTATTGAAGTACTTCACCGTCTCGTAGTTCAGCAGCGAATCGACCGCACGCGTTTGCGCCTGCGATTCGGCGCGGTTGGCTTCGATGCGAAAGCGCGTGCGCCACTCGGTCACCGACACCGTGTACAGCACGTAACCCGCCAGCGCCGCGAGGGCGATCCAGACGTAACCCGCATCCAGCTTGGTGCCGAGGATGACCATCACCAGCGCCACCTCGATCAGGGTCGGAAAAATCGAGTACAGCGAATACGTCACCAGCGCTTCCACGCCGTGCACGCCGCGATCGATGTCGCGCGTCAGGCCGCCGGTGTGGCGCTCGAGGTGAAAACGCAAGCTGAGCGCGTGCAGATGGTTGAAGGTTTCCAGCGACACGCGCCGGGTCGCGCCCTGCGTGGCCTTGGAAAAAACCCATTCGCGCAGCTCGGTGAACACGCTGCTCATGAGGCGCAGCGCGCCGTAGGCGAGCAGCAGTGCCACCGGAACGACGACCAGCGCGGCCGGGTCGCCGAGTTTCACGTTCATGCGGTCGACCAGCGCTTTCAACAGCAGCGGCACGCCCACGTTGGACGCCTTGGCACCCGCCACCAGCAGGAGCGCCAGCCCCATGCGCCAACGGTAGTCCCAGAGGTAAGGCAGCAGGCGCCGCAGCGTGCGCCAGTCGGACACGCGTTCGTCCACCGCCGGTTCAGCCGGGAGCGCGGCGCGACTACGCCAGCCGCGCATATTGGAAAATAGCTTTCATCATTGCGTCAAAGGAACTCTTCGATGAGCGCCCCCATCCCCACTCAAAGTCACATGCGCGCACCCAACATGAACCCGGTGCTCGCGCCCGAATCCCGGCTGCCGGAGGACCACGCCCTGGTCATGAAGGTACTGCCGATGCCGGCCGACGCCAACGCCAACGGTGATATTTTCGGCGGCTGGGTGATGGCGCAGGTCGACATCGCGGGCTCCGTCCTGGCGGCGCGCTACGTGCAGGGCCGCATGGCCACCGTGGCGGTCAACCAGTTCATTTTCAAGCAACCGGTGCGCGTGGGCGACATCGTGTCGTTCTACGCCAAGGTCGATCGCGTCGGCCGCACCTCGATCACGCTCAACGTCGGCGCCTACGCCGAACGCACGCGCCACCAGGGGCACTACATCAAGGTGACCGAAGCCACCATCACTTACGTGGCGATCGACGACGACGGCCGGCCGCGCGTGATTCCGATCCACGAACTTCAGGAAACGATGTAGGCGGCGGTGCCGGCGGCGATCAGCTCGCCGTCGGCGCCGCAAAATTCCATGCGTGTGCTGGCCACGCGCGAACCCAGGCGCAACACCCGCGCAGTGGCGTCGAAGCGCTTGCCGACGCCGGCACGCAGATAGTCGACGCGCAAATCGATGGTGCCGAGCTTGACGAAGCGCAGCAGGCGCTTCATGGGCGGCTCGTCCATGTGGCGCGCGGCGATCGCCGCCATCACCGCCATGCCCGCCGCCGCGTCTAGCGTGGCGCTGATCACGCCGCCATGCAGGCGCTGGTACGTGAAGTGGCCGACCAGATCGGGCCGCATGTCCAGATGGCATTCGGCGCGCCCGTCCGAAACACGCCCGAGCTTGAGCTGCAGCAGCTTGTTGAACACGATGCGCTCCTCGAACAGCGCGGTGAACGCGGCCAGAAACTCCGGCTCGAACGGTTTGCCGGTTCGCCCGGTCGCAGGCTGGGCCGCGGCAGCGCCATCCCGCATGGTTTTCAACATGCGCTGAAATCCGGTTTGCGTTTCTCCATGAACGCCGCGAACGCTTCGCGCGAGGCGGGGCCTTGCAGCAGGCGGTTGAAGACCACGCCTTCATCGCGAATCCGCGCGAGCAGCGCGTCGCTCTGACCGGCCTTCAGGAGGCGCTTGGTTTCGATCAGCGAAGTGAGCGGCTTGGCGGCCAGCTTGCGCGCTTGCCCTGCGGTGATTTCATTGCATTCCGTGGGTGGCACCACGCGATTGACGAAACCCACTTCCAGCGCCGCCTCGGCCATGAAGGGCTCGCCCGTCAGCAGGATTTCGGCGGCACGGTGGTAGCCGAAAAGCTGCGGCGCGAGCAGCGTGGATCCGGCCTCCGGAATCACGCCCAGGTTCACGAACGGAAACGAGAACGCGGCGTTGTCGCCGGCGTACACCAGATCGCAATGCAGCAACATCGTGGCCCCGACGCCGACTGCCGGGCCGCACACGGCCGCCACCAGCGGTTTCGGAAACGTGGCGATCTGCTCCAGGAAGCGGCCGACGGGCCGGTCCTCCAGCGCGCCGGTCTGGCCGCTCGCCGCCGCTTTCTGGAAATCGGCGATGTCGTTGCCGGCGGTAAACACGGTGACGTCGCCCTGGATCACGACCACGCGCGCGGCCGAGTCAGCGGCGGCGTGCTCGAGTTGATCGGCCAAGAAGCCATACATCGCGACGGTGAGCGCGTTCTTCTTCGCCACGCGGTTGAACGTTAGCGTCAGAACGCGATCTTCAATGTGACTGAGAATGTCATTCATGTAGGCCTCGGATATGCGCAAAGAAGTGGAACACTCGCGCCGGCCGCAACCTGACGCAAACGCATCGCCATCCTAGCGTGTCCCAACGCGCGACCGCGCGGGCAAGCGGCGCGCACGGAGCACGCCGGACAATAAATGGAACAACAAAACCAGCGCTGGCAGGTCCGTTCATTCAGCCAGCTCAAATCGTGGGCCCGCTCACTCGATCCGGGGTATTTCGCGCTGGTCATGGCCACCGGCATCGTCTCCACCGGCCTGAACGAGCACGGAATGCCGCTGGCGGCACGCGCGCTGTTCTGGCTGAACTGCCTGGCGTACGCATGGCTGCTGGCGCTGAGCGTTCTGCGGCTGCGGTGTTACCCGAAAGAAATGCTGGCCGACCTGGTGCGCCCCGGGCGCAGTCCCGCGTTCCTCACGCTGGTCGCGAGCAGTTGCGTGCTGGCCGCGCAATGCCTGCTCGTGGTCTATTGCCCGCTGGCGGCGCGCGTAATGGCCGTCTGGGGCGCGCTTTGCTGGCTGGGCTTGCTGTACGGATTCTTCTTCACCGTGATCGCGCGGCGCGTGAAAGGAACCTTCAGCCAGACAATCCACGGCGACTGGCTGATCGTCATCGTCGCCACGCAATCGCTGGCGGTCATCACCACGCTGCTGGCTAACGACAACACGCCCGAGGTGCGTCAGCAGTGGCTGTTTGTCGCCATTTGCCTGTTTCTCATCGGCTGCGCGTGGTACTTCGTCATCATCACGCTGATTACCTACCGGCTCGTGCTCCTCTATCTCAAACCGGTGTCGTTCACGCCCACTTATTGGATCAACATGGGCGTGCTGGCCATCAGCACGCTCTCGGGCAGCGAAATCGTCCTGAACGCGCCGCCGACGGGGCCATTGCACGAACTGATGCCATTCGTGCGCGGCTTCACGTTGTTCTACTGGTCCATGGCGACCTGGTGGATACCGCTGCTCGGGCTGCTCGCCTGGTGGCGCCACGGCTGGAGCCACGTGCCGGTGGCCTATGAGGTGGCCGACTGGAACATGGTGTTTCCGCTGGGCATGTACACGGTGGGCACCGCCGCGTTGGCCCGGTCCACCGGGCTGCATTACCTGAATGCCGTCGACAACGTCATGATCTATGTCGCCGTGCTGGCATGGATTTGGGTGGCGGTGGGGTTGATTCGACGCATTCTCGGCGCCAAGCGCGTCGATGGCGCCTGAAGACGCCCGCTACGCCAGCGGCGGCCGATCAACGCACACGCCCGGAACAAGCGCTCGCGCCCCTTTAGTTCGGTGCCCGCTTCTGCCACCAAGCGTCCTCGCGAAATCGGCACCTGAAACCGGCAAAGACGGGTCGCCGTTGCCCCCACGTTCCAATCCAATTTCCCGCGCGAGCCAAGTTTCTAAAATAGCGGTTTTGGCCGATGATTGCATGTGCGGTGCGCACGGTGCGACGACAGTGGGCCGGAAATAGATTGGAAAAGATGGCTCAGAGCGGCGAAGACGGAGGGTCGGAACACAAGGCAGGCGACGAAATACCCAGCGTGGTTCGCCCCCAAGGCAGTGGCGCCACGCTGCCGCTGGCGCCCGGCCTGCGCACGACGCTCGATGCAGCGGACATGTCGCGGCGCCAGTCGCTCGCGAGCCGCCGCACGGTGATGATCGCGCTCATTGCCATCGTGCTGGGCGTGGTGGCCGCCTGGATCGCGCGGCTGCTGATGCTGCTCATCAACGTGCTCACCGATCTGCTGTTTTACGGCAACCTGGACACTGCGCTCAGCGACGCGTCGCTGCACCATGGCTTGGTGATGTCGCCCACCACGGCCCACATTGGCGCCTGGGTCATCGTCATGCCGGCCATCGGCGGCCTGATTGCCGGGGTCATGGCCGCCGCGCGCTGGGGTTCGCGACAGATTCAGGGCCACGGCATTCCCGAAGCGATGATTCAGATCCTCAAGCACGAGTCCAACATCGCGCCCCGAGTGACCTGGCTCAAGCCGCTGTCGGCGGTATTCACCATCGGCACCGGCGGGCCGTTCGGCGCTGAAGGCCCGATCATCTCCACCGGCGGCGCACTGGGCTCGGTGGTCGGCCAATTGATCCACGTCACTGCGGAAGAGCGCAAGACGCTGCTGGCGGCCGGCGCCGCGGCGGGCATGGCGGCCGTGTTTGGCGCGCCCGTGTCGTCGCTGGCCATGGCGGTGGAACTGCTGCTGTTTGAATTCCGGCCGCGTTCCCTGATTCCCGTGGCACTCGCGACCGCCACGGCGACCGGCATACGCTACGCCGCTTTCGGCCCGCAGGCGGTGTTCGAGATGCCTCCGGTGAGCGAGCCCGACCTGTGGGCACTGGGCGTTTACACCGCGATTGGCGGCATCGTCGGCTACGCCAGCATCTGGGTGACCAAGGCGGTTTTCTTCGCCGAGGACATGTTCGGCAAAACGCACATCCCATGGGTTTGGTGGCCCGCCCTTGGGGGATTGATTGCCGGCCTGATCGGTTTTTACTTCCCACGCACCATGGGCGTCGGCTACGACCAGATCGACGCCATCCTCTCGGGCCACCTGGCTTTCGGAACGCTGCTGGCGCTCGGCGTCTTCAAATTCCTGGCTTGGGCCATCGCCTTGGGCAGCAACACCTCGGGCGGTACGCTCGCGCCGCTGTTCATCACGGGCGGCTCGATGGGCGCGGTGCTGGGAATCGGCTTCGCTGCGCTGGCACCCCAGTTCGGCATCGACCCGCGCATCGCCGCGATCGTGGGCATGGGTGCGATTTTCGCGGGCTCGGCCCGCGCCATGCTCACTTCGGTGATCTTCTGCTTTGAAACCACGCGCCAAGTGCCAGCGCTGCTGCCGCTGCTCGGGGGCTGCGCGCTCGCCTATCTGGTTTCAGCGCTCTTCATGCGCAACACCATCATGACCGAGAAAATCATCGGCCGCGGCGTCCGCGTGCCGGGCGAGTTCGTCGCCGATTTCCTGGAGGAAATCACCGTCAAGGAAGCCTGCAACTGCCCGGCCGTCTCGCTGCGCACCAGCCAAACCGTGGGTGAAGCGCGCGACTTCCTGCGTTCAGGCGTCGCCGGCTCGGAGCACCATGGGTATCCGCTTCTGAATGACGCCGGGCATCCGTGCGGCACCCTGCTGCGGCGCGAATTCATGGAGGACCAGAAGCTGGATCCCGAGAGGACTTTGGGCACCTTGCCTCGACTCGACTTGATTGCCGTAAACGAAGAAGACAGCCTGCGCGTCGCGTCCGACATCATGTCGGCGCACGACATGGCGCGGCTCGTCGTCCATGCCGCCGGCGATCGCGCCCGCATCATCGGCATCCTGACGCGCCACGACGTGCTGTCGGCGCAGGCGCGGCGGGTGCACGAAGACCGCGACGAAGCGCGGACGCTGCGTTTCCGCGCCGCACGTCCGGGTAGCTGACGCGCCCACGACGTGGCTGCCGAGGCACGATGCCGACCGGCCGGCGCACGTCGTCACGCCGCAGATCGGCGGACGCCACCGCCGACGACCATCGTGTCCACGCGCAACAGAATGGCGCCCTGGGGGCTTGAGGCGTTCGGACCCCGGCCACGCCAGCGCAACGCACCCGCGGGACTTTTCCCGATCGACGCGTCCCAGCGCAAGCGCGCCGCCAAAGACGCTGCGTTCACTTGGAGCCGCGCGGCCTCGACACCCCAACCGTGCATGCGGCCGAATCCACGGCCAACGCGCCGTGGCGATGACGGATCACTTCGAGCTTTCCTTGCGGTGGTCGAACACGCGCTTGGCCTTGCCCACCGAGCGCGGAATCGCGCCGACGTCGACGATCGTCACTTTGGTGCTGATGCCGACGTAGGTCTTGACGTCCTGCTGCAGGGCGGCGATCGCTTTCGCATCGCTGTAACCCGCTTCGGGCTTGGGCTTGCGCTCGACCTTGAGTTCGACGTGATCCATGTTGCCGTGCTTCGACAAGTCGATTTCGAAATACGGCGACAGGCCGTGACGCTTGCAGACGATTTCCTCGATCTGCGTCGGAAACACGTTGACGCCGCGGATGATCAGCATGTCGTCGCTGCGCCCGGTGATTTTTTCCATGCGGCGCATGCTGCGCGCCGTGGGCGGCAACAGGCGCGTCAGGTCGTGCGTGCGGTAGCGGATGATGGGCAACGCCTCCTTGGTCAGCGAGGTAAAGACCAGTTCGCCCATTTCGCCATCCGGCAATGTCGCTTCGGTTTCGGAATTGATGATCTCGGGGTAGAAGTGGTCTTCCCAGATGGTCGGCCCGTCCTTGGTTTCCACGCATTCGTTGGCCACTCCGGGACCGATGATTTCGGACAGGCCATAAATATCCACGGCATCAATGTTGGCGCGCTCCTCGATCGCCTGGCGCATCGGATTGGTCCACGGCTCGGCACCGAAGATGCCGATTTCCAGCGAAGAGCCCCGCGGATCGAGCCCCTGGCGCTCGAACTCTTCGATGATGTTCAGCATGTATGACGGCGTCACCATGATGATGCGCGGCTTGAAATCCTGGATCAGTTGCACCTGCTTACCAGTCTGCCCGCCGCCCATCGGGATCACGGTGCAACCCAGCTTTTCGGCGCCGTAGTGCGCGCCCAGACCACCGGTAAAGAGACCGTAGCCGTAGGACACTTGGATGATGTCGCCGGGGCGCCCGCCCGAGGCCACGATGGAGCGCGCCACCAGCCCGGCCCAGGTGTCGATGTCCTTCCGGGTGTAGCCCACCACCTTGGGCTTGCCGGTGGTGCCGCTGGAGGCGTGGATGCGCACCACTTTTTCGCGCGGCACGGCAAACATGCCGAACGGATACGACACGCGCAAATCCTCTGCCGTGGTGAACGGAAACTTGCCGAGGTCGTCCAGCGATTTGAGGTCGTCGGGACGGACGCCCGCCGCATCGAACTTCTTGCGGTACAGCGCCACGTTCTTGTAGGCGTGGTGCAGCGTCCACTGCATGCGATTCAGTTGCAGCGCGGCGATTTCGTCGCGGCTCGCGGTTTCGATCGGCTCCAGCAGCGAACGATCCGATTGGGCTGTCATTGATGCGTCTCCTTAATGTTGTGGGGTTGATTCGGTCGCAACCACTTCGCCGCGCACGCGGTGCGATTTGCCGCGAAACAGCGCGATGGTTTCACCGTTCTGGTTGCGCACGGCAATATCGTATATCCCGGTTTTCTCGCCGGCGACGCGCACTTCGGCTTCGGCCGTGAGCACGTCGCCCGCATAGCCGGGCCGCAGGAATTCGATGGCCGCGCCGGCCGCGACGGTGCGCCGGTTGTCGCTGTTGCAGGCAAACGCGAAAGCACTGTCGGCGAGTGAAAAAATCAGGCCGCCGTGGCAGGTGTGGTGACCATTCACCATGTCGTCGCGCACTTGCATGGACAGGCGCGCATAACCCAGGCGCACGGCCTCGATCTTCATTCCAAGCAATTGCGACGCCGCGTCGCTCTGGTACATGACTTGGGCGACGCGCTCGGCAAGCGCCTGAGCACTCCCTTCATGCGGGATCGTCGTTAGGTCAACTTCCGGATATTCGGCGGCCATATCTGCTCCAGCTTTCAATTGATTTCAGTCGATGGACTCCGATTTTGCATTGCCCCGAGGAAACAATTCACCTCGCTGCGCCGCAGACGGACGCATCCGCGCGAATCGCGAATGTTGCCTTTAACCCAAAACGTGGCGCACAATCGCACGAAAATTTCAACATCGTCCCGGGCGCTGGAGGAAACGCACCGGTCGGGCACGGTGATGTTCGACCGGTATCACGAGGGGGAGCGCAGCGCATGAAGGCTTTCAGAGTCGCCAACTGTGTTGGTGTTTTTCTTGCGCTCTGCGTTTCAACGCAGGCCGCTTTTTCACAAGCCGACACCAGTGCGATCGATCGGCAAAACCAAATCCTGCAGCAACAACAACTGCAGCAACTGCGGCAGGAGCAGGAGCGCGCACAGCGCACTCCGCCCAAGCCTCCCGGCATCGATCTGAACGAAGTCAAGCCCAAGATCACGGTCCCTGCATTGGGCGTGAAATGCCGGGAAATCGATAAGATAAAAATCACGGGGGCCACGTTGCTGCCGCAGGCGCTGCGCGCGCAAATCGAGCAGAAATTCAGCCATCGGTGCCTTGACGTTTCGGATATAGAAGCCGCGCTGGCGCTCATCACCAAGGATTACATCGAGCGCGGCTACGTCACCACCCGCGCCTACTTGCCGGCGCAAGACCTGCGCAGCGGCACGCTGGATATCACGGTCATCGAGGGGACGATCGAGCGCTACCAGGTCGACACGCCGCGCCCCGAATCGGTCTGGACACCAGGCGCGTTCCCGGCTGCGCCCGGCGAGCCGCTGAATCTGCGTGACCTTGAGCAAGGCATCGACCAGATCAATCGGCTCGCCTCGAACAGCGCCACGCTCGATCTCAAGCCTGGCGACAAGCCGGGCCAGAGCGTGGTCGTCGTGCACAACCCGGCGAAGCGTCCGATCAATTTCTTCCTCTCCTACGACAACTACGGTACGTCGGCGACGGGGCGCAACAGCGTGTCGGGCACGATGACCTTGGATAGCGTTCTCGGGTTCAACGAGCTGATCATGCTGACGCACCGGCAGTCGGTGCCCAGCAATAGCAGCCATGCCGCCGATGCCGACGCCCTGCAGGTCTCGGTACCGTTTGGCTACAACACGTTCACGTTCGGTGCGAGCCGAAGCACCTACGACAACAGTATCGGATTGCCCAGCGGCAACTCACTGCTTTCCAATGGCGACACCACCACGTACAACGGCACGCTGGATCGCGTGATTTTCCGGAATCAGGCCAGTCGCGTTTCTGCCTCCGTCGGACTGACCGTACAAGACACCAAGAACTATTTCGGCGGGCAATTCCTCGGGATCGCCAGCCGCAAGCTGGTCTATTCCGATATCGGGTTGAGCGGTTTCACTGCGCTGGCCGGCGGCGTCGCCAACGCTCGGCTGGGCTACGTGCGCGGATTGCCGAGCCTCGGCGCGCTGCACGACCCCTGGGATCTGCCAAGTGACGCGCCGCACGCGCAGTTCGGCAAGTTCACGCTGGATCTCGGCTTCAACCGCGGCTTCACGCTGGCTGGCCGCCCCTTCACCTGGTCGAGTCAGTTCAGCGCGCAGCATGCGGATGACACGTTGTACGGTTCCCAGCAATTCCTGCTCGGCGGCATGGGAACGATACGCGGCAGCCGCGTGAACACTTTGAGCGGCGACAACGGTTATCTGTGGCGCAACGAACTGGGAATGCCGTGGTCGAGCGACCTTGGTCACACCGTCGTGCGCGGTCGTGTTTACGCCGCCTACGACTTCGGTCACGTGACGAACCGTGTGGCGGGCGTGCCATCCGGCCGCATGGCAGGTGTCACCCTGGGCGGTTCGATTTTCTGGAAAGCGGCAACCCTGGACATCTTCGCCGCCCGAGTCACCGATCTGCCCGCCGGCTTCATGCGTGAAGGCACGCAATACGGCATCCGGCTGTCCTTCTCCCTGTAAACCTGCTCGCAAGAAAGCACGATCATGAACCACGTCTATCGCAACATTTGGAATGCACACACGGGCACTTGGGTTGCCGCGGCGGAAACCATCCGGTCACGCAGCAAGCGATCGGGCGCTGTCAAACTGACCGTATTGGCGTCGGCTTTGTTGTTGGCAGGATGGGCGCACGCGCAGGGCGTGCCGTCAGTCAGCGTGTCCTCGGGCAACACGCGTGCCTACGTCTCACCCAACGGCGTCACCATCGTCGACATCGCGACGGCCAACGCGGCAGGCCTATCGCACAACCGCTACACGCAATACAACGTGAATCCCAGCGGCCTGGTGCTGAACAACGGCAACAACTCGACCATGCTGCGGCAGTCCCAGCTCGCCGGCCAGATCACCGCCAACCTGAACCTGACCAACCAGGCCAACGTCATCCTCAACGAGGTGGTCGCCAACAACCGCAGCACGCTGGCCGGCTACACCGAGGTGCTGGGCGGCCGGGCCGACGTGGTGCTGGCCAACCCCTACGGCATCACCTGCAGCGGTTGCGGTTTCATCAACACCGATCGCGCCACGCTGACCACGGGCATCCCGACGCTCAACGCGGATGGCTCGCTTAAAGGCTTCAGCGTCAACCAAGGCGACATCCTGATCCAAGGCAACGGCCTGAACGGCAGCGCGCAGCAGATCCTGGATTTGGTAACCCGCTCGGTGAAGATCGACGGCCAGGTCAATGCACAGGATCTGGGCATCACCACCGGCGCCAACACCTGGGACTACGCCAGCCGCAGCGTGACCGGCCCCGCCACGGCGAGCGGCACCGCACCCGCCTACGCCATCGACAGCTCAGCGCTGGGAGGCATGTATGCCAACCGGATCAAGCTGGTGGCCACCGACGCCGGCGTAGGCGTGCGCATGCTGGGCGATGCAGCCGCCGGCGTGGATGACTTCACGCTCGACGCGGCCGGCCGCATCGAACTCACAGGTAACAAAGTCTCGGCGCAGCGCGACATCCAACTGGCCAGCACCGACCCCGGGGCGGCAGCGATTGCTCTCTCCAATGCGAGCGCTACTGCCGGGCGCAACGCCAGCGTTCAATCCACCCAAGGTGGGCTGAATCTGGCAGGCGGCATGGTGGTGGCAGGCGCTGATCTGCAGGCCAATGCCGCAAGCATCGACGCCAGCGGCGCCTCGCGCCTGCAGGCGGGCGGCGCGCTCGGCGCAGCGACTTTGTCCGGTGACATGAGTCTCGGCACGTCTGCCGTCAAGGCGGGTTCGGATCTCGCACTGTCGTCCGCTGGCACGCTTTCCATCGGCGCTGGCGATGGCCAGGGCCAAGGTGTGCAGAGCACCGGCGGCAACGTCCGCCTGCAGGCCACAGGGGGCATCGCCAACGAAGGCGTGGTGAGCGCTGATGCCGGTTCTCTCACCGTGCGTGCCAACGGTACGCTGGACAACGGCGGCACGCTCAACGCCGGCCAATCGGTGGACATCGCCGATGCCACCGGTGGCGCGACGCAGACGGTGAACAACCGCGGCGATGTGCTGGCTGGTCAGAACCTGCTGACTCAGGGTCAGAACGTGATCAACGGCGGCTGGCTGCAGGCGGGCGGCAGCAACGCCATCGCCGCCGACAACCTGAGCAACAGCGGCACCATCGTCGCGCTGGGTGGCGACACGCAACTGCGCGTGGACCAGAACGTGACCAACAGCGGCAAGGTGCAGTCGGCTCAAAACGTCACGCTGTCCTCGCGCAGCGGCGGCGCCAGCGCGCAACTTGAGAACAACACCGGCGGCCAGATACGTGCGCTGGCCGGCATGGATCTGAACGCCGCCGTGCTGGACAACAGCGGCACCCTGGTGACTGGCGGCAGCGCTCGCTTGGCGTCCTCGACACTGAGCAACAGCGGCGCTGCATACGCGCAGGGCAACCTGACCGTGGCAACCGGCACGCTGGACAACACCGGCAGCGGCACACTGGAAGCCGGTAACGCGCTCGACATCGGCGCCAGCGGCGCCATCGGCAACGCCACCGGCGCCGTGATGACGGGCGGCTCGGTCAAACTGACCGGCACCCAGGGCCTGGATAACGGCGGCCTGGTGTACGCCAGCGCCGGCAACGCGCAGTTGCGCGTATCGGGCACGCTGGACAACAGCGGCCGCATTCAGACGACCGGTACGCTGGACGTGGCGGATTCGAACGGCGGCGCGAGCCAGGCCGTGACCAACAGCGGCGCGATTCAGGCGAGCGACAGTAGCGCAATCAAGGCAGGCAGCCTCACCAACAGCGGCGTGTGGCTGCTTTCGACGCAGGCCGCCAGCCCGGCCAGTTCGATCACGGTCGACGGGCAACTCATCAACAGCCAAAACGCGGTGCTTCAAGCCTACACCGATGCCACCATCGGAGCTGGCAACATTTCCAATCAGGCCGGCGGCCTGATCCGCACGGGCCAGAGCCTGTCCATCACCACTTCGGACACGGTGGGCGTAAGCAACGCCGGCACGCTGCAGGCTGGCAGCACTCTGTCCCTGAGCGGTGGCGGCGCGTTCGACAACGCCGCTGGCGCCATCGCCTTGGGCGACGGCCTGCAGATAGCGATGGGCAGTATCGACAACAGCGGCAACGTGCAAGGCGGCGGCAGCGCCAGCACTTCGGTCGCGGCCAGCGGCCAGTTGAGCAACCAGGCGGGCGGCGTCATCACCGTGGCGACGGCGGCGACTGGCGGCGGGGCCATCAGCGGCGGCACCATAGCCAACCAGGGCACGATGCAGTCGCTGGGCACCCTGGCCCTCGACGTGGGCAGCGGAGGCCTCACCAACACCGGCGACGGCACCAGCAACGGCCGCATCGTGGCCGACGGCAACGTCACCCTCCAGGCTGCAGGCAGCAACAGCTACGCCGCCACCGTCGGCGGCAGCCTGCAAAGCGGCGGCGCGCTCACCATCAGCGGCGATGCCGGCTCCAGTCTGGACGTGCAGGGCACGGCCCACGGCGCCAGCGCCAGCGTCAACACGGGCAAGGTCAACGTGGGCGCATCGGGCGTGCTGGCCACCGACAAAGACATGACCCTGGACGCCGGCAAACTCACCCTGGGCGTGACCGGCAGCGGCGCCACCGCGACGACCGGCCGTGTACTGGCCGCGCTGTCGGGCGCCGGCACAGGCACGGTCAAGGTGAGCAGCGACCTGAGCAACAGCGGCCTGATCTTCTCGGGTCACGATCTGCAGGTGACTGCCCCGAACGTCGAAGTGGGCGCCACCGGCGCGCTCTCGGCACTGAACGACCTGACGGTGCGCGCCACTGCGGCGCCGCTCGACTTGAGCAGCGCCACGCCAGCTGCCGGCACGATCGCCAACGGCGGGCTGCTCTACGCCGGCAACACCGTTTCCGCCGAGGCCAACCAGATCGTCAACGGCGCGCTGGCAGACGGCACCGTGGTTGTCGATGCACAGATCAACAGCGACAAAGACGTCGCGCTGCGCGCCAACACGCTAGTGAACAACACCGTCATCAATGCCGCGCAGAACATTGGCATCGTCGCCACCACCTTCCGCAACGAGGTGTCGGGCGGCGATACGCGCAAATGGGTGCGCAGCGCTGACAGCGCCACCAAGGAAATAGCACACCGCGACGACGGTGACGCCGGCGCCAATTTGGACGAGGCGTGGCTCTATCAATACACCTACACCAACGTCCAACAATACGGTACCGCGCTGCCCAGCCTGGTGCCGCAGATCACCGCCGGCAACGACCTCACCATTGCGTTCCACGACGCCAAGAACCTCGGCGCCACGTTGTACGCCGGCAACGCCATCACCCTGCAGGGCTTCTCTTCCGACCCGAACCAAAGCGACGGCAGCAAATACGCATCGCTGGGCATCGCCGATGCGGCAGGCCATGGCTTCAAGCTGGATGGGGCGACGTTCGTCAACGACAACCTGGCGCTGGAATCGCAATCACATACGGTCCAGTATTCCGAGACGACAAAATACAAGGCGCTAGGACCAGCGAAATATTACGACCATGCGCTGTGCAGCACCACCGGCGGCGGCAAATGGGATGCGGTCTGCTACACGGACGGCTACAACGACACCCACACCTCCACCTGGGCCAATCCCGCCAACTCGGGCCTCTACAGCAAAAAGCTGACCGGCAGCGGCTTTGCGCTGACCAACAACGGCGCCACAGGCAACAGCAGCCAGACCGTCGACACCAGCGCCAACGACTTGAGCAGCGGACTCACCGGCGGCGCGCCAAGCACCACGCCCACCGGCAAATTAAGTAGTCGGGGCGCCGCGCTGAGCGTGGCGACGACTGCGGGGCGCGAGCCTCCAAGCGCGCTGGCCAAGTCGACGCCAAGCAGCTACACGCCGGGCCAGGCCTTGGCCAGTTACCTGGCCGACAACGCCGCCAACGGCGTCAACGGCACCTCGTTCGGCGGCATCAACATCACGCTGCCGGGCAATCCCAACGGCTATTTCGTGCAGACGCTGGACCCGAACGCCCACTATCTGGTGGAAACCAATCCGCTGTACCTGTCGGGCGGTTCGGCACTGGGCTCGGACTATCTCGCCAAATTGCTGGGTTACAACCCCGACCAGCTCGGCCTGCGCCTGGGCGACGCGAGCTACGAGGCCTGGCTGGTCAAGCAGCAACTGATCAAGCAGACCGGCAGCGCCGTGCTGGCGAGCTACGCGAACGCCGACACGCAAATGAAAGACCTGATGGAACATGCCGCGAGCCAGAGCGGCTCGCTCGGCCTGGTCTACGGCAAGGCGCTCACGCCGGCGCAGCAGGCGAAGCTGAAGCAGGACATCGTCTGGATGGTGCAGACCGAGATCGACGGCAAGACCGTTCTTGCGCCCGTGGTCTACCTGGCCCAGAGCACCAAGGAAAACATCGCCACCGGCGCCGTCATCTCGGCGCAGGACGCAAACCTGAGCGTTTCCGCACTCACCAACACCGGCGGCACGCTGATCGGCAGCAATTCGCTCGTGGTGGCCTCCACCGGCGACATCAGCAACCTCTCGGGTCTGATCCAGGGCGGCGACGTCAACCTCAGTTCCAGCGAAGGCAGCATCCTCAACAAGACGCTCAGCGAGGGCAGCGGCGGCAAGAGCTTCTACACCACGCAACTGGGCAAGACCGCGGGCATCCAGTCCACCGGCAACCTGTCGCTCGACGCCAAGAAGGACATCACCAACCTGGGCGCCAACATGGCGGCCGGCGGCGACGCCAGCCTGAAAGCGGGCGGCGACATCACCTTCGACACCATCCAGGACAAGGAAACCAACACCACCTATGGCAAGGTGGACCACGGCTTCTCGACCAGCACCACCAGCACCACCACGCAGGTGAAATCCGGGCTGACCGTGGGCGGCAACCTCGCCGCGTCAGCCGGCAACGACATCACGCTGGCCGGTACCGACGCGAAAGTAGGCGGCGACGCCGCACTCGACGCCGGCAACGACGTCAACATCATCGCGCGCGAGAACACGTCGCAGACGCATTCGGAAACCCATGTTGCCGGGGTTGGTGTAAACAACTCGCTCTACGGCACCACTGACATCACGACCGATTCCAAATCTGGCCGCAACGTGGGCAGCAATTTCGATGTCGGCGGTAACGCCAGCCTGAAGGCAGGCAACGACGTCACCGTCCAAGGTTCGAACGTTGACGTAAAGGGCAAAGGCAAGATCGACGCCACCAACGTCAACGTGCTGGCAGGCCAAAACTACGACGAAAGCACGACGACCACCAAGCAGACGGGCGTCATGCAGGTCAGTGCGTCGAGCGGCAAATCCGCAAACGCGAACGCATCCGCCAACGCAACGGCCGGGAACGGAGCCGCTTCCGCAGGAGCGAACGCTGGTGCGTCCGCGAGCGGAACCGGAAGTGCGGGGCTTGCCTTCAGTTCGACCACCACCACGACCGACACGAGCAGCGACCTGAAACACGTCGGCTCCAACGTCAGCTTCGGCGGCAACCTGGACGTGAACGCCAAGAACGACGTTACTTTGCAAGGCTCGAACCTCCACGGCGGCCCCGAGACCACCGTCACTGCGAAAAACGTCAACATCCTCGCCGCGGAAGACGAATCGACATCCAGCCACAGCGTCAGCCACACCAGCGTCGGCCTGCTTGCCAGCACGACCAATACGGCCAAAGCCGATGCCGGGGCACAAGCAAGTGCCAGCGGCAAGGGCGGACTGCCAAGCGCCAATGCCAGCGGCGACGCGAACGCTTCCGTGAGCAGCGAAAACCGGATCGATTTCGTGCAAACGAGCAAGTCGAAGACCAGCACGCTCGACACGACGCATCAGGGCTCGACGCTCGGCTCCAGTGGCAATCTGACGATCAAAGCCGACAACCTGAACGTCGCGGGCTCGTCGCTGCAATCGGGCGGCGACATGACGCTGGACGCGAATAACCAGACCTTCTCGGCCGTGAACGACCGCCACGAGACACGCAACAGCAGCAGCTCGACCAGCGCCGGCCTGTATGCGGACGCTGGTGCATCCGCTGGCGCCAATGCCGGCGGCACGGCGGGCGTCGGCGGTGCGCAAGGGGGTGCGTCGGCATCCGCGAATGCGTCGGTCGAAGTCGGCCTTTATGGCAGCAACACGAGGAGCAACTCGGTTGAAGGATCCACGACCGCGCGCACGTCTTCCATTTCTTCCGGCGGCAACCTCACGCGCAATGCAACGAACAGCATCACCGACATCGGCACGCAAATCGACGTGGGCGGTGACCTGAATCAATCGGCCAAGACGATCACCAGCCGGCAGGCCGAAAACACAACGTACAGCTCATCGTCCACGGCAACCGACACCGCCAAGATCGGTGCCTATGGCGAGGCGGGGGCGAGCGTCGGCGTGTCTGGAAATGTGGGCCCAGGCGCCTCGTCGCCCGCCACAAAGGAGGCCAGTGCCGGTGCCGGGATCCGCGCCAGCTACCAGCATGATGACGAATCCAGCCAATCGGCAAGCAGCACCGCCGTGGTGTCCAATATCCACGTGGGCGGCAACGTGCACAGCACGTCCAGCGGGGCAACCACGTTGCAGGGGACGCAAATCACCGCGGGCAAGAACGTCGATCTGGAAGGCGGATCGATTGACTACGCCGCTGCCAAAAACACCAGCAGCTCAAGCTCGCATGACACCAGCGCGGGCGGCTCGGTCAGCGTCGATCTCGTGAACAAATCGGCGAGCGTGGGCGTCAATTACGACGGCAATCAGAGCAGCGAACAAAGCAGCACGGCCGTGGTCGGCGGCATTACGGCGGGCGGCAACGTGAACCTGAAATCCAGCGGCGACACGCGTCTCGAAGGAACCAACATCGCCGCCGGCAACGGCACGAATATCACGACCGGGGGTAACCTCACGTTCGCAGCAGCGAAGAACACCAGCCAATCCAACGCCAGCGGAACCAACGTCAGCGTGGATGTGACGGCCGGTAAGGGTGAGGGTTCCGCCGCTGTCGGCGCAGGTCACCACCAGAGCAGCGCGAGCCACGATGAGGATGTCGCCGGCAGCATCTCCAGTGGCGCTGGCGGCATCAACATCACCGCCGGCAAGAACGCCACGTTCACGGGGACGCAACTCGGCAGCGACGGCAACGTCGCGGTTGCGGCAGGCGGCGACCTGGCGTTCAACGCGGCGCACACCGTCGACCACAGCCAATCGACCGGCGTCGACGTGGCCGCTTCCGCCTCGGGCGGCAAGAAAGAGAACGTGGGTGGTACGCGCACCGGCGGCATGTTCAGCGAGAAAACCGGCGGTCACACCATGGACCAGCGCAGTGGTTCGGGCTCCATCGGCGTGAGCACGAGCAAATCGGACAGCGACGTCGCCACCGGTTCCACCATCCGCAGCGGCGGCAATGTCACGCTTTCTTCGGGCAACAACACGACGCTCGAAGGTACGCAGGTCGCAGCCGCGGGCTCGGTGGGTGTCACGGCTGGCGGGGACGTCATCCAGAAAGCGGCAGTGAGCAAATCGAGTTCATCGGGCGTGGATTTCTCGGCATCGGGCTCCGGCTCCTCGCTGACGCCGATCAAGGGCAAGAGTGGCGCAGGCGCCACGGGGAGCGGCGCAAGTGGCGCGTCCAAGCCGGGCGCTGCCGGAACAGCCGGTTCGGGTGCTGCGGGTTCGTCCGGCAAGTCCGGCGCAGGTAGCGCCGGAACCACGGGCAAAGCTGGAGCAAGCACGAGTAACACGGGCAAGGCTGGCTCCAACACGAGTGGCACTGGCACGGGCGCTACCGGCAACGGAGCTGGCGCCAAAGCTCCGAAGACCGCAGCCGAACTGACTCAGAAGAAAGGCAGCGGCGTGGTCACCCTTGGCGTTGACCACAAGTCTTCCAGCACGAGCGCCGGAACCACTTTGTCGGGCGGACAGGGTGTGACCATCGTTTCGGGTGCGCGCAACGCGGCAACGCAGCAGATCACAGTCAGCGTACCGGTCGTCAACGTCCCCAAGGGCAAGGTTATCCAGGTCAAGACCGCCGACGGAAAGCCGCTGCCGTCGTGGCTCAAGCTCGATCCGAAAAGCGGGAAGATCACCGGCAAACCGCCGGCTGACTTCAA
>SCQQ01000070.1 GCA_004299095.1 Burkholderiaceae bacterium | reverse complement strand
ACGGGCGTATCGCGAATCACGCCCTTGATCACGGGCTGTTGGCGGTTCGTGGGTTCGTTGCTGCGCCGCGTGACGGTGGTCTCGTCCTCGTCTTCATCGGCCAACTTGTAGCTGGCATCGAGGTTGTCCAGGCGCGGGTCGTCGTATTTCAGGCGCTCCAGCTTGTAATGCGGCGTTTCCAGCGTCTTGTTCGGAATCAGCGTGACATTGACGCGCTGGCGCAACTCGATCTTGGTGATCTCCGAGCGCTTTTCATTCAGCAGGAAACTGGCCACGTCGACCGGCACCTGTGCGTTCACGGCGGCGGTGTTGTCCTTCATGGACTCTTCCTGGATGATGCGCAGGATTTGCAGCGCCGACGATTCGGTGTCGCGCACGTGACCGGCGCCGCCGCAGCGCGGGCACAGGATGGAAGCGCCCTCGGACAGCGCGGGCTTCAGGCGCTGGCGGCTCATTTCCATCAGGCCGAACTTGGAGATGCTGCCGAACTGCACGCGTGCGCGATCTTCCCGCAACGCGTCGCGCAAGCGGTTTTCCACTTCGCGCCGGTTCTGGCTTTCTTCCATGTCGATGAAGTCGATCACGATCAGGCCGCCCAGATCGCGCAGGCGCAGCTGGCGTGCCACTTCATCGGCCGCTTCCAGGTTGGTCTTGGTCGCGGTTTCCTCGATGTCGCCGCCTTTGATGGCGCGCGCCGAATTGACGTCGATGGCCACCAGCGCTTCGGCGCGGTCGATCACGACCGAGCCCCCGGCCGGCAGGATCACCGTGCGACTGTAGGCGCTTTCGATCTGGTGTTCGATCTGGAAGCGCGAGAACAGCGGCGCGTCGTCGCGATAGCGCTTCACCTTGGGCGCCTGCTCCGGCATCACATGGCTCATGAACTGGAACGCCTGCTCATGCACATCGTCGGTATCGATCAGGATGTCGCCGATATCGTCGCGGAAATAGTCGCGAATCGCACGAATGACGAGGTTGCTTTCCTGATAGATCAGGAACGCGCCCTTGCCGGCCCTGGCAGCGGAATCAATGGCATCCCAGAGTTTCAGCAGGTAGTTCAAATCCCATTGCAACTCGGCGCTGCTGCGGCCGATGCCCGCCGTGCGCGCGATGATGCTCATGCCGCGCGGATATTCCAGTTCGCCCAGCGCATCTTTCAGCTTGGCGCGGTCATCGCCGTCGATGCGGCGGCTCACGCCACCGCCGCGCGGATTGTTGGGCATCAGCACCACGTAGCGGCCCGCGAGGCTGATGAAGGTGGTGAGCGCGGCACCCTTGTTGCCGCGTTCTTCCTTCTCGACCTGGACCAGCAGTTCCTGGCCATCCCGGATGGCGTCTTCGATCTTGGCCTGCCCGACAGGAACGTCGGTGGCGAAATATTCGCGCGAAATTTCCTTGAACGGCAAAAAACCGTGGCGCTCTTCGCCGTAATCAACGAAGCAGGCCTCGAGCGAGGGCTCGATGCGCGTGACCACAGCTTTGTAGACGTTGCCTTTGCGGTGTTCTCGGCCGGTGATCTCGATCTCGTAGTCGAGCAGTTTTTGTCCATCGACAATGGCGAGGCGGCACTCTTCAGGCTGCGTCGCGTTGATCAGCATCCGTTTCATGATGCGGTTTCCTTTAGGTTCAAAACGGGTTTTGGTTGTGCCGCCGCGCCGGGTTGGGGCCGTCGCACGTCAAAATCCGGAACACGAAATAAAAAGGCCGCGGGACGGCACGCGCGTTGCAGCGCAGTCGCGAACCGCAGGCTGGTGTGGCCAGTGCCATCGATGTCATGCTTTTTGCATGCACGCAGACGTCCCGCGTGTTTGGCAACTCGCGTGGCGTTCGTGTGCGGGCCGGTACGGCCTGCTCCGGCGATCATGGGCATCGCCGGCAATGACCCACCCGGAAGGGTGGCAGTAAAAATCATGCCTTGGGGCGTCTTGTTCTGGTCAGCACGCACGAACCATCTTGTTGGCGGTTCGCGCGTTGCAGAAATTCGTGTTCAGGATTTCGCCGTGCCGACTGTTCTGTTGAAATTCTGCGTCGCAACGGTGTGGTTGCGCGCCTGGTTTGCAGCGGCGGCATCACGGCTTTTGCTGGTTCGTCTGCCCGTTCGGCGTGTCGTTTTAGACTTGCGTTTCGGGGCGCATGGTTTGTGCCCTTCGTTCAACCGTGACGGTCTTTTGTACCAGCGATGCCGATTATAGATGCGAGTGAGGGCGGGGCACCCGACGGCCGGCTCCCGGTCCAGCACGTGGTGGTGGACGATGACAGCGGTGGTCAGCGCCTCGACAATCTCCTGTTTCGCATCGTCAAGGGGGTGCCCAAGACCCACATCTATCGCGTGATTCGCACTGGCGCGGTGCGCGTGAACAAGCGCCGGGCGTCGGCTGAGACCCGCGTCGCCGCCGGCGATGTGGTACGCATCCCGCCGCTGCGGCGTGCGCCCGAGAGCGACACCACCCACATACCGGGGCGGGAGTTTCCGGTCTTGCTGGAGGATGCGTGGCTGCTCGCCGTGGACAAACCCGCGGGCGTGGCCGTGCATGGGGGGTCCGGCGTCAGTTTCGGCGTGATCGAACAGTTGCGCCGCGCTCGGCCCGAATTGCGCACGCTCGAGCTGGTGCATCGACTGGATCGCGCCACCAGCGGTGTCTTGCTGCTGGCCAAGAAGCGCAGCGCCTTGAGGACCTTGCAAGCGCAATTTCGCGAGCGCCAGATCCGCAAAACCTACCTGGCGCTGGTGCTGGGCGAGTGGCCGGAGCGCCTCAAGGTGCTGGACCAGCCGCTGGCGCGCTATCTGCTGCCGAGCGGGGAGCGCCGGGTGAAAGTGGTGGCCGCGACCGATCCGAACGCGATGCGCGCGCTCACGCTGGTCAGGGTGCGGACGCGCTGGCCGGGTTTCACCCTGCTTGAAGTGACGCTCAAGACCGGGCGCACACACCAGATTCGCGTGCACCTGAGCGCGCAAGGCTTTCCGATTGCCGGCGACGACAAGTATGGTTTGTTCGAGCGCAACAAGAGTTTGGGAAAAAACGGTTTGAAGCGCATGTTTCTGCATGCCTGGAAAATGCAATGCACGCACCCCGCAACGGCACAGACCGTATGGCTGGAAGCGCCGCTGCCGGCCGACTTGCCGCTACCGCCCGACTTCGGGACAAATACCGGATGAATGATCTCCATCGTTTCGATTTGATTTGCTTCGACTGGGATGGCACGTTGTTCGACTCCACCGCCATCATTGCGCGCTGCATTCAGGAAGCCGTCGTCGATGTCGGCGGCGCGCGCCCGAGCGCGCAGGACGCCGCGTTCGTGATCGGCCTGTCGCTTGGGCCGGCGCTGGCGCGTGTGGCGCCCGACATTCCGCGGGAAAAATATGTCGCGCTCGGCGCCCGCTATCGCGAGCACTACCTGGCGCACCAGAACGACATCAGCTTGTTCGCAGGGGTGTTGCCGCTGATTCGGGAACTGCGGCAGAAAGGCTGTCATTTGGCGGTGGCCACGGGGAAAAGCCGCCGCGGCCTGGACGAAGTGCTGACCTCGCGCGCCTTGAGTGGTTTGTTCGATGGCTCGCGCACGGCCGACGAGACGGCAGGAAAGCCCAATCCGCGCATGCTGCTGGAACTGATGCGCGAATTCGGCGCGCCGCCCGAGCGCACGCTGATGATCGGCGACACCAGCCACGACCTGGAAATGGCGCGCAACGCCGGCTGTGCGAGCGTGGGCGTGAGCTACGGCGCGCATCGCTCGGAAGATCTGGATGCGCTGGGCGCCTTGTTCGTGGCGCGCTCGGTTCCTGATTTGCGCGCATGGCTGGAGGCGCGGGTTTGAGGATGGAAGAGGCCGGGGCCGCGGAGCCGATGCGGTTCCCTCCGGTTGCGCTGTGCGCATCCGCCGAGCTCGTGGACGGCGGCTTGGCGGTGCCCTTCGACGTCCAGTGCGGCCGCGATTGCTTGCGCGCATTTGCGATCCGCTACAACGGCCAGGTCCACGCGTACCTGAACCGTTGTACCCACGTGGCGTTGGAGTTGGATCTGCTGCCCAATCGCGTTTTCGATGCCAGCGGGCAGTGGCTGATTTGCGCCGCACACGGTGCCGTCTATGCGCCCGACAGCGGCGCAGGTGTCGATGGACCGTGTCGGGGTGGACTGCAGAAGATTGAGCTGACCGAATCCGCGGGCCAGGTCTTCTGGCAGCCGACCGAGAGGATTCGGCCGGTTGATTTCGGTTGAAAGGTCCAGTCGTGCGCGGGTTGCCACGTTGTGCCCTAACATCCACGCTTTTTGGCAGCGAGGTTGGATTCCATGGCGTCGGGTGATGAAATCGGCTTGAACAGCAGGAGCGTGCCCTGGGAGCGCGCGGCCATCGAGAAACTGCTGTTGGCGGGTGTCAAGGAAAGGCGCGCTGCCCGCCGCTGGCGCATGTTCAAGAGCGTGATCTGGATCGCGCTGTTTGCGGTGCTGATCTGGGCTTTCATTTCCGATCGCAGCATCTCCAATACGGCTCCTGGCCCGCACACGGCCGTGGTCTCGATTCGCGGCGAAATCGCGGATGACACCGACGCGAGCGCGGCGAACATCCTGCCAGCCATGCGCGACGCATTGGCCGATAGCGACACCAAGGCGCTGATCTTGTTGATCAATTCGCCCGGCGGCAGCCCGGTTCAGGCCGGCCTGATCAACGATGAAATCTGGCGCTTGCGGGCCAAATACAAGAAACCGATTTACGCCGTTGTCGAAGAAACCTGCGCTTCGGCGGCGTACTACATCGCGTCTGCGGCCGATCAGATTTTCGTCAACAAAGCCAGTATCGTGGGCAGCATCGGCGTGCTGATGAATGGCTTCGGGTTTGTCGATGCCATGAACAAACTGGGCATCGAGCGGCGTCTTTACACGTCGGGCGAGAACAAAGGCTTCCTCGACCCATTCAGCCCGGTCACGCCGCAGCAGCGCGAATTCGCGCAGAGTCTGTTGGACGACATCCACGGCCAGTTCATCGACGCGGTCAAGAAAGGCCGCGGCAACCGCCTGAAGATCACGCCGGAGACCTTCAGCGGACTGTTCTGGACCGGCGACCAAGCCATCAAACTGGGCCTGGCGGACCAATTGGGCAGCGAGGATTCGGTGGCACGGGACGTGGTGGGCGCCAGCAAGCTGGTTGATTACACCAACAAATCGAGCATTGCCGAGCGTTTTGCCAAACGTCTGGGCGCCGCCATCGGCGCCGGGGCGGTGCACGCCTTGGGGATGGTGCCGACGCTGCGCTGAGGAAGGCCGCGCTGCGTCCGATCAACGGCTGATCGCAAAGACGGCCGGCAAATCCATGTGGGAAGGTACGGGCTTGGCGCGCCATTCGGCCACGGAGCCGCTCCAGACGGCGGCGTGTGGCAGCGTCAGACCGGCCGCCACGCACAAGCGCGTGTCGGGTTTGAGTGTGTGCAGGAGTGCTTCCAGCAGCGCCACGTTGCGGTACGGCGTTTCGATGAACAGTTGCGCTTGTCCGGTTGCAAGCGCGCGCTTCTCGATTGTCTGGATGTAACCGGCGCGCTCGCTGCCGGGGCGCGGCAGGTAGCCGATGAAAGCGAAGTTCTGGCCGTTGAAACCGCTTGCGGCCAAGGCGAGGCCGATGGAAATCGGACCGGTCATCGGCACCACCGCGATTCCCAATTCATGTGCGGCGCGCACCACCGAACTGCCGGGGTCGGCGAGGGCCGGCATGCCGGCTTCGCTCAGCAGGCCAATGTCGTTGCCGTCGAGCGCGGCACGCAGAAGTCGTTCCGCAGCGCCGCGCGAGAAAACGACGTCGTGATCGCCTTTCTTGTGCAACGCGTGCGCGAGCTCCGTGACGGCCAATTGCTGAACGGGCAGCGCCAGCGGGACCAGACCATCCACACGCTTGAGGAACGCGCGTGCCGATTTGGCGTTTTCGCAGATCCAGGTGCGAAGCCGTGCCGCCCGTTCGATGGTGCTGTGCGGCAAAACCCAGTCCAGCGCGGTTTGCTCGCTGCAACCGTGATCGAGCGGCGTGGGGATCAGGTACAGCCGGCCGCGACTTGAGGCGTGGTTCACGATGGATCCGGTAGGGGAGAGTGTCGAGCCTCAGGGCAGCGCCAGCCCGGCCGCCCGCAACAGATGCGCCGTGCGAATCAGCGGCAGACCGATCAGCGTGGTGGGGTCGTCGCTTTCGATCGATTCGAGCAAGGCGATGCCGAGCCCCTCGCTTTTGGCGCTGCCGGCGCAATCGTAGGGTTCCTCGATGTGAAGATAGCGCTGGATTTCACCGTCCGTCAGGGTGCGGAATCTGACTTTCGCTCGGGCCACCACGTTTTCCTCGAAACCCGTCGTGCGCCGGATCACTGCGAGTGCCGTGTAGAAGTTGACGACTTGTCCGCTCATGCGCCGCAACTGGGCTTTGGCCTTGTCGAAACCGCCGGGCTTGCCCAGTGGCCGGCCACCGAGATCGGCGACCTGATCCGAGCCGATCACGATGGCCTCCGGATGGCGCTCGGCCACGTGCCGGGCCTTGGTGCGCGCAAGCCGCAGCGCGAGCGTGCGCGGCTTTTCGTCGGCGCCGGGCGTCTCGTCGATCGCGGGTGCGTCCACGATGAACGGAACACCAAGCCGCTCAAGCAATTGGCGCCGGTAGGTGGAACTCGATCCGAGCACCAGTTTCGGCGCCGACTCCAACGGCTTTTCGGGACGTGTCATGGGGTTGATTTTCGTACACTTGACCCATGAAATCGCGCACACCGTCGAATCATGTGGATGTCGCCGCATGGGCCGAAACCGGCCGCACCCGTGCCGGCGAAACCCCATTGCATGAGTTGGCGCGGCTAGCGCGCAGCGTGCGCGTGGCGCCAAAAGAACCGGTGGTCACTTGGCGCCTGACGGGTGAGTGGCGCGCCACCGCGGACGGTGTGAGGCGCCCAGCGCTGGCGCTTGAGGCCGACGTGGTGCTGCCGCTCGCGTGTCAGCGCTGTCTCGGCAAAGTGGATGTGCCCATTCACGTCGATCGCCATCTGATTTTTGCGCCGGACGAGACCCAGGCCGCCGCGCTCGACGCCGATGCGGATGACGACGTGCTGGCGCTCGTGCCGCAGATCGACCTCCAGAAACTGGTTGAAGATGAACTGATCCTCGCGCTTCCCATGATTCCACGGCACGTGAGCTGCCCCGAGGCACCTGTCTCCCAAGTTCAAAGCGACGGTTTCGCTGCCGCGGCGGAAGATCGGCGGCGTCCGTTCGATATCCTGGCCCATTTGAAGAAGACCGGTCGCTCCGCCTGAACGCACCCCGCTTTCTGCACGTCACTTGCTGGGTGCGCGCGCATATAATTGACCACTTTATTCACTTTTCAGGGGCAGCCGTCGTTTCTTTGCTTGAGACGCCTGTGCTCCGTGTCAGTCCGAAATAGAGAGAGTTGTCATGGCTGTCCAGCAAAACAAGAAATCGCCGTCCAAACGCGGCATGCACAACGCCCATAACGCGTTGCCGAAACCCGGGATTGCGACGGAGCCCACTACGGGCGAGGTGCATTTGCGTCACCACATCAGCCCGAACGGCTATTACCGCGGGCGTCAGGTGATTCAGCCCAAGGCGGAGGAGTAATCCACGCGAGCGGACAGGGTCGATGCGGCTCCGTTTCTGGGAGTTTTCCGCGGATGTCATGGCGCGTGCTGCAGGATGTGGCGCGCGGTTATGAGTTCAGATTCCGCCGTCGGATCTGAGGCCGGGTCCGCGAGTACGTTCGCATGATCACGTTGGCTGTCGATTGCATGGGGGGCGACTTTGGCATCAAGGTCACGCTCCCGGCCTGTCGCGCGTTTCTGCAGCGCCAGTCCGATGCCAGGTTGCTGCTGGTGGGGCAGCCCGATGCGCTGAAGCAGTTCTCGCACCAGCGCGTTCGCGTGGTTGCGGCGAGCCAGGTCGTCACTATGGACGATTCGGTCGAAGTGGCGCTGCGCAAGAAGAAGGATTCTTCCTTGCGTGTCGCGGTGGAGCAGGTGAAATCGGGTCAGGCCGACGTGGCCGTTTCCGCCGGCAATACCGGGGCGCTCATGGCGGTGGCGCGCTATCTCCTGAAAACCCTGGACGGCATCGAGCGGCCGGCCATCGCCACCCAGTTGCCGAATGTCACGGGCGGCGCCACCACGGTCCTCGATCTGGGCGCCAACGTGGATTGCACGGCCGAGCATTTGCTGCAGTTTGCGGTCATGGGATCGGCGCTGGTTTCGGTCCTCGAAAACGATCCGCATCCGACGGTCGGGCTGTTGAACGTGGGTGAAGAAGCGATCAAGGGCAGCGCCGAGATCAAGCGCGCCGGCGAGTTGCTGCGCGCGGCGGCGGCGTCCGGCGACCTCAACTTTTGCGGCAACGTGGAAGGCAACGACATTTTCAAGGGCACAGCGCACATCGTGGTGTGCGACGGCTTCGTCGGCAACGTGGCGCTGAAGACGACCGAAGGCTTGGCCGCCATGATTGGCACCTTCATGAAAGAAGAGTTTTCGCGCAACCTGCTGACCAAGTTGGCGGCGGTAGTGGCTTATCCGGTCCTGAAGGCGCTCAAGCGTCGCACCGACCATCGTCGGTACAACGGCGCGGCGCTGCTCGGGTTGCGCGGTTTGGTGTTCAAGAGCCACGGATCGGCCGACGCGTTTGCGTTCGAACAGGCGCTTTCCCGCGCGTATGATGCGGCGCGCAACCAGCTGCTGGAGCGCGTTCGCGACCGGGTGGCGCGTGCCGCGCCGCTGCTTGCACCCAAGGCGCCAGCCGCCGGAGACGTTGCAGCGGGCGTGATTGTCCATGCTGCCGCCTGATCACCCGCTTGGATATCAATGAAGCGACGCTATTCCAGACTGCGTGGCACCGGAGGTTATTTGCCACCGCGCCGCGTGACCAACCAGGACTTGGTGGCCGAACTGGCGCAACGCGGCGTCGAGACATCGCACGATTGGATCGTCGAGCGCACCGGTATCCACGCACGCCATTTTGCTGCGCCTGAAGTCGCCACCAGCGATCTGGCTGTGACCGCAGCCAAAGCGGCGCTGCAGGCCGCATCGATGCGCGCTGCGGACATCGATCTCATCATCGTTGCCACGTCGACGCCGGACATGGTGTTCCCATCGACCGCAGCCATCGTTCAGCACAAACTCGGGATCGCGGGCTGCCCCGCGTTCGACGTGCAGGCGGTGTGCACCGGATTCATTTACGCGATTGCCGTTGCCGATTCGATGATTGCGTCGGGCGCGGCCAACCGGGCGCTGGTGATCGGCGCCGAGATCTTCAGCCGCCTGCTCGATTTCAACGATCGCGGCACGTGTGTCCTGTTTGGCGATGGCGCGGGCGCGGTCGTACTGGAGGCGAGCGATGAGCCGGGCATCTTGGCGACCGACTTGCACGCCAATGGCGAATACGTCGATATCCTGTGTGTTCCAGGGCACGTGGCGGGCGGGCAGATTTCCGGCCGCCCGTTGCTGGAAATGGAAGGGCGCGCGGTTTTCAAGCTGGCGGTTGGCGTGCTGGGCGAGACGGCGCAGGCCGTGTTGGCCAAAGCCGAGGTGGACGCATCGGACCTCGACTGGCTGGTGCCGCACCAAGCCAATATCCGGATCATGCAGGCCACCGCGCGCAAGCTCCATTTGCCGATGGAAAAGGTGGTGGTGACGGTGCACGAGCACGGCAATACGTCGGCGGCGTCGGTTCCGCTGGCGTTGGATTGCGCAGTCCGCGCAGGCGATGTCAAGCCGGGGCAACTGGTTTTGCTCGAAGGCGTGGGCGGCGGTTTCACCTGGGGTTCGGCGCTGCTGCGCATGTAGTCCCCGCGCGCTTCTGGTGCGGGATCGGGTTTCGATCGTTGTAAGTTGAGAGCATGAGGCCATTCGCATTCGTATTCCCCGGGCAGGGCTCGCAATCGGTGGGCATGCTGGACGCTTGGGGCGATCATCCCGAGGTGCGCGCATGCTTGAAGGAAGCGTCGGCTGCGCTGGGTGAAGATCTTGCGGCCTTGATCCACGCCGGGCCCAAGGAACAGTTGGCGCTGACAGCCAACACCCAGCCTGTCATGCTGGTCGCGGCCATTGCCAGTTGGCGCGCATGGCGTGCGGCCGGTGGTGCGTTGCCCAGCGTGGTGGCGGGCCATTCGCTCGGTGAATATTCGGCTCTGGTGGCAGCAGGTGCCTTGACGCTTGCGCAAGCCGTTCCGCTGGTGCGCTTGCGCGCGGCCGCGATGCAGGAAGCCGTTCCGGTGGGTACCGGTGCCATGGCGGCCATTCTGGGGCTCGATGCGTCTAAGGTGGTCGAAGCGTGCCGCCGAATCACCCGGGAGCTGGACGGCGCCGGTGGTGAAGTGGTCGAGGCGGTCAACTTCAACACGCCGGTCCAGACCGTGATCGCCGGGACCCGCGCGGCGGTTGACCGGGCGTGCGCGGCACTCAAGGCTGAGGGCGCCAAGCGGGCGCTGATGTTGCCGGTGTCCGCGCCGTTTCATTCCAGCTTGATGAAGCCGGCGGCCGAGCGCTTGAAATCAGCTCTGGCCGCAGTCGAATTCAAGACACCGGAAATCCCGGTGGTGAACAACGTGGACGTGGCGGTCGAAACCGATCCAGGTCGCATTCGCGACGCGCTTTACCGCCAGGCGTTTTCACCCGTGCGCTGGGTGGAGACGTTGCACAAGATCAAGGCCATGGGCGCGGACCTGGTGATCGAATGCGGGCCGGGGAAAGTGCTGGCCGGCACGGTGGCACGCACCGACGATGCCTTGGCGGCAGCGGCGCTGTTCGACCCTGCCACGCTGGCCGAAGCCAGCGCCCTGTTGGCCTGAACGGCATGATTTGCCGTTACCCGAGATTCTGAAAGGAACCATCATCATGTCCGAGATGTCCGGCTGGAAAGGTCAAATCGCGCTGGTGACCGGTGCTTCGCGCGGCATCGGCGCCGCCATTGCGCAAGAGCTTGCAGCGCGGGGCGCGAGCGTGATCGGGACCGCCACAACCGACGAAGGGGCGGCGCGCATCGGCGCTGCATTGGCTGCCCACGCAGGTTGTGCCGGCGCAAAGCTCGACGTGACGCATGCCGAAGAGGCGCAGGCGTTGGTCGAAAAGATTGCCCGCGAGCGAGGCGGCCTGCAGGTGCTCGTCAACAATGCCGGCATCACGCGTGACACGCTGGCCATGCGCATGAAAGACGAGGATTGGGACGTGGTACTGGATACCGATCTCAGCGCCGTTTTCCGCCTTGCTCGTGCGGTCATGCGGCCCATGATGAAGCAACGCTACGGGCGTATCGTCAGCGTCACCAGCGTGGTCGGCACCATGGGCAATGCGGGCCAAGCCAATTACGCCGCAGCCAAGGCGGGTGTGGCCGGCTTGACGCGCGCATTGGCGCGTGAACTGGCGGGGCGCGGCATCACCGTGAATTGCGTGGCGCCCGGCTTCATTGCGACCGATATGACCGCTCAGCTGTCCGACGAGCAAAAAGATAGCCTGCAGGCGCAAATTCCGCTACAGCGCCTGGGTCAGCCCGCCGATATCGCGCACGCTGTCGCCTATTTGGCCAGCCCGGAGGCCGGCTATGTGACCGGGCAACAATTGCACGTCAACGGCGGCATGTGGATGGGCTGAATTGCCGCCCAATCCGTTTTGATGTAAGTTTGAATCGCCAATAGGCAAACCGTTAGAATCCACACCTTTTACAACGCTGAGGGAACTCATGAGCGATATTGAAGCCCGTGTCAAGAAGATCATTGCCGAACAGCTCGGCGTGGAGGAATCACAGGTCACCAACGAAAAAGCATTCGTTGCAGACTTGGGTGCGGACTCGTTGGACACGGTGGAACTGGTGATGGCGCTCGAAGACGAATTCGGCATCGAGATTCCCGATGAAGACGCCGAAAAGATCACCACGGTTCAAGCTGCAATCGATTACGCCACCAGCAAGAAAGCTTGACTGAAGCCATGTCTGGGCGGCGCGTTGTCGTAACCGGCTTGGGTTGCGTAAGCCCCGTGGGCAACACGGCGGCGGAATCCTGGGACAGCCTGCTGGCCGGGCGATCGGGGATCGACCTCATCACGCAGTTCGATGCGAGCGGGTACGCCTGTCGTTTCGCGGGCGAAGTCAAGGGTTTGAACGTGCAAGACTATGTGGCCGAAAAGGAAGCGCGCCACATGGATCGGTTCATCCACCTCGGGCTGGCTGCATCGGCTCAAGCCGTGGCCGACGCGGGTTTACCCACTGGCGAGCAGTTGACGCCGGACATCGCCGAGCGCATCGGGTGCAATATCGGCTCGGGCATCGGTGGCTTGCCGATGATCGAACGCACCGAAGAAGAATTGCTGAAGCGCGGGCCACGCCGGATTTCGCCGTTTTTCGTGCCGTCGTCCATCGTCAACATGATCGCTGGGCACGTGTCGATTCGCTTCGGCTTCAAGGGACCGAACATTGCCGTGGCCACCGCCTGCACTACGGGTCTGCACGCCATCGGCATTGCGGCGCGGCTGATTGAACACGGCGACGCCGATGTGATGCTCGCGGGCGGCTCCGAAGCGACCGTCTCGCCGCTGGGCGTGGGTGGATTTGCCGCTGCCAGGGCACTGTCCACGCGCAACGACGATCCGAAGACGGCGTCGCGGCCTTGGGATCGCGATCGCGACGGCTTCGTCCTCGGCGAAGGCAGCGGCGTGCTGGTGCTGGAAGAGTATGAGCATGCCAAGACCCGTGGCGCGCGGATTTATGCCGAGCTGGCCGGCTTTGGCATGAGCGGTGATGCATTTCACGTGACCGCACCCGATATCGATGGCCCGCGGCGTGCCATGGTAAACGCGCTGCGCAGCGCAGGCGTGAACGCTGATCAAGTGAATTACGTCAATGCGCACGGCACGTCCACGCCTCTGGGTGACTTGAACGAGACCAATGCCATCAAGGCGGCACTTGGAGACGCAGCCAAGAAAACGGTCGTGAACTCGACCAAATCGATGACCGGCCACCTGCTGGGTGGCGCGGGTGGCATCGAGAGCGTGTTTACCGTGTTGGCGATCTATCACCAGAAATCGCCACCCACCATCAACATCTTCAACCAGGACCCCGAGTGCGATCTGGATTACTGCGCGAATACCGCGCGGGACCTGAAGATTGACGTGGCGCTCAAGAACAACTTTGGTTTCGGCGGAACCAACGGGTCGCTTGTCTTCAAGCGGATTTGATTGCGCAGCACAAGCGCGAGCCGATTCGCCACCATCGTGAGTGAGGGGAACATGCATCACCGCGTCGTGGGGCCACCGGTCGTCAGTTACGCCGTTCACCAGACTGCACGCTTGAGGCTTGTCCTGCTGGCGCTGTGGTTGCCCGGCGTCGTACTGGCCGTGGCAGCGTCCACGTCCGGCGGAGCGCGCTTGGGTGCGGTGCGCTTCACGTCGCTGTTTGTGGTTCTTGCACTATCCACTTTCGGTCTGGGGGCACTCTGGCGCGCGCAGCGGGAACGCATTTTGCGGTGGAATGGCCGGCTGTGGACGCTCGCTGACCCAGCGGCGAAGTCATCACCGATCAACTTGCATCGCGTCGAGGTTCGACTCGATTTGCAGGCTTTTTTGCTGCTGCGCTGCCTCGGTCCGAGCGCATCGACCTCCACTTGGGTGTGGGCCGAGCGCGGCACCCGGTCCGAGCGTTGGCATGTGTTGCGCTGTGCCCTGTATCACGTGCTTCCGGCCGAACCCGATGACCCGCAGGTTGAGCGCGAGCTCGGCGCGGCCTGAGGCTCTTGGCGATGCCCGATACGCCGCGCGTTCAACCCACCGATAGCGAAGCACTGATCGTTCAGCGTGCCGCAGCTGGGGACCAGCGTGCCTACGAATTGCTGGTGATCAAGTACCAGAGCCGCATTGAACGCCTGATCAGCCGCTTCGTCCGGGATGTGGACCTGGTACCCGACATTGCGCAGGAAACGTTCATCCGCGCCTGGCGCGCCTTGCCCCAGTTCCGCGGCGACGCGCAGTTCTATACCTGGCTCTACCGCATTGCCGTCAACACCGCGAAAAAATCGCTGCTGGAGTTGAAGCGAAACCCCATCATTACCGACACCGCTTTGCATCCAACCGATACTGACGGTGAAACTTCCGCCGCGGAGACCGAACTAATCTCGGAATCGACGCCCGAGTCGGAGCTCTCAGCGCGCGAGATTGCATCGGCGGTCGATGCGGCGTTGGATGACTTGTCTGAGGATTTGCGCCGAGCAATTACGTTGCGTGAGATCGAAGGTTTGAGTTACGAGGAAATCGCTGAAGTCATGGGCTGCCCGATTGGAACGGTGCGCAGTCGGATTTTCCGGGCACGGGAAGCGATTTCTGAGAAAGTCAAACCGTTGTTGTCACATCAAACGGGGAAACGCTGGTGACGTATCGGTGGGGCGCCCTGGCATTGGAAGCAAGAGGTCAGTCGAAATGAGCTGCGATCGAGAACAAATCTCCACACTGGTTGATGGTCAGTTGGCAGGGCGCGATCTTGATTTGGCGCTGAACCAAATGGCTGATGACGAGGCGTGTGAATCCTGGCGGATGTATCACTTGATCGGCGACGTCATGCGATCACCGGACCTGTCGGCCGCGTATGGCAGGCGCACGGATTTCATGGCGCAACTCCGGGCCCGTCTGGTGGCCGAGGGCCGCGTACCGCAGGCGCCGGCGCGACCTGCAGAGGAGAGCAGACCGGACCTGAGGCGCTCGGCAGCCAATGATCAGGTGTTTCGCTGGAAATTGGTGGCGGGTCTGACTTCGATGGCTGCCGTGGGCGTGTTGGGATGGGGCCTTCTGGCCGGGCCGGGCATGCCGCTGCGAGGCGGCGTTCAGTTGGCGTCCTTGGCAACGGGCGCGAATTCTCGCGGTGCCGCGGTGGACACGGCGCTGAACACTGCGGGCGGCACTGCTGTCCTGCGTGATCCGGAGCTGGATCAGCTGCTGGCGGCTCACCGCCAGGTTGCGGGCGACGCGGCTTTCGGTCAAATGGCCGGTTTCCTGCACAACACCACGTTTGAAAGGTCAGGGCGTTGATTGACGTGGTTGCTTTGTCCGCTGTTTCGATTCACTGGGTGCCCAGGTGCCCGACGAAAGTGCAGTTGTGGTTGACGACGTCGGCACGTGCTTTGTTGGCCGGTTTTTTTTGCCTGTTTCTGGGGTTGGCCAGTGCCCAAGGCGCGGAAAGTCAAGCCGGGGCCCAGGCGCGCGGTACCGAGCCCACGCGCAGTGTGGCGGAATGGCTGGCGCGATTGCGCCAAGCGTCGAAAACGCCGTCGTACCAAGGCACCTATGTGGTGACGTCAGCGTCGGGTGCGATGTCGAGTGCGCGCATTTGGCATCGCGCTGACGGCAACGAGGAACTCGAGAGCGTCGAAGCGCTGTCGGGTCCGCCACGGACGATATTCCGGAAGAACAATGAGGTCCTTCTGTTTTTGCCGAAGATGCACGTGGTCCGTACCGAACGCCACTCGCTGGGGCAGACTTTTCCCAACTTGGTGCATGCGGATGGCGGTTCGCTCGCGGCCGAGTACTACACCGTGCGCAACTTGGGCGAGGATCGCGTGGCCGGTCTGGAAACCGACGTGGTGCTGTTCAAGCCGCGCGACAACTTGCGCTATGCCTACCGCGTCTGGAGCGAAAAGCAGACCGGTCTGATGCTCAAGAGCCAAATCCTGGATGCGGCGGGCCGCGTGTTGGAGCAGGCTGCCTTTTCTGAAATCGATCTGAATCCGCCGGCCGATGTGGTGCAGGCCCACTTGGTGATGCCATCGATGGATGGCATGAAGCAGGAAAAAGTCACGCGCGAGCGCGTCGATCCGGCCTCGGAAGGCTGGTCGCTCAAGGGCACGGTTGCCGGTTTCGAACCCCAGGGTTTTTACAAGAAGAGCGTGGCCGGCAGCCGCAGCATCGTGCAGTGGGTGTTCTCCGACGGCCTGTCGACGGTTTCCCTGTTCATGGAGCCCTACGACACGCAACGTCACATGCACCCGGGGAGCTCCGAGTTTGGCGCGACACATGCCCTGCGCCGTCGCTGGCCTGACGCGCAGGGGAACTGGTGGGTTACTTCGGTGGGTGAGGTGCCGCCGCAAACGCTGGAACGGTTGGTTGGGAACCTGCAACGCACGGGCGGATAGGATCACCATTTCTCGGGCATGCAGGTGCCGCTTGTTGGCAAGCACGTGTCTTGCCGGTTCAGTGTTCTGGCTGGAGGAGAGTTTTCTTGAAATCCGAACCTATCGCGGTCATCCGGAACGCGTGTCTTGCGCTCTTTTTGGCCTCGCCGCTGATGGGCGCACCGACCTATGCGGCTCCTGCCGCCGCACCGAAGGCCGAAGCGCCGCTGGTGGTGCGCGGGCTGCCCGATTTCGCTGACCTGGTCGATCTCGTCGGCCCGTCGGTCGTCAACATCCGCACCGTCGAGCGCGTCTTGCCGCGCTCGTCCGACGACGGTGAAATGGACGACGACATGCGCGAGTTGTTCCGGCGCTTTTTCGGCGGGCCGCCACCCGAATTGCCGCGGTCCAAGCCCAAGCGCGGAGAACAGCAGACGCCGGAGCGCGAAGTGCCGCGTGGCGTGGGCTCGGGTTTCATCATTTCCCCCGATGGCTACGTCATGACCAATGCGCACGTGATCGAGCATGCCGATGGCGTCATCGTCACGCTGGATGACCAGCGCGAATTCAAGGCCAAGGTGGTCGGGACCGATCGACGCACCGACGTGGCCGTCCTGAAAATCGACGCCACACACCTGCCCGCCGCGCGCATTGGCGACGTGAGCAAGCTGCGCGTGGGTGAGTGGGTGATGGCGATTGGCTCGCCGTTCGACCTCGACAACACCGTGACCGCGGGCATCGTCAGTGCCAAGCACCGCGACACCGGGGAATACCTGCCGTTCATCCAGACCGACGTGGCGGTCAACCCGGGCAATTCGGGCGGTCCGCTCATCAACATGCGCGGCGAAGTGGTCGGTATCAACAGCCAGATTTACTCGCGCTCGGGCGGCTTCATGGGGATCTCGTTTGCGATTCCGATCGACGAGGCCATGCGCGTCGGCGAGCAACTGAAAGCCACCGGGCACGTCACCCGTGGCCGTATCGGCGTGCGCATCGATCGCGTTTCGCGCGAAGTGGCCGAATCGATGGGTTTGAGCGCGCCCAAAGGCGCCCTGGTGCGCAATGTGGAGCCGGGATCGCCGGCCGCGATCGCCGGCGTTGAACCGGGCGACATCGTGATCGCGTTTGGCGGCAAGCCAGTGGACAGCGCCACCGATTTGCCGCGCATGGTGGGCGCGACGGCGCCCGGTGCGCACAGCACTATCGACGTGTTCCGTCGTGGCAAAACGCACAAGCTGAAAGTGGTGGTGGCGGAACTGGAGCCGCAAGCCGCAGGACCGGGGCGGCGGCCGGCAGCGGCGCGCAGCGCGCCCGAAAGCAAGCCGTCGGCCTCGCAGAGCTTCGGCCTCACCGTGATGGATTTGACGGCCGAGCAACGCAGCGAACTGAAGATCCCGAACGGCGTGCTGGTACAGGCCGCAAACGGCGCGGCCGCGGGTGCCGGCGTGCGCAAGGGCGACGTGATTCTGGCGGTGGGCAACAGCAAGATCGAAGACGTCCATCAGTTCGACAGCGCACTGGCCAAGCTGGACCGCACCAAGGTCACCAACATGCTGGTGCAGCGTGACGACATGGTGCAGTACATCCTGGTGCCGCCCAAGGGGTAAGTGGGCCATTCCGGCTTTTTGGCACAATGGCGCCGCTTGATTTTTCGTGATCTGAGGCAGAGACGTCCGCCGCGGCTTCGCGTTGTCATCCGTGCTGCAACCCGTCAGCAGGTCTTTTTCAGCGTTTCCGGCGCCGTGACCTGACTGGTGCCTTGGGCGGCGCTCTGCAGCGCACCAAGTGGCTTGCTGGCACGCGGTTCTCGTTTATGGATCACATCAGAAATTTCTCCATCATCGCCCACATCGATCACGGCAAATCGACGTTGGCCGATCGGCTCATTCAGCGCTGCGGCGGCCTGTCTGATCGTGAGATGGAAACGCGCGTGCTGGATTCGATGGACATCGAAAAAGAGCGCGGAATCACCGTCAAAGCGCAGACTGCCGCGCTCAGCTACCAGGCACGGGACGGCCAGATTTACAACCTGAATCTGATCGACACGCCCGGACACGTCGATTTCTCGTACGAAGTGTCGCGCGCGCTCTCAGCCTGCGAGGGCGCGTTGCTGGTGGTCGACGCGTCGCAAGGCGTGGAAGCCCAGACGGTGGCCAATTGCTACACGGCGCTCGATCTGGGCGTCGAAGTCATTCCGGTGCTGAACAAGATGGATTTGCCGCAGGCCGACGCGGCCACTGCCAAGTCCGAGATCGAGGACGTGATCGGTATCGACGCGAGCCATGCGCTGGCGATTTCGGCCAAGACCGGCATGGGCATCGACGAACTGCTGGAACAGATCGTCGCGCAAGTGCCGCCGCCGCGCGGTACGGTCGATGCGCCGCTGCGCGCGGTGATCATCGACAGCTGGTTTGATTCGTACGCCGGCGTGGTCATGCTGGTGCGCGTGGTGGATGGCACGCTGCACAAGAACGAACGCATCAAGCTGATGGCCAGCGGCGCCGTCTACAACGTCGGCACGCTCGGGGTGTTCACACCCCTCGCATTGCCGCGTGATGTGCTGCAGGCGGGCGAGGTCGGCTATGTGGTAGCCGGCATCAAGGAACTGCGCGCGGCCAAGGTCGGCGACACGCTCACGGTCGAGAAGAAATTGCCCGGCAACCTGGGGCCGGCAGAAAAGCCGCTGCCGGGTTTCAAAGAAGTGCAGTCGCAGGTGTTCGCCGGGCTTTATCCGACCGAAGCCAGCAATTTCGAGGCGTTGCGCGACAGCCTGGAGAAGCTGCAGCTCAATGACGCGTCGCTGCATTTCGAACCCGACGTGAGCGAAGCGCTTGGCTTCGGCTTCCGGTGCGGTTTCCTCGGCCTGCTGCACATGGACATCGTGCAGGAGCGGCTCGAACGTGAATTCAATCAGGACCTGATCACCACCGCGCCCAGCGTGATCTACGAAATCGAGCAGGTCGATGGCACCGTGGTGCACGTGGAAAACCCGGCCAAGATGCCGGACCAAGGCAGCGTGCGCGAAATTCGCGAGCCTATCGTCACTGTGCACCTGTTCGTGCCCCAGGACTACGTCGGACCCGTCATGACGCTGTGCAACGAAAAGCGCGGCGCCCAAATCGACATGACGTATCACGGCCGGCAGGTGATGCTGACGTACGATCTGCCGCTGGCCGAAATCGTGCTGGATTTCTTCGATCGCCTGAAATCGGCGTCACGCGGCTACGCCTCGATGGACTATGCGTTCAAGGAATATCGCTCATCCGACATGGTGCGGGTCGACGTGCTGCTGAACGGCAGCAAAGTGGACGCGCTCTCGCTCATCGTGCACCGCAGCCGCGCGCCGTATCGTGGCCGCGCCATCGTCGGCAAGTTGCGTGAACTGATTGCACGGCAACAGTTCGACGTGGCCATTCAAGCGGCGATTGGCGCGCACGTGATTGCGCGCGAAAACGTCAAGGCGCTGCGCAAGAACGTGCTCGCCAAGTGCTATGGCGGCGACGTCACGCGCAAGCGCAAACTGCTGGAAAAGCAGAAAAAAGGCAAAAAGCGAATGAAACAAGTCGGGACGGTCGAAGTCCCGCAAGAGGCTTTTCTTGCCGTATTGCAGGTGGATGAATGATGCGTTGGATCACAGCTTTGATTTTGGCGGGTTTCGTGGGTTACGGGGCTGCCTGGTACTGGGGGCAAATCGACGGCAATTTCGAGTTGCTGCTGTTCGTGGCCACGGTGGTCACGGCCGTTTACTGGGTGGCTGACCGCCTGGTGTTCCTGCCGCAGCGGCGGGCCGCGGCGACTGCCTTGGATGCCCAGCAACAGCAGCAAGGCGTAGCGGTGCCGGATGCCGAGGCGGCGCGCAATGCCTTGCTGGCGCAACCCTGGTGGCTGGATTGGACGGCCGGGTTGTTCCCGGTCATCTTGGTCGTTTTTCTGCTGCGCTCGTTCGTCTTCGAGCCCTTCAAGATTCCGTCGGGCTCCATGATTCCGACGCTGCACATCGGCGACTTGATCCTGGTGAACAAATTCACTTACGGCCTGAAGTTGCCGGTGATTTTTGATCGCATCACGCAAGGCAACCCGGTGCGGCGCGGCGACGTGATCGTGTTTCGCTATCCGCTCAATCCGAAAATCGACTACATCAAGCGCGTGGTGGGCCTCCCGGGGGATACCGTGGCCTACCTCAACAAGCGCCTGACCATCAATGGGCACGAGATTCCGGAGACGCCGCTGCCCGAGTTCTTCGACGATTCGACCGCGCAGTACTTCGAGCAATTCAGGGAAGATCTGGATGGCCATGAGCACCGCATCATCCTCAACCCGCGCGCGCCGACCATGATCGACCAGCCCGGCGACTTCAAATACCGGGACCAATGCGTCTACAGTATCGAAGGCGTGACGTGCAAGGTGCCGCCCGGTCATTACTTTGCGATGGGCGACAACCGCGACAATTCCGAGGATTCGCGTTACTGGGGGTTCGTGCCCCAACGCAACATCGTCGGCAAGGCGTTTTTCATCTGGATGAATTTCAGCGACCTCAGCCAAATCGGAAAAATTCATTAACGACGTGACAAGAACATGACGCACTACCCGATCAAACGCATTCCACGCGGCCTGTCGATCTTGAGCTTGCTGGTGGTCGGTGCCGTCTTGGCCTACTTGGCCATCATCGGCGCGAAGGTCGTTCCGACGGCAACCGAGTACATGGCGGTCAAGAATGCCGTGAAAGAAGCGGCCCAGACCGGGACCACCGTCGCCAATATTCGCCAATCCTTCGATCGGCACGCTGACGCCGGCTACATCTCGTCGATCCATGGCAGCGACCTGGATGTGAGCAAGGCCAATGGCCGATTCGTGGTGGCGTTCAACTACCAGAAAGAGATTCCGCTCGGCGGACCGGCTTATCTGCTCCTCAAATATTCGGGGTCGGCCACGGGCGCCCAGCCGGCGGACAAATAACGCGTTGGCAGAACAAGACATTTCCACAGCGCGCAGGGGGAGGCATGCCACCCTCGAAGGGCACTTGGGTTACCGGTTCACCGATCCGGCGCTGCTCGCCCGGGCATTGACGCACCGCAGTTTTTCGGCCGAGCATAACGAGCGCCTGGAATTCCTGGGGGATTCGGTCCTGGGCCTGGTGGTGGCCGACATGCTGTTCCGCAAACTGGGGCACGGCGCCGAAGGCGACCTGTCCCGCTTGCGGTCGCAACTCGTACGCGAGGAAAGTCTGCATGGGCTTGCGTGCGGCCTGGGCATTCCGCAATTGCTGCGCTTGGGCGAAGGCGAGGCGCATGCCGGCGGGCGCGAGCGCCCGTCGATCCTCGCGGATGCGCTGGAGGCCGTCCTCGGGGCCGTTTATCTCGACGGCGGCTTTGCGGCGGCAGCGCAGGTGGTGATGCACCTCTACCGTGGCGTTGACATCACGCCCGCCCTGGCCGTGGCCGCCAAGGACCCCAAGACGACGTTGCAGGAATGGCTGCAGGCGCGCAAAGTGAAGTTGCCCGACTATGAAGTCGTTCAGGTCACCGGAGCCGCGCATGCGCAGACTTTCGAAGTGTCGTGCCGCGTCGCGACGCTGGCGGGTACGACCCGTGGCAGCGGCAGTACGCGCCGCGCGGCGGAACAGCAGGCCGCGCGCGCGATGCTGGCCAGGTTGAACGAGAACAATCATGGTTGAGCCGGACGTGGCGAGCGGAGATCGAGACGGGGGCAGCGCACAGCCAGAGCAAACCAAGCCTGATCAGGCGCAGCCGGATACCGTGCGGCGCTGCGGCTCGATTGCCATCGTGGGGCGCCCCAACGTCGGCAAATCCACGCTGCTGAACGCGCTGGTGGGGCAAAAAATCAGCATCACCAGCCGCAAGGCGCAGACCACGCGCAACCGCGTGACGGGCATTCGGACCGTGGCCGACGGTGCCGGCGGTACCCAACTGGTGTTTGTCGACACCCCGGGGTTCCAAACGCGCCACGGTTCCGCGCTCAATCGCGCCATGAACCGCGCGGTGGTCGGTGCGATCGGCGGCGTCGATTTGGTCCTGTTCGTGGTCGATGCAGGCAGTTTCACGTTGGCCGACGCCAGGGTGCTGTCGCTGCTCAAGGGCAAAACGCCGGTACTGCTCATCGCCAACAAGCTGGACCGCGTGCATCGCAAGGCGGAACTCGCCGCCTGGCTGCAACGCATGCCCGAACGCTATCCGTTCGCCGAACTGGTCCCGATGTCGGCCAAGCGCCCCGCCGATGTCGAGCGGCTGGTGGCGATTTGCGCGCCCTACCTGCCGCGGCAGGACTGGTGGTACGCGGACGGCGAGCTCACCGACCGCAGCGAGAAGTTCCTGGCGAGCGAAGTGGTGCGCGAAAAGCTGTTTCGCCTGACCGGCGACGAGATTCCCTATGCGTCTGCGGTCATCATCGATCAGTTTCAGGAAGAGCCTGCGCGCGGCGGCGGCCGGTTCGTGCGCATTGCCGCCACCATCCTGGTGGAGCGCGACGGCCACAAGGCCATCATCGTCGGCCATGGCGGCGAGCGCCTGAAGGAAATCGGCACCCAGGCGCGGCTTGAACTGGAGAAATTGCTGGGCGCCAAAGTATTCCTGGAACTCTGGGTCAAAGTGCGTTCGGGCTGGGCCGATGACGAGGCGCGGTTGCGCAGCCTGGGCTATGAGTAGGCGCCATGGGCTGTTGGACCAGCGCTGCCGGGCTGCGCCTGAATACGGCGCGACGCGGCGTTGATCGCGGCAGGCGATGAACCGCGTCGCGCATCAGCCGGCGTACGTGCTGCACCATTACGACTGGAGCGAAACCAGCGTGATCGTCGAAGCGTTCACGCGCGACTATGGTCGGCTCGCGCTGGTCGCCAATGGCGCCAAGCGGCCGTCGTCCTACTTCCGCTCGGTGTTGTTGCCGTTGCAGCCGCTTTTCATCGCCTGGGGCGGGAAAGGCGAAATTCGCACGCTCAAGAGCGCCGAATGGGGCGGCGGCAGCGTCATGCCGACCGGCGACGCGCTGCTGTCGGGCTATTACGTCAACGAGTTGCTGTTGCGCATGGTGGCCCGTGAAGATCCGCATCCGCGCCTCTTCGATGCCTACGCCGCGACCGTCGAGAGCCTGGCCTCCGGCGGTGACGGCGCACTGGCCGCCGCAGCACTGCGCGCGTTCGAACTGGTGTTGTTGCGCGACGGGGGTTATTTGCCGGCACTGGATTCGGAAGCATTGACCCTGGCGCCGCTTGCGGCTCGCGGCCGTTACGCCCTTCTGGCCGAACGCGGGTTGTGCGCCGCGCCGGATGCGCAGCAACCAGCGCTCGGCAGCGACGACTGGTTGGCGTTCGAGCGCGCGTTTGCACAGGATCGGCCGCTGGACGCGTTGGCCGCCGTCGTGCGCGCACTGGCGCCCGCGGATCGCGCCGGCTTGCGCCAGCAACTGCGCCAGTATCTCGACGGTTATTCCGGTGGCGCTCCCTTGCGCACGCGTCAATTGGCAAGCGAGCTGCAGCGTTTCAAGCGTTGAGCCCGGCCCACGGTGGCGTCACGCTCCCCGTGGCGCCGACGCCATGGCTGGGAAAACACGTCTTTGCGAGACAATGCCGCAGTGGCTATCCCGCAGCTTTTCATCCAGGACCTGCTCGAACGCACCGACGTGGTCGAAGTGGTCGGGCGCTACGTCCAACTCAAGAAAGCCGGAGCCAATTTTGTCGGGCTGTGCCCCTTCCATGCCGAGAAAACGCCGTCGTTCAGCGTGAGCCAGAGCAAGCAGTTCTATCACTGCTTCGGCTGCGGCAAGAGCGGCAACGCCATTGGTTTCCTGATGGAAATGACCGGCGCCGGCTTCCTCGAAGTGGTGCAGGGCCTGGCGCAGCAATATGGCCTGGAAGTTCCGGACGACCGGCGCGGTCCGGCCGAACGTGAGCAGGAGGCGCGCGCCCGCGAGGCGCGCGCGCGCCTGGCGGCTTTGCTGGCGCAAGCGTCGGCCGCCTACAGCAAGCTGTTGCGCTCGTCGCGCGCCGCCATCGGGTACCTGAAGCGCCGCGGACTCTCCGGCGCGATTGCACGCGATTTCGGCCTGGGCTGGGCGCCCGACGGCTGGCAGACATTGGCCGAGGTCTTTTCCGACTACGAAAGCCCGCTTCTGGTCGAGGCCGGGCTGGTGATTGCGCAGGAGGGACCGCCCGCTCGGCGCTACGACCGTTTCCGGCAGCGCGTGATGTTTCCGATTCGCGGTATCCGCGGCGACGTCATCGGCTTTGGCGGCCGCGTGCTGGACGACAGCAAGCCCAAATACCTCAACTCGTCGGACGGCACCCTTTTCCACAAGGGGCGTGAGCTGTATGGGTTGTTCGAGGCGCGCCGTGCGGTGCGCGAGCGCGGTTACGCGCTGGTCACCGAAGGCTACATGGACGTGGTGGCGCTGGCGCAATCGGGCTTCCTGAACGCCGTGGCCACGCTCGGCACCGCCTGTACGCCGGAGCACGTGCAAAAGCTGTTCCGCTTTACCGACCAGATCGTTTTCAGCTTCGATGGCGACGCTGCGGGCCGTGCTGCAGCGCACAAGGCGCTGAATGTGGCGCTGCCCTATGCCGAGGATACGCGCACGCTGAAGTTTCTGTTTCTGCCGCCCGAGCACGATCCTGACAGCTTTGTCCGTAGCCAAGGTGTCGCGGCGTTTCAGGAGCAGGTCGATCGCGCCATCCCGCTGTCGCGCTTTCTGATCGACGCTGCGGCCGAGCAGTGCGCCATGGATACCGCCGAGGGGCGTTCCCATTTTGCCGCCAAGGCGCGCGAGCTGTGGCAGCGGCTGCCGGACGGAGCGCTGGGGCGGCAGTTGCTGGGCGATATCGCCACGCGGGTGCAACTGGACGTGCAGGAATTGGAGCGCCTGTGGGGGCTTTCCGGTACGGCCGACCGGCGACTGGCTCCGGCATCCGTGGACGTACGCGGCGCAGCGCCTGCGCCCGCACGTCCGACGCCGTCGGTCCGCGCATCCAGCGCGCGCAGCTATCCATCCGACCGAACCGCTGCGCGCGCCTTGCAAATCGTGCTGACGGCTTCCGAGAGTTGGTTGGCCCTGAGTTCGACCGACCATCAGCTCCTGTGCGACATGCCGACGCCGTATGGTCCGCTGTTCGCCTGGGTCGAACGGCAGTTGCAGGAGAGCGGACCCCAGACCTGGCCGGTTTTCCGATCCAGATTGACGGATCAGGCGCTCGCCGAGGTGGCCGAAGACTTGGTGCGGCGCATCCCCGCGGAGATCAAGCCGGAAGCGTCCGAACTGGAATCGATTTTGCGGGCGCAGCGCCCGTCCTATTTGAAAAAGCGCATGAATGCAGCGCTGGCCGAAGGCAACCTGGGCCTCTATCGCGTGTTGCTGGCTGATTACACCGCGGCCAAAAAGTAGGCCGCCGCGCGTACGCGCAGTGCTTGAAAATCGCCGCAGAAACTATAATTAAAGGCTTGCCGCGTTCATCACGAGCAACAGGTCTGCTGCGCGTGGTCAAGGTTTACCCGAACGGGTGGTGCGCCGGGCTTTCAGTTGAGACAGCTTCAAGTGTTCGCACGATCTCACGCAGGCGCCCGGCCGGCGCACGGCTATGCAGCCATCCATGAGCGGCGACCGACGATTTTCAAGAGTCACGCCGGATTGATTTCCGCAACCCGAGTCGCGCTGCCGCGTGCGCGAGTTCCAGCCTTTGATTCATTTTGAGGTTCACCATGCCAACCAACCAAAAACAACCCAAAGCCACCATCCGCGCGGGCGTCAAGGCGGCGCCGAAGAAAAGCGCGAGCGCGGCGAAGGTGGGCGCCGGCAAGGCGGACAAAACCGAAAAGGCGCGGAAAGCGCGAGCGGCTGCAGCAACTTCGGTGAGCAAAAACCGATCCAAAGTGACGACGGCGAAGAAGGTGCCCGGCCATGCGGGCAAACCCGGAAAAGCGGCGCCTGCCAAAACGGCAGCTGTCAAGAAGGACAACAGTGTGACGAGCAAGAGCGAACGGATCAAAGCAACACCGAAGGTTGCCGAGATCAAGAAAGCGCAGCCGGCAAAAGATGCGCGCAAGGCCGCGACGTCGACCCATCTGAAAACCAAGGCAGCCGCAACCGAGCCCAAGAAGGCGGCTGATTCCAAGGCCAAACCGACCAAGGCGACTGCCGTGAAGGCGGCGCCCAAGGAGCGCGGGGGCGCCAGTGCCAAAAAGAAAGAGACGCCAGTGCACGAGGTGCTCGACATCGAACTGGACGCCGAGGATCTGGACGAAAGCGAAGGCAAGGACGAGACGGAAGAGCAGGAAGAGATTGAGGCGGAAGTGCCCGAGTTGGCGGCGCCGGCCGTCAAGGTGAAACCGCTGCGCATGAAGATCAGCAAGGCCAAGGAGCGTGCGCTGATGCGCGAATTTGGCCTGGACAACAGCGTGCTGTCCGAAGAGGAAATGGCGCAGCGTCGCGCCAACCTGAAGGAATTGCTGAAACTGGGCAAGACCCGCGGCTACCTGACGCAAGGGGAAATCAACGATCACTTGCCGGACAAGCTGGTCGAGACCGAAACGCTGGAAGCGGTGGTCACGCTGCTCACCGACATGGGCGTGGCGGTGTACGACCAGACGCCCGATGTCGAAACGCTGCTGCTGAGCAGCTCGAGCTCGGGCACGGCGACCGAGGAAGAGGCCGAGGAAGAGGCTGAAGCAGCGCTCTCCACGGTCGATTCCGAATTCGGCCGCACCACCGACCCGGTGCGCATGTACATGCGCGAGATGGGCACGGTCGAACTGCTTACGCGCGAGGGCGAAATCGAGATTGCCAAGCGCATCGAGGGCGGTCTGATGGACATGATGGAAGCGATCAGCTCCAGTCCTGCCACGATCGCCGAAATCCTGAAAATGGCCGAGAACATTCGCTCGAACAAGGTGCTGATCAACACGGTCGTGGATGGCTTTACCGACGCCCAGGAAAACGACGATTACGTGGCCGAGGAAGACCAGGACGAATACGAAGAGGACGACGACGGCAGCAAGGCCATGACGCGCCTCATGGAAGCCATGAAGACCGAAGCGCTCACGCGCTTCGACGACATCGCCGGCCTGATGGAGAAAATGCGCAAGGCGCAAGTCAAGAGCGGCTGGGGCTCGCCGCATTACGTCACCGCGCAGAAGGCGCTCACCGAGCGCGTCATGAGCATCCGCTTCACCGCCAAGACGATCGAGAAGTTGTGCGATGTGCTGCGCGCGCAGGTCGATCTGATTCGGCAGTACGAACGCAAGCTGCGCCGCATCATTGTCGACAAGTGCCACTATCCGCAGGCCGACTTTGTCGCCGCGTTTTCGGGCAAGGATGCGCACGGGCAGGCCATTCCCACGCAGCTTCTCAACTTTGCGTGGGCCGAGCAGGAAGCGGCGGCCAAAAAGCCCTGGAGCGCGATCATGGGGCGCAACATCCCGCCGATTCAGGACGTGCAGCGCAAGCTCGCTGATTTGCAAAAAGATGCCGTCGTTCCGCTGAAGGAATTGAAGGCCATCAACAAACGCATGATCGCGGGCGAAGCGTCGTCGCGCAGCGCCAAGCGCGAAATGATCGAGGCCAACTTGCGGCTGGTGATTTCAATCGCGAAGAAATATACCAACCGCGGCCTGCAGTTCCTCGATCTGATCCAGGAAGGCAACATCGGCCTGATGAAGGCGGTCGACAAGTTCGAATACCGCCGCGGCTACAAATTCAGCACCTATGCCACGTGGTGGATTCGGCAGGCGATCACGCGCTCGATCGCCGATCAGGCACGCACCATCCGCATCCCGGTGCACATGATCGAAACCATCAACAAGATGAACCGGCTGTCGCGCCAGCATTTGCAGGAGTTCGGCTATGAGCCCGACGCCGCGTTGCTGGCCGAAAAAATGGAAATTCCGGAGGACAAGATCCGCAAGATCATGAAGATCGCCAAGGAGCCGATCTCCATGGAAACGCCGATTGGCGACGATGACGATTCGCATTTGGGCGATTTCATCGAGGACCAAGGCACGACAGCGCCGGTGGACGCGGCCATGCAGGCCGGTCTGCGCGACGTGGTCAAGGAAATTCTCGATAGCCTCACGCCACGCGAGGCCAAGGTGCTGCGCATGCGCTTCGGCATCGAAATGGACAACGACCACACGCTGGAAGAGGTCGGCAAGCAATTCGATGTCACGCGCGAGCGCATCCGCCAGATCGAAGCCAAGGCGCTGCGCAAGCTGAAGCACCCGAGCCGGTCCGATCGCCTGCGCGACGTGCTGTAACGTCGCGACCGGTCGCTCCATGGCGCCGGCATCCGCGTGAGCACCGCAGCCTGGCAGGGGAACGCGCCGTGAAGAAGCTGTTGATCGTCTACCACAGCATGACTGGCGGCACGCGCCAGATGGCGGCTGCGGCGGCCCAGGCGGCGTGCGCTGAGGAGGCGTTGGAGACCGTCCTGATGCGTGCGGCCGATGCCGGTCCGGACGATGTCTTGGGTGCCGATGGCTATCTGTTCGCGACGCCCGAAAACCTGGCGTCCATGTCCGGCGTGATGAAAGATTTCTTCGACCGCACCTACTACGCGGTGCTGGACCGGATCAATGGTCGGCCGTACGCCGCGTTGATCTGCGCCGGCAGCGATGGCCGGGGCGCGCTGCGTCAACTGGATCGAATCGCGACCGGCTGGCGCCTGAAATGCGTGGCGCCGGGGCTGATCGTCTGCACCCACGCGCAAGACCCGGTGCGCATTCTGGCGCCCAAGGTGATCGAGGCGGCGGATCTGGCGAAGTGCGCCGAAGTGGGCGCCGGCCTGGCTGCGGGGCTGGCCGCCGGCGTGTTCTAGCAAATTCCGGGTTTTTATTCGGACGCGGTCGCTTCGCGCTGCCGCAATGCCTTGGCGATTTGTTCGCCCAAGTCGATCACCGACATCGCATAGAACGCGCTGTGGTTGTAGCGCGTGACCACGTAGAAGTTCTGCGTTCCGGCGACGTAACTGGGCGCGTGCCCCGGTCGTGCCGGATTGCCGTTGGTGAGCCGGATCAGCGCCAGCGGCCCGCCGTAGCCGCGGCCCGCGGCGCTCAGATCGGCGCCCATGGCCTGGAATTGCGCGGCGCTGAACGTCGGCGTGATGTCGGGCGCCAGCAGCGCGTCGAGATCGGCGCCCGGCGCCAGCGTGACGCTGAAATGCGTCGGCTCTCCGGGCTGCCAGCCGTGTTCCTTGAAGTAATTGGCGACCGATCCGATCGCATCGGTTTCGTTGTCCCACAAGTCGACGTGGCCGTCGCCCTCGAAGTCGATCGCGTAGCGCAGCCAGCTTGACGGCATGAATTGGGGAATTCCCATCGCGCCGGCGTAGCTCCCGACCGCGTCGGCGGGGTCCAGCCCGTTGCGCACGCACAGCAGCAGGAACTGCGCCAGTTCGTTGCGGAAATAGGCCTGGCGTGCCGCTGCGCGCGGGTGCTCCCGCGGGAAATCGAACGCCAGCGTGCTCAGGGTATCGAGCACCCGGAAGCTGCCCATGTTGCGGCCGTACACGGTTTCCACGCCCAGGATGCCGACGATGATTTCGGGCGGCACGCCGAATTCGGCTTGTGCGCGTGCCAGGGTGTCGCGGTTGCGCTGCCAGAAACGCACGCCGGCGTTGATGCGAATCGGATCGACGAAACGCGCGCGGTAGGCGCGCCAGTTGCCAAAGCCACGCGCGGAAGGCGGCACCATCAGCGGCCGAATGTCGGGCAAGAAGACGGCTTGGGCGAGCACGGATTCAATCCACGCCGCGTCCAGCTTGTCGCGTGCCGCCACGTCTTGCGCGAACTGCGGAATGGTGTCGGGCGGACCGAAGCGCGGATCGGCGGTGACTGCGCCCGAGGTTGTTGCCGGAGGGAGCAAAGCGGGCACGGGGGCCGGCGCGGGAGCGGCGGGCGCTTCCGGTGCCGAGGTCGGGCCCGCGGCTGGCACCGGCGCAGGTGCGATGGGTTGCGCGTGTGTGGCGCAACCCGCGGCGCCGACCACGACCAGAGCCGCAGCAAAGGAGTTCAGCAGGGTGTGCAAGGGGGATCTGGATTGAGGTTAGCGCCGTGGCTGGTCATGGGGCCACGCCATGCGGCTGAATTGGCGCCTGAGTGTAGCGAGCGAAATGGCGCCGTCCGCAGGTGCCGGGGCATAGCGCTGGCGCTCCAGCGTCAGCAGCCAACGGGCCAGCGCGCTTTTCAGCGCTGCGGGGAGCGCGCTGCGCTCGACCGCTTGCGCCAGCCGGCGCGGCGACGCGTTGGCGGGGATGTCGAGGCCCTGCCGGCCGAGCTTGCGGCGCATGAGCTGCAGCAGCCGCAGCCAGGGATCGTGTTCGCCGCGCTTCCAGGCCGACCAGGCGATTCCGCCGCCGGCGGCGAGCGCCAGCAGAACGCCCAAGACCTTGCCCAGATCTTCCCAACTGGGTTGCTTGAAACCCAAATGGCGCAGCAGGTCGAATTGCCGGTCCTGGGTGTAATTCAGAACGACTTGATTCCAACGGTTGTTGATGGCGTCCCAGAGCGCTTGCACCTGCAGCAGCAGGCGCGGGTTCAGGGTGTCGAGGGCGCTGCCGACGAAGCCCGGCGGCGGGCTCAGGCGCAGGTCTTCGCCGATGCGGGCCGGCATCACGGCCGCCGTCGGGTCCACGCGCACCCAGCCGCGCGGCGCCATCCAGACCTCGGTCCAGGCGTGGGCGTCGGAATTGCGCACCACCCAATAGGCGTCAAAGCCGTTTTTTTCCGCGCCCTGGAAGCCGGTGACCACGCGCGCCGGGACGCCCGCGCCGCGCATCAGGATCACGAACGCGGACGCGATGTGCTCGCAAAACCCCTGCTTGGTGTCGAACCAGAACTCATCGGCGCTGTTGCGGCCGGTGATGCCCGGGTCCAGCGTGTAGCGGTAGCCGCCGGTACGCAACTGTCGCAGCGCCGCCTGCACGATGGCCTCTGGGTCGCCGTGCGCCTGCGCCTGCAGCTCGCGTGCCCAGCGCAGCGTGCGCGGGTTGAAACCCGCGGGCAGTTGCAGGTCGGCTCGGGTATCGAAAGGTGCATCGTCGCGACCGGCCGGCGGGGTTTCATCCGTGAATTGGGGGTAACTCACGGCGCGGAAGCGGATCAACTGGCCGATCGGCCGATTCGTCACCCAACCGAAATCGCCGGAGCGGCGCACGCGCCAGGGTGGCGGTAGCTGCGGCGCCGTGACCGTCGCATCCAGCGTGGGCAGCCAACGCAGGTGGGTCGGCTCCAGCGTTGCCTCGTAGCGGATCGGGGTGCCGCTCACGCGCAGATTGACGCGCGTTGGCGGCGGAGGAACGCCCGGGGCGACCCCCGCACCCGCCGTCCATTCGCGGCCGTCGAAATGGGTGAATACCGGTCCGCGGAAGTAGCGTTGCGGCGGCGTCGGCACCGCCCCGTCGAACTGGATGCGCATGGCGACGCTGTCGTCCAGCGCCAATCGGGCCACTTGCCCGATGGTCATCGTGGACGACAGCCCGGTGCGTCCTTGCAACCCGTCGTTCGGAATGCCCCAGAGTGGCGCAAAGCGGGGAAAAAACAGAAACAGCGCCAGCGTGATGGGTGCGCCGGCCAGCGCCAGGCGCGCGGCGGCCCAGGCCGATTCGCGCAGCGGTGGCGTGCCCACCGGGCGATGCGCGTTGACGAGCGCCGTGAGCAGGCCCCACAGGCCCATCACCGCCATGACGGCCGTGACCAGTGACTGGGAACTGAAAAAGCAGGTGAGCAGAGTGAAGAAGCCCAGGAAAAAAATCACCATGGCGTCGCGCCGCGCGCGCAGTTCCAGCGTTTTGAGCGCCAGCAGCGCGACCACGAAGGTCACGCCCGCACTGGCGCCGAGCAACGTGCCGTACGTCGCCCAGGTGGCGGCCAGCGCGGCGACCAGCAGAGCCAGAAGCCATGCGCGGCGCGGCAGCGGCTTGCCGGCGAGCGCAAGCCCGCCGCGCCACACCAGAATCGCGCCCGCCGAAAGCGAGCACCAGAGCGGCAGTCGCCCGACCTGCGGCAGCACGACCCAGGCAACCACCCCCAGCAGGAACAGGGTGTCGCGCGTATCGCGCGGCAGTTGGCCGAGCCGCGCCCGGCGCACGCGCTGAGACGGGCCAAGGCGCAGCACGCGGTCAGGGGCGGGTTTCAACATAGCGCTAGCATCGTCAGGCAGCGTTTGCGGTGGGCGGCGCCGTGGCCTGGCGGGATTTCGCCCTGCGGCAGGCGCAGGCCGTAGTCCAGATTCATGTCGTCGGCCGCCAGGACCCAGGCCGTCAGGCGCGACAGGCGCTGCTCGGTACCGGCTGCGGCGGTCTGCGCCCAGTCGAACCACAGCAACGTCTGGCGGTCGCGCCGGGTTTCGCGCGTGACCAGTTCGCCCGTGGGCGAGAGTTTTTTCCAGACGATGCGCTTGATCGGGTCGCCGGCGCGGTAAGCGCGCACGCCTTCGAACTCGCCCGTGTCCATCGCCGGGCCGGCGCCGCTGTTGTCGTCGGTGTTCGCCGGGCCGTGCGGAAACGGCGGCGGATCGGCTTCCGGCCGCGGGTAAACCAGCACGCGCGCGGCAGGTCGCCATGGTGCCCAGACGCGGAACGTGCCCAGCGGGAAGCGCGTTTCCGCCCACAGCGCAGGCACCGGCTGGAGCCCACGGCGAGGGCAGGGCGCGCTCACGTGCAGCACCGCTTCGGCCGCGGCCGGCACGTCGGCCCAGGTGAGTTCCTTGCTGGACTGGATCTTGAGTCCGATTGCGTGCCGTGGCCGGCGCCGCGCGTTGATGAGCTGCACTTCCAGCATCGCCGCCTGGCCGGCAAACACCGCCGCGGGCGGCCGCAAGTTCAGGGTCAGGCCGCGCAGGGTGTTATGGCCCACGATCAGACCGGCTGCGGCGCTGCCGCCCAGCAGGAACGTGAGCAGATAGCCCAGGTTGAGCTGGTAGTTGATCGATGCGATCAGCAGCACCGCCAGCGTGGCCGCCAGCATCAGGCCGGCGCGCGTCGGCAGCACGTAGACGTTGCGCTGCGTCAGGGTGAGCGTGTCGGTGCGCGGCGTGCGCGCCAGCCACCAGGCGCGCGCTGTGGCCTTGAGGCGTTCGGGCAGCACCCGCCACGATGGTTGCGGCAGATTGGCGAGTTCCACGTCGGTGCGCAGGAGGATGTGAAGCGGGTGCGGATGGTCCGCTCAGGGGAGGGCCACCGCGTTGACCATGGCGCGCACCTGCTCAGCCGAGCCGCGGCCCGCGCTGGCGACGGGCGACAGGCGGTGCGCGGTGCATGGGACGATCACCGCCTGCACATCGTCCGGCGCCACGTAGTCGCGCCCGGCCATCAGCGCTTCGGTGCGCGCGGCGTGCAGCAGCGCAATGCTGGCTCGAGGTGACAGGCCGCGAACGAACCACTTGCCCGAACGCGTCGCGGCGACCAGGTTCTGGACGTAATCCAGCAGCGGGTCCGATGCATGGATGGCGCGCACGCTGCGCTGCAGCGTGGCCAGGTCGACGGCGCCCAACACCGGCTTGAGTTTCGTGAGCAGCTCGCGTCTATCGATTCCGGTGAGCAGTGCGCGCTCGGACAGGCGATCCGGGTAGCCCAGTGAGATACGCATGAGAAAGCGATCCAGTTGCGATTCCGGCAGGCCGTAGGTGCCCAACTGATCGTGCGGGTTCTGTGTGGCAATCACGAAGAACGGCTGCGGCAACGCGCGCGTCGCGCCGTCCACGGTGACCTGCTTTTCCTCCATGGCTTCCAGCAGGGCGCTTTGCGTTTTCGGGCTGGCGCGGTTGATTTCGTCAGCCAGCAACACCTGCGCAAATATCGGGCCGGGGTGGAAATGAAAGGCTTCCTGCGCGCGGTCGTACACCGACACGCCGGACAGGTCGGTGGGCATCAGGTCCGCCGTGAATTGCACGCGCGCGAACTGCAGCCCGAAGGTACGGGCCAGCGCGTGCGCAAGCGTGGTCTTGCCTACGCCCGGAATGTCTTCGATCAACAGATGCCCGCCCGCGAGCAGGCAGGCCACGCCATCGTGAATTTGCTGCGATTTGCCGGCGAGCACGACGCCGAGTTGCGCCAAAATGGCATTGATCGTTTTCAAGACATCCATGGTGTGAAGGTATCCGAAAAACCGGGGCCCTTGGCGTTGCAGGGAGACAAAAGTGGGAAAAACCGGGTATTTCTTTCACCCCGATTGTCGGCTGCACGACATGGGCGCCGGCCACCCCGAAAGTTCGGCGCGCCTGGATGCCATCGACGGATATCTCAGGGCGACGGGCTTGATGGATCGGCTGGAGCAGCGCACGCCGCGGCCGGCGCACACGTCGGAACTGTTGCTTGCCCACGACCGTTCCTACATCGCGCTGTTGCGCGGCCTGGACGCCATGCTGCACGACCCCGATGAACCCGATCTGCATTATCTGGCGCTGGACGACGACACCGTGATGAATGCCACCACCTACCGTGCGGCGCTGCTGTCGGCGGGAGCGGCGGTGGGCGCCGTGGATGCGGTGCTGGACGGCGAACTCGAGAACGCGTTTTGCATGACGCGCCCGCCCGGCCACCACGCCACACGCCACCAGGGCATGGGCTTCTGCTTTTTCAACAACGTGGCGATTGCCGCCAAATATGCCTGCGAGCGCCGCGGGTTGGAGCGCGTGGCGATCGTTGATTTCGACGTGCATCACGGCAACGGCACCGAAGATATCGTGGCGGGCGACGAGCGCATCCTGATGGTGGGCTTCTACCAGCACCCGTTTTATCCGGAAGGGGGTGCACGCCGCCTCGACCCGAATTTGCTGAACTGTCCGGTGCCAGCCCTGACGCGCGGCATGGACATCCGCGATCTGATCGACATGCTGTGGCTGCCGCGCCTCGACCAGCACCGGCCGGAGTTGATTCTGGTCAGCGCTGGTTTTGACGCGCACCGCGACGAGGAAATGGCTGACCTGAAATTGAACGAATCGGATTATCTCTGGATCACCACGCAGATCCGGGACGTGGCGCGCCGCCACGCACGGGGGCGCATCGTCAGTTGCCTGGAAGGCGGCTACAACCTGCCGGCGCTGGCGCGCAGCGCGGCGACGCACATCAGCGTGCTGGCGGCGGTCGATTTGGAGGCGCTGCGTGCAAACCCTGCTCGTCCGAGTGGTCGCACGTGCTGAGAGCGTGGCCGGATCGTCGCCAAACGATCGCCTGATTGATCCCAGCGGCATGGGCATTGACGGCCGATGCGTGGGCCGCCGCGCCCCGAATCCGACGGGTTCGGTAACCCGCCGCGGATCCGAAACCGGGTGAGACGCGGCGCTAGCGCTTGATCTCGTCCACCGCCGCGCGGAACTCGTCCACGTCTTCGAAGTTGCGGTAGACGCTGGCGAAGCGGATGTAGGCGATCTTGTCGAGCTGCCGGAGCTCCTTGATCACCCATTCACCCAGCTTGGAGGAGGCGATTTCACGCACGCCGCTGGCCAGCAGCTTTTCTTCGATTCCAGCCACGGCCGAGTCGACTTGTTCGGTGTTCACCGGCCGCTTGCGCAGCGCCAGATCCAGCGAGGCACGCAATTTGGGTCGCGCGTACGGCACGCGCCGCCCGTCTTTCTTGACGATGGCGGGAAAGCTGATGTCCGGGCGCTCGTAGGTCGTGAAGCGCTTGCCGCAGTGCCCGCATTGGCGCCGCCTTCGAATGAAACTGCCTTCGTCCGACACGCGGCTATCCACCACTTGCGTGTCGGGGTGCGCGCAGAAAGGGCAGTGCATGGCGTGCGGCCCGGCGGATGGTTACTTCCCGTACACCGGGAAACGCTGCGTCAACGCGGCGACCTTGGCGCGCACGGTCGCCAGCGCCGCCTCGTCGTGCGGATGATCCAGCACGTCGGCCACCAGATTCGCCGTGGCACGCGCCTCGTCGTCCTTGAAGCCGCGCGCCGTGATCGCGGGCGAGCCGATGCGGATGCCGCTCGCCACCATGGGCTTTTGCGGGTCTTTCGGGATGGCGTTCTTGTTGGTGGTGATGTTGGCGGCGCCCAGGACTGCCTCGGCTTCCTTGCCGGTCAGGTTCTTGGGGCGCAGATCGACCAGCATCACGTGGCTTTGCGTGCCGCCCGAGACGATGCGCAGGCCGCGCTCGATCAGCGTCCGCGCCAGGATCTGCGCGTTCTTCTTCATTTGCGTGGCGTACTGCTTGAATTCCGGCTCCAGCGCCTCGCGGAAACAAATCGCCTTGCCGGCGATGATGTGCATCAGCGGCCCGCCTTGCAGCCCGGGGAACACGGCCGAGTTGATGGCCTTGGCGTGCGCTTCCTTCATCAGAATGAAGCCGCCGCGCGTGCCGCGCAGGCTCTTGTGCGTGGTCGACGTCACCACGTCGGCAAACGGCACCGGGTTCGGGTAGACGCCGCCCGCGATCAGCCCCGCGTAGTGCGCCATGTCCACCATGAAGATGGCGCCCACGTCCTTGGCCACCTTGGCAAAGCGCGCCCAGTCGATTTCCAGGCTGTAGGCGCTGGCGCCCGCAATGATCAATTTCGGTTTGCTCTCGTGCGCCTTGCGCTCCATGTCGTCGTAGTCGATGGCTTCCTTTTCGTTCAGGCCGTAGCTCACCACGTTGAACCACTTGCCCGACATGTTCAGGCGCATGCCGTGCGTCAGGTGCCCGCCTTCGGCCAGGCTCATGCCCATGATGGTCTCGCCCGGCTTGACGAACGCCAGCAGCACCGCTTCGTTGGCGTTGGCGCCGCAGTGCGGCTGCACGTTGGCGGCTTCGGCGCCGAAGAGCTTTTTCACGCGATCAATCGCCAGTTGTTCCACCACGTCGACGTGCTCGCAGCCGCCGTAATAGCGGTGCCCCGGCAGCCCCTCGGCATATTTATTCGTGAGCACGGAACCGGCCGCTTCCAGCGCGGCGGGCGAGGCGTAGTTTTCGCTGGCGATCAGTTCGATGTGGTCCTCCTGGCGCTGCCGCTCGCCTTCAATCGCGCGCCACAGCTCCGGATCGGTCTTGGCAATGGTGGATTGACTGCGTGAAAACATGGTTGAAGCCTCCGTGGATTGGGTCTCGATTCGACTGGGCCGTTATCGTACAAGGTTGGCTTGAGCTGCGGTGTCCGCGAGGCCGCGGCAGCGGCCGCCTGGCTGGGTGCCGGGAGGCGACGCCGCACTTTGGCGTGCCGCGCTGTCCGGATCGCGCTCGAAGGCGCTCGCGACTGCGACAATACGCACTTTCCGCCGCCAAATGCCTTGGCGGCTTCCTTGTCACTGTTGTAGCTCTCGCATGTTGCCCTTTCTGCACGATTCCAAAGATTCGCAACCGGCCTCCGATCAATCCGCACACGCCGCCGCGCCGGTGGCCGAAGCGCACCCGCTGGATGCGTTGACGGGCGGCGCGTTTTCGGCCGCCACGTCGGGCGAGCGCGCCCAACGCGTGCGCGACTGGCTGGCGACCGATCCCGGCCCCGAGGACATGCAAGCGGTTTACAAAGAGCTCTCGGCCAAGGATCGCGGCGCCGCCAAGGCGCTGCGCGACCGTCTCGAAGAGTTGCGCCGCGCCAAGGCGCAAGACGCCATGGCCGAGGAGTGGCGGGTGAAGGGGCAGGCGCTGCTCGATTCCGAGCGCCTGCACATCGCCGACGCGCTGGCGTGGCAACGCGACGCCGCCAAGGCCGGCGCGCCCTTGGCGCGGCCGCCGCTCTCCGAAATCCGCGACCGCCTGACTGAGCGCGTGAGCGTGGTCGAGGACTTGCAGCAGCGCGTGATGGTGCAGCGCGAAGCCGCGGCCCTGTTGGCGCAGCGGATCGAGCTGCTGTCCACCAACGCCTGGAGCAACGCCAGTGCCCAGCAGTCCGGCCTGGAAGCGGATGTCGCGCGCTGGCACGAACAAAGCCAGGCGCTCACCGCCGAC